>SCVN01000015.1 GCA_004296885.1 Nitrospirota bacterium | reverse complement strand
CTTCAACGACAGCCTGACGGGCGATGGGGGTAATAACGTCCTCGATGGCGGCGCGGGCAATGACATCTTGGCTGGCGGCCCGGGCAACGACACTCTGATTGGCGGCGCGGGCATCGACACTGTGACCTACGCCGGAGCGCTGGGTGGGGTGACGGTCGATCTCAGTACGGGCATGACGGTCTCCGGGGCGGAGGGGAACGATACGCTCTCGGGCATTGAGAATGTGACGGGCTCTATCTATGACGACGGTCTCACTGGTGACGCGGAAGATAATGTATTGGTTGGCGGCCTGGGCAACGACACGTTGACAGGTGGTGCAGGCGTTGACACGGCTTCTTATGCCGGGGCGACGGGCGCGGTCACCGTGGACCTGAGCACGGGGACGGCCACGGGCGCGGACGGCACCGATACCCTCAACACCATTGAGAATGTGACCGGCTCCGGCTTCAACGACAGCCTGACCGGTGATGCGGGCGCGAACGTCTTGGATGGTGGTGCGGGCAACGACACGCTGGCCGGTGGCCTGGGCAACGACACCTTGATCGGGGGCCTGGGTACCGACACAGCCTCCTATGCGGCGGCCACCAGTGGTGTCACGGTCAACTTGGTGGCGGGGACGGCGGCTGGGGCCGATGGAGCGGATACCCTCAGCGGCATCGAGAATGTGACCGGGTCGGCCTTTGCCGATAGTCTCATCGGTGATGCCGGTGCCAACGTCTTGGACGGCGGTGCGGGCAACGACACGCTGGCCGGTGGCCTGGGCAACGACACCTTGATCGGGGGCCTGGGTACCGACACGGCCTCCTATGCGGCGGCCACCAGTGGAATCACGGTTAACTTGGTGGCGGGGACGGCGGCCGGAGCCGATGGAGCGGATACCCTCAGCGGCATCGAGAATGTGACCGGGTCGGCCTTTGCCGATAGTCTCATCGGTGATGCCGGTGCCAACGTCTTGGACGGCGGTGCGGGTAACGACACGCTGACCGGCGGCCTGGGCGACGATACGTTGATCGGTGGGGCGGGCGTGGACACGGCCTCCTATTCCGGCGCGACAGGATCCGTTTCTGTGGACCTGAGCACGGGGACTGCCTCTGGCGCGGACGGCAATGATACACTCGCGGGCGTCGAAAACGTAACCGGATCCGCATTCAACGACAGTTTGATCGGCGATGCGGGCGCCAATGCCCTTGATGGCGGCGCAGGCGACGATACGCTGGTTGGCGGCGCGGGCAATGACATCCTCGGCGGTGGTGTTGGTAACGATAGTCTCGCGGGCGGAACCGGCAACGACACGTACTTGTTCAATCTGGGCGACGGGATCGACACGATCACCGATACCGCCAGTGCTACAGAGGGTAATGTCTTGGCCTTCGGCGCGGGCATTACTCGGTCTTCTCTGAGTTTTGTCCAGGATTCCCTGGCGTACACGTTGACGATCAATGTTGGGACCGGCGGCGACGCGCTCGTGCTGCAGAACTTCGACCTGACCGGCGTGAACGGGACGATCGGCGTATCCACGATCAATTTCAACGATGGCACGACGGTGAATCTCGCCGATCTGCTCAGCCCGCAGACAGGTCCGACGAAGGGGGACGACAATCTGACCTACGGGTCGGGCAATGATGTGGTGGATGCCTTGGCCGGAGACGACATTGTGCATGCCGGTGCGGGAAATGACACGATTGATGGCAATAAAGGGGATGACCAGCTCTTTGGCGAGGACGGGAACGATACGCTCTATGGCGGGCAAGGCCGAGACTATTTGGACGGTGGCTCCGGCGATGATTTGCTGGATGGCGGCCAGGGTGACGATACCCTCCTCGGTGGAGTGGGCAACGATACGCTCTATGGCGGGCAAGGCCGAGACTATTTGGACGGCGGCGCCGGTGACGACTTGCTGGATGGCGGCCAGGGTGACGATACCCTCCTCGGCGGGATGGGCAACGATACGCTCTATGGCGGGCAAGGCAAGGACTATTTGGACGGCGGCGCCAGCGACGACTTGCTGGATGGCGGCCAGGGTGACGATACCCTCCTCGGCGGGATGGGCAACGATACGCTCTATGGCGGGCAAGGCAAGGACTATTTGGACGGCGGCGCCGGTGACGACTTGCTGGATGGCGGCCAGGGTGACGATACCCTCTTCGGTGGAGTGGGCAACGATACGCTCTATGGCGGGCAGGGCAATGATACACTCAGCGGCGGCGTTGGCAACGATGTGCTGGATTCCGGTGACGGCAAGGACACGATCCTCTTCGGCCGTGGCGATGGGCAGGATACGTTGGTTGGCCTGGACAACAACAAGGGCGATACGGTGCAGTTCGGCGCGGGGATCTCGTTCCACGACCTCTGGTTCGCCCGCGACGGAAACAATCTGGTGGTGTCGGTGTTGGGTGGTGTCGGCTCGTCGGATTCTTTGACGATCACTGGCTGGTACGCCAGCAGCAAGAACCATGTGGACCAATTCCGGACTGCCGACGGGTGGACGCTGGAGGAGAATCACGTGGAACAGTTGCGGAGCGCGATGGCGTCGTTTACGCCGGTGCCCTCCTGCGGGGGGATGGCTGTGGCGATGCCCCACTCGTTGGATCAGACCGTAGGTATGGCGTGGGGCTGGGACGATGGGCGCAATAGCCACTAAGATAGGCCGAACGGAAGGCGCGGCGCAGGCAGACTGCGGCGAGTTTAAGAATCCCTGAGCGACACCAGTCCCCGCAGCCGGAAGTTGAATTCGATGTTCAGAATTTGATTCCAGGCCGGCCCCGTGGCCTCCTTCGGCCTGGTCCTCGTGCCATCCTCCGGGCTCACGACTTTTCAGCCTCCCGCAAAGCCGTAAACGACCGCAACCAATCGCCTAATCCCAGGCCCAGAGATGAGGACGCTGAGAATTTGCTCGTTGCATTGTGTTTGTGGCTGTTCCTATCCTGTCTCTACCTGTTATGAATAGGTACAATCCACACTCGAAGTGGCAATTTATTTTCTTGACTCGTTAGGAGGATACCCTTAGAGTCTTACAGTTTTTTCCTTAAAAGCATTCTTAATTCTTCGGCCTGTCTGACGGCTCAACTGGGGGAGCAACGTGGTGGTTCCTAGCCATTCTCCAAGGACCAGTGCCAGTTGTCCCATCCGCTACCACCTCAATATTCGAACAGCATTGATTTCTCGCAGTTTCTCTCGATCCGCGGTATAGGCCGCGGGCTGTCTTGCCGTGGGCTAATCGGTCCCTGGGGAGGACTTCATGGCGACCATTGACGGAACTACTGGCGACGACAATCTGCTCGGGACATTTGGTGACGATCAGATTAATGGCCTGGAAGGTAACGATACCCTGACCGGCGGGCCCGGTACTGACCAGCTCAACGGCGGTGCGGGCAATGACACACTGGTGGGAGACGGCGGTGGTATCACCGAATGGTTTTCCGCTGGCAACGACGTGCTCGACGGCGGCGCCGGGGTGGATACGGTGGACTACACCGGGACGCGGGCCAGCGGGAACGGGAGCGTCGGCGTGTCGGTGGGACTGAACGGGGCGGGGGCGGGCGGGGCATCGAGTGCCGGTGCGCAAAGTTGGATCGGCAACGATACGCTTTACAACATCGAGAACGTCATCGGGTCGAACTTCGACGACAATCTCAGTGGTGATGCAGGGGCCAACGTGCTGACCGGGCGCGGGGGCAACGATGCGCTCGCCGGGGGGGGCGGCGACGATACGCTCGACGGCGGAACCGGGAACGACCAGCTGCAGGGCGGGGATGGCAACGACCAGCTGATCGGGGGCACCGAGAACGATGCCCTCAGTGGCGGTACCGGGGAGGACATACTTGACGGTGGCGCGGGCAATGACAGCCTCAGCGGGGACGCCGGCAATGACCAGCTCCTGGGCGGCGATGGCACCGACACACTCAGTGGCGGGCTAGGTGATGACAGTCTCGATGGAGGGATCGGCACCGACATGGCGAGCTATGCGGATGCCACGGCTGGCGTGACGGTGAACCTTGGCCTTGTCGGGCCACAGGCCACGGGGGGCGCGGGCACGGATCAGCTGACCGGGATCGAAAATCTCACCGGCTCGAATTTCAATGACACCCTGACCGGCGATGGGCAGGCCAACGTGCTGGCCGGCGGGGCGGGCGATGACCTGCTCGATGGGGGGGCGGGCAACGACACGTTGGATGGCGGGGCAGGGAGCGATACGCTCCTGGGCGGTGACGGGGTGGACACGGCTTCCTATGCAAGTGCCACGGGATCGGTGACGGTCAATCTGCAAACCGGCATGGTAAGCGGGGCAAACGGCACCGATACACTCAGCGGGATTGAAAATGTGACGGGCTCGGCCTTCGACGACCGGTTGACGGGCGATGGCGGGAACAATGTGCTCTACGGCGGCAGTTGGGGCAGCGACGTGTTGGACGGGGGAGCCGGCAACGACACGCTGATCGGCGGGGACTTGTACACGACATTCATCGGCGGGCTGGGGAACGACTCCCTGATCGGCGGGGTGCGGGAGGATACGGCCTCTTATGTGGGGGCGGCCGGCAGCGTCACGGTGAACTTGAACGATGGTGTCGCGACCGGGGCGGACGGGACAGACAGTCTCTCCAGCATCGAGTATGTGATCGGCTCGGCCTACAACGACACGCTCATCAGCGACTATTCCCGCAACATCAACAATTACCTGGACGGCGGGGACGGGATCGATACGGTGGACTATTCCCGGGCACAGGGCAGTGGAAACGGGAGCGTTGGCGTGTCGGTGGGGTTGAACGGGTCGGGAGTCGGCTCGGCGTCGAGCGGCGGGGCGTTCAGTCAGATCGGCACCGATCGGCTGGTCAATATCGAGAACGTCATCGGGTCGAACGTGGACGATAGCATCAGCGGCGATGCGAATGCCAACGTGCTGGTCGGGAACAACGGGGCCGATGTGCTGGCCGGGGGCGGGGGCGATGACACGCTGGATGGCGGCAATTGGCACGACACCCTCTACGGCGGGGACGGGAACGACCAACTGCTCGGGGGAGCCGGCAACGACACCCTCTCGGGGGATGCCGGGGCCGACCTGCTCGATGGCGGGACGGGCAACGACAACCTCCAGGGAGGGGCGGGAACGGATACGGCCTCCTATGCAACCGCGACGAGCGCGGTGACCGTCAACCTATCTGCAGCTTCGAATCAAGCGACCGGCGGAGCAGGGACCGACCAGCTCTCGGGTATCGAGAATGTCACCGGCTCAGCCTTCAACGACGCCCTGACCGGCGATAGCGGGAGCAACATCCTCGATGGTGGGGCGGGCAACGACACGTTGCATGGCGGAACTGGCAACGACAGTCTTATCGGCGGCGCCGGGGATGATACCTACCGCTTCAATCTCGGGGACGGCGTGGATACCCTCACGGACACGGCGGTGCCCGGCGCAGGCAATCACTTGATCTTCGGCGCAGGGATCACGCAGAACGATCTGACCTTCCTGCACGACGCCGCAGCCCATACGTTGACCATCAATGTCGGGACCGGTGGGGATGCCGTGCGCATCCTGAATTTCGACCCGACCATCGGGATCGGAAACCTGGGTGTGACAACGGTTGGCTTCGCCGATGGCTCAACGGCCAATGTGGCCGATCTGGTCACGCCGACGCCGACACCCGGCGACGATGTGCTGAATTACGGCAATACCGACGATGTGGTGGATGCGCTGGCTGGGAACGACATTGTGCATGGGGGCGGCGGCAATGACACCCTGGATGGCAATACGGGCAATGACCAGCTCTTCGGCGACGACGGCAACGATACGTTAATTGGCGGCCTGGGCGATGACACGTTAGTCGGTGGGGCGGGCACCGACACGGCTTCTTACGTGGGGGCCAGCGGCGGCGTCTCTGTGTATCTCTCGACTGGCACCGCTACGGGTGCCGATGGCAGCGATACGTTGTCTGGCATCGAGAACGTGACCGGCTCCGAGTTCGACGATCAGCTCACCGGTGATAGCGGCAACAACGTTCTGGACGGCGGGGCGGGCAACGACGTACTTACGGGCGGCCTCGGCGACGATACGTTGATTGGCGGCGCAGGCGTTGACATGGCGTCTTACGCGGGGGCAGCGGGTAGCGTCAACGTGAATTTGGGTGCGGGTACGGCCACAGGGGCAGACAGCAACGATACGCTCAGCGGGATCGAAAATGTGACTGGCTCGGCGTTCGACGATCAACTCACGGGCGATGGCGGCAGCAATACCTTGAGTGGCGGCGCGGGCAACGACACATTGGCCGGTGGAGATGGCGCCGACACGTTGTACGGGCAGGCGGGAGACGATACGCTCGACGGCGGAGCCGGGAACGATTCATTCTATGGCGGGGCCGGCAACGATACGCTGCTCGGCGGCGCGGGCCACGATACCTACTGGTTCAACCTCGGCGATGGGGTGGATACGATCCGGGACGTGCCGGCCCCTGGCGCCGGCAATCATATCTACTTTGGCTCGGGGATCACGCAGAACGATCTGACCTTCACCAACGACGTTCAGAATCATATCCTGACGATTCAGGTCGGGACCGGTGGGGACGCAGTGCGCATCCTCGACTTCGATCCCACCGGCGTGCACGGTTCATTGGGCGTTTCCATGGTCTGCTTCACCGACGGGCCGAGGCCCCAGCTTTTGGACCTCGTGAACGTTCCGACGGCGGGCAACGACGTGTTGGTGTATGACGACCGTGACGACGTCGTGAATGCGGGGGATGGCAACGACTACATGGACGGCGGCGCGGGCAACGACACCCTGGACGGCGGTACGGGCAATGATCAGCTCTACGGCGGCGCCGGTGACGACACGTTGGTGGGTGGCGCGGGAGACGACTACATCGACGGCGGGGCCGGGACGGATTCGGTCAGCTACGCCGACGCGCCAGGTGGTGTCACCGTGGACCTCAGCGCCGGGACGGCGGTCGGGGCGGACGGCACCGACACGTTGGTTGGGATCGAACATGTCTACTGTAGCAATTTGGCCGATCTGATCATCGGCGACGCAAATGACAACTGTTTCTTTGGCGGAGATGGGGACGATGTGCTGATCGGCGGGGCGGGCGACGATTGCTTGCACGGTGAGGGCGGCAACGATCTGCTGGATGGTGGGACCGGCAACGATCTGCTGGATGGCGGGATAGGGATCGATACGGCAAGCTACGAGCACGCGGCCGGCAGTGTCATCGTCAATCTCGGCGCTGGCATTGCCACGGGCGCGGACGGCGATGATACGCTCAACGGGGTCGAAAATGTGGTGGGCTCGTCGTTTGATGACCAATTGACGGGCGACGACAACGCCAACCTGCTCCAGGGGGGAGGCGGCAACGATACGCTCGATGGAGACGCCGGCGACGATCTCCTCGCAGGCGGTTTGGGAGACGATACGCTTGTGGGCGGTGACGGGACGGATGCGGCCTCCTATGCGGGAGCGACGGGAAGCGTTGCGGTAGACCTGAGCACTGGTGCCGCGACCGGGGCCGATGGGAGCGATACCCTCTCGGGTATTGAGAATGTTACGGGCTCCGATTTTGGCGACAGCTTGACCGGCAATGCGAGTGCGAACGTGTTGGACGGCGGCGCGGGGAACGACACGCTGACGGGCGGCCTGGGCGACGACACCCTGATTGGGGGCACGGGCAACGACACGGCTTCCTATGCGGCGGCCTCCGGTGGGATGACCGTCAACTTGGTGGCCGGCACCGCGGCCGGGGCCGACGGGGCCGATACGCTCAGCGGCATCGAGAATGTCACGGGGGCGAATTTCGACGACAGCCTCAGCGGTGACGCCAACACCAATGTGCTGGATGGTGGCGCGGGAGATGACCTGCTGGATGGTGGCGCAGGCGATGATGCGCTGCTGGGCGGTGCCGGTACCGACACCGCGTCCTATGCAACGGCGGCCGGTGGGGTCACCGTGAACCTCGGCACAGGGGTTGCGACGGGCGCGGATGGCACCGACACACTCTCCGGTATCGAGAATGTCACCGGCTCCAACTTTGACGACTTGCTTGCCGGCGATGCGGGCGGTAACGCCCTGGATGGTGGTGCGGGCAACGATACGCTGGCCGGTGGGTCGGGTGACGACCAGCTGATCGGCGGCACGGGAATGGATACGGCTTTCTATGCCGATGCAGCTGGGAGCGTGACCGTCAACCTGGGCGCCGGCATGGCTTCTGGTGCTGATGGCACCGATACGCTCAGCGGCATCGAGAATGTAGCCGGATCGGCTTTCAGCGATCAGCTGACCGGGGATGCGAACGACAACTGTCTTTTCGGCGGGAGCGGCGACGATGTCCTGCGGGGCGGCGGGGGCGACGACTGCCTGTTCGGCGAGGGGGACAATGATCTGCTGGAAGGCGGGACCGGCAACGATCTGCTGGATGGCGGGATCGGGATCGATACGGCCACCTATGAGAACGCGGGCGGCGGCGTGATCGTGAACCTCGATATCGGCATCGCCTCGGGGGCCGACGGCGCCGATTCCCTGTCCGGTGTCGAGAATGTGACCGGTTCGGCCTTTGACGACAACCTCACCGGCGACGCGAATGCCAACGTATTGGCCGGCGGAGCAGGGAGCGACAGCCTCGACGGCGGCGCAGGCAACGATATCCTTACCGGCGGGACGGGCAACGACCAGCTGACCGGCGGCCTGGGCGACGACCGGTTTGCCTATAATCTGGGCGACGGGTTGGATCGGGTGTCGGATGCGGGGGGGACCGATGCGGTGGCCTTCGGTTCGGGCATCTCCTTCGACAACACCGTCGTCCGGCTGGCGCAGATCGCGGGCGAGACGGTCGCGCAACTGCGGTTCTTGGACGCCTGCGGAAGTGAAACGGCCGGTCAGGGGATGGATATCACCCTGGGCGCTGGCAATACCTCGCCCATCGACTCGTTTACCTTCGCCGATGGACACACGGCGTCGCTGACCGACCTGACCATCCAAACCCTGACCACGTATGGCACGAAAGCGAGTGATATCATTCGGACGGGCCGGAATGACGACATCATTTATTCCCAGAAGGGCAACGACCAGATCTATGCTGGCACCGGCAACGATATTGTCTATGCCGGCAAAGGCGGCGACAAAGTCTATGGCGAGGGCGGCGACGATATCCTCAATGGCGGCCAGGGGCGGGATTATTTGGACGGAGGATGCGGCGAGGACATTCTCAATGGCGGTCAGGGGGAGGATATCCTAGCCGGCGGAGACGACAACGATACGCTCTCCGGCGGACAGGGCCGGGATTCTTTGGACGGCGGCTCGGGCGATGACCTCCTGGGCGGCGGTCAAGGGGAAGATGTGTTGGCCGGCGGGGCGGGCAACGACCGGTTGGATTCAGGCGATGGCCAGGATACGATTCTCTTCGGCCGCGGCGACGGCCAGGACCAGCTGGTCGGCTTGTCTAACAATCAGGCTGACACGGTGCAGTTCGGTGCCGGGATCTCATTCCGCGACCTCTGGTTTGCTCGCGACGGGAATAACCTGGTGGTCTCGATCCTAGGCGGCGCCGGGTCCAACGACTCGCTGACCGTGACCGATTGGTATAGCAGCAAGAAAAACCATGTGGAGGAGTTCCGGACCGACGACGGGTGGAAGCTGGAGGATAAGGACGTCGATCAGCTGCGACAGGCGATGGCCTCCTTCGCCCCGCTGCCATCCAGTGGCGGGTTGCCTGCGGCGATGCCGCACTTGCTCGACCCGATTCTGGCTGCGGCGTGGGATCGGGACTATCGGCGGGATGACGATTAAGACAGACCGGACTTCAAGGGCAGACTGCGGCGAGTTTAAGAATCCCTGAGCGACACCAGTCCCCGCAGCCGGAAGTTGAATTCGATGTTCAGAATCTGATTCCAGGCCGGCCCCTTGGCCTCCTTCGGCCTGGTCCTCGTGCCATCCTCCGGGCTCACGACTTTTCCATACAAATAAAACCAGTTCACGATGGCGTCCCCGTTCTGGCGGAGGAGAATCCAGTGCCGGCCGGCCGGCAAGATCGTGTTCGTGCCCTCGAAGGAGAAGGGGACCCATGCGTAGCGGTTGGGCGGGGTGCGGATGGCCGACGCCCGTACCGGGCGGCTCTTGGCGACGAGTTTCCCTGGCCCGTCTCCGCCCTCGTCGTAAATCTCCACCCACAAGTCACCCTGGTCTCCTCCGAACCGATGCAGAGCCAGCGAAAAATCCTTTACCAGGACGGGGCGCTCCGGTTCGAGCGCTTGCGCATAGAGTTGATCCCCGGACACATACTCGGCGGTCTCGACGACATAGCTCCCCTCCATCGAAAACTGGCCGCCTTCCTCTTGCTTGACCGGCTCAAACAGTCGAATCTCGCTCGGGAATTCAAGGTTTCCAAACACGACCGGAAAGTCGAAGTCTGACGGTTTCAGTTTAGCGGCCGGCGGGGGCGTCGGTGGGGCAGGAGGAGGAAGCACCGGTACGGGGGGCGGCGGGACAGTGGCCCCCGTCAAATTCGGTGCATAGAGCAGCTTCTGCGGGGCCGCATCCACGCGCTGGGCTTTGACGACGTCCTGATCTTGGGAAAATTCCGCCTCCACTCGTATGTCCAGAATCTTGGGCTGTTCGTTGCTGCGGCTGCGCCAGGACATCAACCCGTCGGTATGCACGGCCTTGTTGTCCGGGCCCACTTCCATGCGAATGAAGCGGGTGGAGACGAAGAGGTGATAGGCCTGACTGTCATACATGAGCCAGCCCTGGTCCGGATGGTAGATCTCGATCCAGGCATGGCGGCCCGCCGCCCAGCGGCTGGTCCAGCGTCGTTTGCCGTTGCCTTCGTCCACTTCCCAGGCCTTGTCGAGCGTCCGGCCCCGCACCATGCGAGCGGGAATGCCCGCGGCGCGTAGCAGGGCGGCCGACAGGTGCGAGTAGTTCTGGCAATTACCTTTCCCTTCGCGCTTGGTCAGCAGCGCATCGTAGCCGGCCGGCTCCAGTTGGTAATGCAGGTGGTCCACCACCCAGTAGAGAATCTTGGTCACCGCTTCCTGTTCCGTTGTCGCGCCCTTGACGAGTTCGGCCGCCAGGGAACGGATTTCCTGGTCCTGTGATTGCACCTGTTCCGAAGGCTGCAGATATTGGGCGACGTCGCGCGGCAGACTTCTGGTCGGGAGCGGGTAGGGGGCGGCCATAGGCAGAGGCGCAAAATCCACCGAGGCACGGACATCGTAGTCGCTGGTAATCTGGATTTCGCCGGCAGGGGCCAGCCAAGTCAGCTTCACGGTCCGGTTCCCGTAGGGATCGGTGTCCTCTTGGACCGACGAGGGTTTGGGTTGGGCCGCATAGCGGTAATTCGACACGGTTTGCTTGGAGGTCTTTGTGGCGATCGTGGGGGGCGGCACGACGAAGTAGGAGAACTGTTCGATCCCGGTCGGCATGCCGAGCAGTGCCCGATCGGTGACGTGGAATGTGGAAGCCAGGCCGCCGTCCAGCACGAGGGTCCGCGCCAGGGAAGATGAAGCGGAAAGGGGCAGCACCATCGCCACGAGCAATGATAGTGAACGCCCAAGTGTGGCAGTGGGCCTATAAAGTTTTACGGAGAGCATACGGTACCTGCGATCATATGAGATTGGCTGGGGAAAAGTCCAGCAGAAGTGGAGTGCGGCAAGGCCGAAAATGTCTGAAAATCTCTTGACCTTCAATGGCATAGAGCGTTAGCATGCAGTGGAAATAATGACCTGCCCCGCGCGAGGTCCTCGCGCCGGTGACTCCATACCTGGCTAGCGCATGGGAGAAGACGTAACCCCTCAAGCTCCCACAGATTCCGCTGCGATCGACACAGGGCTGTCCTGTCTGCTGATTGTGGCGCGGTTTCACGGCGTCCCCGCGGACGGCGTACAGTTGCGGCATCAGTTTGCCCAGGGTGGCGCCCCACTCGGGGAGACCGAGTTGCTGCAGGCGGCGAAACAGCTCGGGTTCCGGTCCGGGGTCATGGACAGCGACTGGTCCCGCCTCGCCGTCCTTCCCCTGCCGGCGATCGCGGTGCTCGCGGATGGGCGCTTTGTTGTTGCCGCCAAGGCGGATGCCGAGCGGGTTTTGATCCAGGATCCCCGTGACCCGCGTCCTCTCCTGCAGACCCGCGAACAGTTCGAGCCGGCTTGGACGGGCCGCCTGCTCTTTCTAGCCAAACGGGCCTCCCTCAGCAATAAAGATCGTCATTTTGATTTCACCTGGTTCATTCCGGCCATCGTCAAATACCGGGCCCTGCTCGGCGAAGTCCTTCTGGCCTCATTTTTTCTCCAGGGCTTCGCCATCCTGACGCCGCTCTTCACGCAGGTGCTCATTGACAAGGTTCTCATCCATAAGGGCCTGACGACGCTCAACGTGTTGGCCGTCGGCATGCTGACCATGGCGGTCTTCGACGCGAGCCTCGGAGCCTTGCGGACGTACCTCTTCTCCCACACGACCAACCGAATCGACGTCGGACTCGCGGCGCAGCTGTTCCGGCACGTGTTGACGCTCCCCCTGAGCTATTTCGAGGCCCGCCGGGTCGGGGACACGGTCGCCCGCGTCCGTGAGTTGGAAACCATCCGGCACTTCCTGACGAGCACCTCCGTGACGCTCGTCATCGACCTATTCTTTGCGCTGGTTTTCGTGGGACTTCTGCTCGTCTACAGCCCCATCCTGACCATGATCGTGGTCGGCTCGTTCCCGCTGTACGCTGGCGTCAAGTTCCTCGTGACCCCGACCGTCCGCGCCCGGCTCAACGAGAAGTTCAACCGCAATGCGGAGAACCAGGCCTTCCTGGTGGAAACGGTTACGGGGATCCAGACGGTCAAGGCGATGGCGGTGGAGCCGGCCTTCCAGCGCAAGTGGGAGGAGCAGGTGGCGGCCTACGTCACGGCCAGTTTCCGCGCCGCGACCCTCGTCACGTTCGGAGGCCAGGCGGCGGTCTTTATCCAAAAGGTCACGACTATTACGGTCTTGTGGGCGGGCGCCCAGCTGGTGCTGAGTGGGGACTTGAGCGTGGGGCAATTGATCGCCTTCAATATGATCGCCGGTCTCGTCACCAGTCCCATCATGCGCCTGGCCCAGATGTGGCAGGAGTTTCAGCAGGTGGGCATTTCGGTCAAACGGCTGGGAGATGTTCTGAACGCGCCGACGGAGCCTTCCTATCGACCCGGGCAGACGACCTTGTCGCGGATCGCCGGCGCCGTGACCTTCGACAGCGTGGAGTTCCGCTACCGGGCGGACGGGCCTGAGGTGCTCCACAAGGTGTCGTTTGAGGTGCCGGCCGGCGCGATGGTCGGGATCGTGGGCGCGTCCGGGTCCGGCAAGAGCACGATCACCAAACTCGTGCAGCGCTTGTACCTCCCGGGAAAGGGCCGCGTGCTGGTGGACGGGATTGATCTGGCCCAGGTGGACCCGGCGTGGCTCCGTCGCCAGATCGGGGTGGTGCTGCAGGAGAACTACCTGTTCAACCGGACGGTCCGCGAGAATATCGCGCTGGCGGATCCGGGCTTTTCGATGGACCGGGTCATGCAGGCCGCCAAACTGGCCGGGGCGCACGACTTCATCATGGAGCTCCCGCAAGGCTATGACGCGGTCATCGGGGAGCACGGCAGCACCTTGTCCGGCGGACAGCGTCAACGAATCGCGATCGCCCGCGCGCTGATCACCAATCCGCGATTGCTGATCTTCGACGAAGCCACGAGCGCGTTGGACTATGAGTCGGAGGCCATCATCCAGCAGAACCTCGCCCAGATCTGCAAGGGGCGGACGGTCTTCATGATCGCGCATCGGCTGAACATGGTCCAACGCGCCGACGTCATTCTTGTCATCGAGAAGGGCGAACTCACGGAGCAGGGGACACACGAGCACCTGCTCAGGCTCAACGGCTATTACGCCCGCCTCTACCGGCAACAAAGAGGGCTCTATGCCATCGCCTGAATCCGAAGGCGGCAAAGGGCCGCCCGCCACGCTTGGCCGGCACTTGGATGTCTGGCGCGGGGCCTGGCTGGAGCAGCAGAAAGAAGCCAAGAGCCTCGCGCTGAGCGCCAGGGAAGCGGAGTTCCTGCCTGCTGTGTTGGAAATCCAGGAGTCCCCGCCCTCGCCGATCGGCCGGGCGATCACCTGGCTAATCATCGGGCTCTTCGTATCGGCGGTCGTGTGGGCGACGGTCGGGACGATGGACATCGTGTCGGTCGCGCAGGGCAAGATCATCCCGAGCGGCTATTCGAAAGTGATCCAACCGCTGGAGAGCGGCGTCATCTCCGCGATCCACGTCCGGGACGGGCAAGAAGTGAAGGCCGGCGACGTCCTGATCGACCTGGATTCGACGATGAATGCGGCGGACGAGGAGAAGACCGCCAACGAGTACCGCGCCGCCAAAATGGAGAGCGCGCGTTTGCGCGCCCTGCTTGCGTGGAAAGACACGATCGAAGTGCCGCCCGGTTCGGATCCCCACTATGTGGAACTCCAACTTCAGCTCCTGCACGATCAGTTGGCCGAGCAGCGGGCCAGGCTGGGAGCCGTGCAGCAGCAGGTCGAGCAGCGCAAGGCGGCAATTGACGGCACCAAGAGCGAGATCACGAAACTTCAAACCACGCTGCCGATGCTCACGCAAAAAGCCGAAGCCTATAGGAAGCTGCTCAAGGACCAGTATGTGGCGGAGTTGCAATATCTGGACGCGGAGCAAGCCCGGGTCGAAGCGGTGCAGAACCTGGAAAGCCAGAAGAAGAGGCTGAATCAGGACCAGGCGGCGCTCGCTGAGGCGGAGCGGAACTACGATCGGATGAAGTCGGATATCCAGCAGGGTCGGATGGCCGAATTGGCCGCCAACGAAACTAAAGCCTCCTCGCTGGCCCAGGAAGCGGTGAAAGCCGGCCAGAAGACCGGCCAGCAGCGGCTGATCGCGCCGATCGATGGCGTCGTCCAGCAGCTCGCTGTCCATACGATCGGTGGGGTGGTGACGCCCGCGCAACAGTTGATGCTTGTGGTGCCCAGGGAGCACCAACTGGAAGTGGAAGCCATGGTCGAGAACAAGGACATTGGGTTCGTCAAAGAGGGGCAGCCGGTCGAAGTCAAGATTGAAACCTTTCCCTTTACCATCTACGGCGCGATTCCCGGCAAGGTGTTGACGGTCTCCGACGACGCGATTGAACAGGAGAAGGTCGGCCTGGTGTATGCGGCTCGGGTAAGCATGGAGCGTTCGACCATCGATCTCGGCGACAAGGTGGTGACGCTCTCGCCCGGGATGGCCGTCACCGTGGATATCCAGACCGGCCAGCGGCGTCTGATCGAGTTCATCCTGAGCCCGTTGCTGAAGTCTCTGAAGGAATCCGCCCGCGAACGGTGATCGTCGCTGGATTTTCCCCTCATGCCCGGCTAGACTCTGCCGTCCTCTCTGACGGGACCGTATGACCCGGAGCCTCGCATAGACCGATGGCCCGCTACCGTCGCCTCATCATTGCCTTCGTGTTGATCGCCGGCGTGAATCTCGCGCTGGCGGGCGGCTACTGGATGATCAACCAGGGCCGCACGAATCAGGACGGATCAGAGATCACCTACCTGCAATGTCTCTACATGACGGTGGTCTCGACCTTTACTGTGGGCTACGGGGAGTTGGTGCCGGTCACCACGGCGGCGGACCGGATTTACACGATGCTCGTGATCGTGATCGGCCTGGGCACTATGGGTTATGCGTTGAGCCAAATGACGGCCTTCGTCGTCGAGGGCGATCTGAAAGAGATCATAGAGAGGCGCAAGATGGAGAAGAGTATCGCGGCCTTGCGGGACCATTGCCTGGTGTGTGGCGCGGGGGATGTGGGGCGTTATGTGATTGAGGAATTGTTGGCGACGAAGCGGCCGTTCGTGGCCGTGGATACGGATGAAGCGCAGGTCAAAAAACTGGCGGCCAAACAGCCGTTTCCCTACGTCGTGGGGGACGCGACCGACGAAGCGGTGTTGGCGCAGGCCGGGATCACAGTCGCCGCCGGCGTCCTGTGCGCCCTGCCCAACGACCGGGACAACCTGGTGCTGGCTATGACCTGTCGGCAGCTCAACCCCAAGATCCGGATTGTGGCCCAGGCGCACGATGTCAAACTGTCCCATCGCATCAAAAGCGCCGGGGCCGACGCCGTCGTGTCGCCGCAGTTCATCGGCGGGATGCGGCTGGTCAGCGAGATGGTCCGCCCCACCGTGGTCAGCTTTCTGGATTTGATGCTGCGCGACATGGATAAGGCCATGCGCGTGGAGGAAGTCCAAGTGCAACCCGGTAGCACGTTGGCCGGCACGAAACTGGTGGAGCGCATCATCGCCAATTCCAACGTGTTGGTGATGGCACTGAAGGAGCCGGGAGCCGATAAGTTTCTTTATGTGCCTCCGTCGGACGCTCTGTTGAGGCCGGGTTGCACCTTGGTGGTGCTGGGCGAGACGGATGCCGTAGCCAGATTAAAGGAGGCAGGGAACGGGATCGTGCAAGCCTAGAAGGAGTCGTCAGGCGAGGGCTTGACGGAGCGTGCGCCGGCGTGGCAAAAGTGAACGACAGACACGATCATTGATCGTGTCTGCGAATCGACGGCGGCTGCTTATGAGGATTATGAACGTGAAGCGGTATGGCCTCCTGACGGGACTCCTGCTGGGATGGTGCCTCATGTCGAGTGCGGGGCCGGCGCCGGTCCAGGCGCAAGGGGGGAGCAATGCCAATGATGCCATCCAGCCCGAATTAGACCGGCGGCACCTCTGGAATTTCGACGGAGAAAAGCCGGGACAACCGCCGGCCGGGTTCTCGGCTGGCACGACGGGCGAAGGGCCGGCTGGGCAATGGAGCATCGAGCCGGATGCCCAGGCCCCGACCGCGCCGCATCGCCTGACCCAAGGCCAGGCGGGTCCGAACAAAGAGAGCCTGCAGATCCTGCTGGCAGACGGAGTAATCTACGACTACGTGGATCTGTCCGTGCGACTCCGTCCCGCCGGGAATAAGCCCCAGGCGGCCGGGGGCGGCGGAGTCATCTTCCGGGCCAAGGATGCCCGCAACTTCTATGCCGCCATTGCGGATCTGGCTACGAACAGCCTGGACCTCATACGCGTCGTCGACGGGCAGGTCACGGTGATCACGCACGAATCGGTCAAGCCAAAAGCCGGCCCCTGGCACCTCTTGCGGGTCCTCCATAATACGATCCTCAGCAAGGACCTGATCGAGGTGGCCTTCGACGGCAAGATCATCTACTCCACCTGGGACAAGGCCCAGTTCGGGGGGCAGATCGGGCTGGTGACCAGAGGCGACGCCGCCATCGGGTTCGACAACTTCCACGCCATCCAACTCTACTCGCAGAAACCCCTCTCGAAACCAGCGGCCTACTGAGCCGGTCGGACAACAAACGGTCACACATCGCCTTAAAGGCCCTGTCGAGGTCGGGTCTGAAAACCGTCGACTGGGCGGGAGCCGTGTCGTAGCGGTCATCCCCCATACCTGTCCTGGAGCGGTGGTGCGCGGTATTCGCCCTGGAAGTATGGGGACTTGCGGGCGTTCCCTACGTACTGTCAAGGAGCGTTCTGTGGTAAGATGACGGCCATGCTAAACAGGCGAGTGCAGCCACGATGAGCGCCGAGGCGGCGAGCGATGGAGCGCAGACTCTCTCGCTGGCAGATCGGCTGTATGTGGACGGTACCGGCGAGATCTGGCGGGAGACTCTGCGTCACCTGCAAGAGACCAAGCCCTCCCGATTGCTCGTGGGTGCCCCGCAAGTGACCTATTGCGATGGCGCAGGGGGCGCCCTTCTGCTGGCCCTGCGCCGCCACCAGACGGATATCGGCGGGGAGTTTGCAGTCCGGGGTCTGGCGGAACGGGTCCAACACCTCTTGGACCTGTCTGCCTAGGCCGACCTGGAGGCGGGCGGGAGGGCGACCCCTGAGTCGCGGTCCGTACTGGAGGAAATCGGCCAGGCCTTGAGCAAGGCCGGAGAGTAACCATGTCCACCGACAAGCAATTTGTTCTGGAAGCCCCGTTCAGGCCTTGCGGGGATCAAAGACAGGCCATCGAAAAGCTGGCAGTCGGCGTGCGGTCCGGCCAGCGCCACCAGGTGTTGTTGGGGGTGACCGGTTCCGGCAAGACCTTTACGATGGCCAACCTGGTCGAGCAGGTCCAGAAGCCCACGCTGGTTCTGGTGCACAACAAGACCCTGGCCGGGCAGCTCTACCAGGAGTTCAAGGCCTTTTTCCCGCGCAATGCGGTCGAGTACTTCGTCAGCTACTACGACTACTACCAGCCGGAAGCCTATCTCCCCCAGACCGACACCTACATTGCGAAAGACGCGTCGATCAACGACGCGATCGACCAGATGCGGCATTCCGCCACCCGCTCGCTCTTGGAGCGGAACGACGTGCTGATCGTCTCCTCCGTCTCCTGCATCTATGGTCTTGGCTCGCCGGAGGTCTACCACAACATGCTGCTCTATCTCGAAGAAGGGATGGAGATCCGGCGCGAGCAAATTCTGGCCAAGCTGGTGGAGATTCAGTATGCCCGCAACGATACGGACTTTCACCGCGGGACCTTCCGAGCCCGCGGCGATGTCATCGAAGTCTTTCCCGCCGCCTCCGATGCCCACTCGGTGCGCATCGAGCTGTTCGGCGATACCGTGGATGCGATACACGAAATCGACCCGCTCACGGGTAAGTCGCTGGCCAAGCTGCCGAAAGTGCCGATCTATCCGAATACCCACTATTTAATTGCGCCGGATCGCTACGAGCGAGCCTTGAACGGCATCGAGACGGAATTGGACGCGCGCATCGCCGAGTTCAAAACCCACGATCAACTGCTGGAGATGCAGCGCATCGAGCAGCGAACGAAGTTTGACCTGGAGATGATCCGGGCCATGGGCTACTGCCACGGTATCGAGAACTATTCTCGCCACTTGAGCGGCCGATCGGCCGGCGAGCCTCCGCCGACGTTGCTGGATTACTTCCCCAAGGACTTCTTGATGATCATCGACGAGTCCCACGCGACGATCCCGCAAGTGCAGGGGATGTACGAGGGCGACCGGTCCAGAAAGAAAAGCCTCGTGGACTACGGGTTCCGCCTGCCCTCGGCGTTCGACAACCGGCCGCTGACCTTTAAGGAGTTCGAGCGTATCATCCATCAGGTCGTCTATGTGTCGGCTACGCCCGGCGCCTATGAACTGGAGCACGCCGGCGCTTCCGTGGTTGAGCAGATCATCCGGCCGACCGGCCTGATGGACCCCCAGATTGAGGTGCGGCCGGCGCGCGGGCAGGTGGACGATTTGCTCGGGCAGGTGAAGACTGAGGTGTCGCGTGGCAGCCGGGTCTTGGTTACGACCCTCACGAAACGGATGGCAGAAGACCTGACCGAGTACTATCACGATCTGGGCGTGAAGGTCCGGTATCTCCATTCCGACATCAAAACCCTGGAGCGGGCCGAGATCGTACGGGACCTCAGGCGGGGCGTCTTCGACGTCTTGGTGGGCATTAACTTGCTGCGGGAGGGGTTGGATATCCCGGAAGTCAGTTTGGTGGCGATTCTGGACGCGGACAAGGAAGGCTATCTGCGATCGCATCGGTCGTTGATTCAAACAGCCGGCCGAGCGGCCCGGCACAGTGAGGGACGGGTGCTGTTCTATGGGGATCGTGTGACGGACTCCATGAAGTTGGCCATTGAGGAAACGGGGCGCCGCCGCCGTATCCAGGCTGACTACAACCAGGTCCACGGCATCACGCCGGAGAGCGTGAAGAAGAGCATCCCGGCATTGGAATACAAGATGGCGGAGCTGGATTATGTGCAGTTGGAGTTGGCCGCCGAGCCCGAAGCCGCTTACAGCGGGGATTCAGAGGAACTGATCCGCCGACTCGAAGCCGAGATGAAGGCGGCAGCCAAGGAACTGGCGTTCGAGCGGGCTGCCGAACTGCGCGACCGGATTCGTGCGGTGCGCCTTAAAGAATTAGAGGTCTGAGGTCCGATAGTCTATCAAGTCGAAAAGTTTGAAATGTCCCAAGGCATTTCGACTTTATAACTTTCAGACTTTGTGACTTTTCGACTTACGTTACGCTTGCTTGTAGAGGTAGATGCCCAGGAAGGCTCCGAGAATGGTCAACAGATTGATCTTCACTGTGAAGCCGACCGTGAAGGTCAGCAGGAACAAGTCGACCGTCAGGGTGGGGATTCCGATATGGGGCGCTTTTGAGAACAGCGTTTGAATCATGCCCTGCGGAGCGATCACCCGTAAGACCTCGCCCAACAACCCGCCGAGCAGACCTCCCAGCAGGATGAAGAGCAGTAAGACCCAGGGCGATTTCTTCATGCAACCCCGTCAGGACAAGAACCGAGATTGTCTTAAGGAAAACTGCGGGTACGATAGCGAAATAACCGCAGGAAGTCAAGGAGTGGCTGCGGGGATTGTGTCTCGAAGGGAGAGTGGTTAGACGTGGCAGCGGGTGCGCCGGCGTTCGACCTGGAGATGGAAAATATATTTGTTCAAGCGCTCCTGGTCCCTCTTATCGAGCGTGGTGAACTGGAGGCCGATCTGATAAGTCGAAGCCATTTCAAGATTGGTGATGAGAGCGCTCCGGACCACCTTGGCATGGGTCTGGATTGGTGGTCCCGACGGCAGAAAGAGGGTCAATGCCAGGGTGTCTCCAGGGGCAAAGCTCCGTTCCGTCAACAACCCGGCCCCTCCCATGCTTAGATTGACCGGAGTTGGCTTGGGCAGCGGTTGGGCCAGTTCGCCGTCGAGGTAGAATGACAGCCGCAGCACCGTGTCGATGCGGAAAAACGTGCGCTGCTCTATGGAAGCATCTATGGGTGGCTTGTGCGACATCGGCCTTCAGATCTCCTCTTCGGCATGCCCGGGCCTATCTGATACAGGATCGGTCCGGCCACTGGAAAACTTGAGGTTTTCGGGGGTTGCCTTGGATGTTACCGCTGTTTTTAACGTGAGTTTGGCCCGGCGGCCAGATCCTCACGTCCTTGACTTATCAACCCCCTGTTGTTTAGACTACCCGATACTCTTTTTATAGATATTTCGAGTGTATAGGTCTGTCTTGAGAGGTCGCGAGTCTTGTTCCAGAGTCTGAGCCAAAAACTCGACAAGGTCTTGAAAAAACTCCGCGGACAGGGGGTCCTAACGGAGGCCAATATCGCCGAGGCGTTGAAAGAGGTGCGCCTGGCTTTATTGGAAGCGGACGTCAATTTCAAGATCGTCAAGGATTTCACCGAACGCGTTCGAGAAAAGGCGATTGGGCAAGAAGTCCTGCGGAGCCTGACTCCCGGCCATCAGGTGGTCAAGGTCGTCTGGGAGGAACTCCGCGAGCTGATGGGCCGTGACCAAGCCGGGTTGCGTCTGGCTTCCGAGCCGCCGACCGTCGTCATGATGGTCGGGCTGCAGGGAGCGGGTAAGACCACCACCTCCGGCAAGCTTGCGCGTCTGTTCAAGCAGCAGGGCAAGCGCGTGCTTCTGGTGGCGGCGGATCCGCGCCGCCCTGCCGCCGGCGATCAGTTGGCCAGTCTGGGAGCCGATCTGGGCGTGCCGGTTTATCGGGCAGACCGGATTGATGCCTCGGCCACGGATGTGGTGCGGATTTGCGTGGAGGGAGCGGAGCGAGGGCGCGAACAGGGTTACGATGTGGTTGTGCTCGATACGGGCGGTCGTCTGCACATTGACGATGAGTTGATGGGCGAGCTGGAGGCGGTCAAGCGGGCTGTCCAGCCGCAGGAAGTCCTCCTCGTGGCGGATGCGATGACCGGGCAGGATGCCGTGTCCATGGCCGAGCAGTTCGATCGGCGCGTCGGCCTGACCGGTCTGATCCTCACGAAGGTGGAGGGTGATGCGCGCGGCGGGGCCGTGTTGTCCATCCGGGCGGTCACCGGCAAGCCGATCAAGTTTCTGGGAATCGGAGAAAAGCTTGATGCGCTCGAGGTCTTCCACCCGGATCGTATGGCGTCTCGTATTCTCGGGATGGGCGATGTCCTGTCGTTGATCGAGAAGGCGCAGGAAACCTATTCGCGGGAGCAGACAGAGTCGATCCAGAAGCAGCTCACGGCCAAGACCTTGACGCTGGAGGATTTTCGGGCACAGATCGCCCAGGTCAACCGCATGGGTTCGATGGAGGAATTGCTGGGGATGCTGCCCGGGGGCCAGCGCCTCAAGGATCTGGCCGGGGGTGGGGTGCCCGACAAGGAAATCAAGCGGGTCATGGCCATGATCGACTCCATGACGCCGCGCGAACGCCGCGACCACACGGTCATCAACGGCAACCGCAAGAAGCGGATCGCCCGCGGCAGCGGCGCTACGGTGCAGGATGTGAACCGGTTGATCAAGCAGTATTTGGCCGCACGCAAGATGATGAAAGCCCTGACGGTCGGGGGCGGACGGCGGCAGTTGGCGCAAGCCTTGCGGTCGTTCTGAAAAGAACTGATCGCTCGAAACGGATAGCTTTTTAACGTAAGGAGGAACCAGTGGCAGTTCATTTACGGTTGACGCGGGCGGGTCGGCACAAACTCCCGTTCTATCGCGTGGTGGCGGCGGATTCCCGCAAGCCCCGCGATGGGAAGTATCTGGAAGTGCTGGGCACCTATGACACGTTGAAGAATCCGCCGGTGATCCAGCTCAAGCAGGAGCGCGTGCTGGACTGGCTGAAGAAGGGCGCGCAGCCTTCCGTGACGGTTCGGACCGTGTTGCGCCGGTCGGGTATCTGGAAGCAATTCGAAGAATCGCGCAAGGCCAAACCGGCTTCATAAGGTACAAGCGATGGGCAAGCCTGAAGCGTCATCCACCGAGGCGACGGCCGACGCAACGACCGTTGCAACAGACTGGGTCGCGGTCGGGAAAATCGTGAAACCATTCGGGGTGCGGGGTGACGTGCGGGTCCTGTCGCTCAGCGACGTACCCGGACGGATCCAGGGCTTGAAACAGGTGATGCTGGTGGCGCCCTCCGGCCGGACGGTTTCGGCATTGGTCACCAGGCTTCGCGAGGAATGTGGCGGGTTCGTGGTCGGGTTCGATGTCTTCTCGACCCCGGAAGAGGCGGCGGTGTTTCGCGGCGGCCTGATTCAGATCGCGCGCGACCAAGCGCCGCCCTTGCCAGACGGACAGTACTACGAATGCGATCTGATCGGCGTGACGGTCCGGGATGAGGCCGGGCAGCTCGTGGGCACACTGGAAGAGATTATGGCGACCGGCGGCCATCCTGTGTTTGCAGTCCGCCGGGAGGGTAAAGAAGTGTTGATTCCCGCGACTCGGAGCGTCGTCGTCTCGGTGGATCTGGCGAGGCGGACCATGACAGTGCGGGGCATTGAGGAATTGTTGGACGTATGACCTTGCGCTGCGACATCGTGACGCTGTTCCCGGATCTGGTGTTGCCGGTCTTGGGACAGAGCATGCTCAAGCGGGCCCAGGACAAGGGTTTCTTGGAGGCGCGCGTCCTCAATCTGCGGGACTACACCTTGGACCGACACCAGGTGGCGGATGACGCGCCCTACGGCGGCGGGGCCGGGATGGTGATGAAGGCGGAGCCGATCTTCCGCGCGGTGGACGCGTTGCGCGCGGACTATGGGGCGGACATGCGGCTGTTGATGCCGTCCCCGCAGGGCCGGCCGTTCACCCAACGGGTGGCGGAAGAATTGTCCGCGGAGCGGCGCCGGCTGGTGTTCGTCTGCGGCCATTACGAGGGCATCGATGAGCGGGTGCGGGAAGGGCTGGAACCGGAGGATATCTCGATCGGCGATTACGTTCTGACCGGCGGGGAACTGCCGGCCCTCGTCGTGGTTGATGCGGTGGTGCGGTTGATCCCCGGGGTGCTGGGGCATCCGGAGTCGGCGCTGGCCGAGTCCTTTTCCGACTCCCTGCTGGATTTTCCCCAGTACACGCGCCCGGCCGAGGTACGGGGACTGGCGGTGCCGGATGTGCTGGTGTCGGGCAATCATGAGGCGGTCCGCCGTTGGCGGCGGAAGGAGGCCCTGCGCAATACCTGGCGCAAGCGCCCGGATTTGTTGCGGGACCGGTTGCTGAGCGACGAAGATCGACGGTTGTTGGATGAAGTGATGCAGGAACGGGCGAATGTCTGTGATGTTTCAGGAGGAGGGAGACTATCATGAATCGGTTGGAGCAAATCCAACGATCGCTGACCAAGAAAACGGTGCCGGCGTTCGAAATCGGGGACACGGTCCGGGTCCATGTCAAGGTCGTGGAGGGCGAGAAAGAGCGTATCCAGGTGTTTGAAGGCACGGTGATCAGCCGGAAAGGTGGGCGCAACAGCGAGACCTTCACCGTGCGCAAGATTTCTTACGGCGTGGGCGTCGAGCGGATTTTCCCGGTGCACTCGCCGATCGTGACCAAGGTGGACGTGGTTCGCCAGGGTAAGGTGCGCCGGGCAAAGCTCTACTACCTGCGGGGCCGGAAGGGCAAGACGGCGAAGGTCGGCGAGCGCGAGTTCTCGCCGGAGTCCAGGGCGCAGGCCGCCGCCGCGGCGGCCACCAAGGTAGCGGGGGCAGATCCAACGTCGGGCGAGGCTGCGTCCGCCGGCAAGGCCTGACCGCTTTTCGATCGTTCTGCCATGGGCGCGCCCGCGCCGTCGGACGCGTGGCCATGTGACGGGGGCCTGCGTGGAGCCAACCGACTGCTTTGAGACGGAAGCTTGGCGTTGCGGGTACCGTCTGGTGGCGGGTGCGGATGAAGCGGGCCGAGGACCTTTGGCCGGGCCGGTCGTGGCCGCCGCGGTGATTCTGCCTCGCCGGTGCGTTCTCCGGGGGCTCAACGACTCCAAACAGGTGGCTGAAAACGAACGGGAGCGGCTCTACGAGGAGATCACCGCGCGGGCCCTGGCGTTGGGCGTGGGGCAGGCCAGCGCGCAGGAGATCGATCGTTTGAATATCCTGGAAGCGACCCGGCTGGCGATGTGCCGGGCGATCCAGGCCCTCTCCCTCCGGCCCGATTTTCTGCTTACCGATGCGTTGGCCCTCCCGGGACTGTCCGTGCCGCAGCGTCCCATCATCAAAGGCGACAGCCTTTCCGTTTCCATCGCGGCGGCTTCCATCATCGCCAAGGTCACGCGAGACCGTGTGATGCTGGACTACCACCGGCGCTTCCCTCGCTACAATTTCCAGGTGCACAAGGGCTATCCGACCCCTGAGCATCTGCGGTTGCTGGCTGAGCATGGTCCCTGTGACATCCACCGTCGGAGTTTCCGGCCGGTGTCGGAGCTCGCCGTCCTGTCCGGGGGTGTCGGAGGTCTTGGGGTGGGCCGGTGAGCGCGGACCTGCGGCAGCTGTTCGGCCGTCGAGCCGAATCGGATGCCGAAACCTTGTTACGCCGAAAGGGCTACAAAATTCTGGGCCGCAATGTCCGCTCGTCCGTGGGCGAACTGGATTTGGTCGCCAAGGATGGCGAGGTGCTCGTGTTCGTGGAGGTCAAGGCACGGCAAACGGATGCCATGGGCGGCGCGGTCCATGCGGTGGATGGACGGAAACGGGCCAAGCTTATCAAACTGGCCTCCCAGTACCTGGCGCAACACCGTCTGGTCGCCCCGGTTTGCCGGTTTGACGTGGTGGTGTGCCGGGGCGGCCAGGATCGGCCCGGTCAGTTGGAGCATATTCAGAATGCCTTTGAGGTGCCGGCGCATGTGTTGCGGGGATAGCCGGCACCTACCAAGACGGCACGTGGGCCGCTCCGATCGGGCGTGGCGTTAGGCATGATCCAACTCTTTCACGTCTGGAAACATTATGCCAAGCGACCGGCCCTGTCCGACATCACGTTGCAGATCGAGAAGGGCGAGTTCGTCCTGCTCATGGGGCCCAGCGGGGCGGGCAAGACGACGCTGCTCAAACTGCTCTTCTGCGCGGAGCGGGCCGACGACGGCCAGATTCTGATCCAGGGCAAGAACGTGGCCCGCATCAAGCCCTCGGGGGTGCCCTATTTGCGGCGCACGATGGGGTTTGTCTTCCAGGACTTTCGACTGCTCCAGAAAAAAACTGTCTTCGACAATGTGGCCTTGCCGCTGCTGGTGCAGGGCCTCTCGTTGTTCGATATCCGGCGGAAAGCCTCCGAGGCGTTGAAGGCCGTGGGACTGGAGCACAAGAAGGAGAGCCGCCCCGCCATGTTGTCGGCCGGCGAGCAGCAGCGGGCCTGCATCGCGCGGGCGATCGTCAATAGTCCGCTGATTCTCCTGGCCGATGAGCCGACGGGCAACATGGACCCGGACCTCGCCGCGGAAATCATGGATCTGTTCAAGACGATCAATGCGCGCGGTACGACGCTCTTGATCGCGACACACAACCGGCAAGTGGTGGAGCAGGTGAACCGGCGCGTCGTCACGCTGGCTGAAGGCAAGCTGGCCTCGGATGTGGGGGCCGGGCAATGAGACGGCTCGGCTATTGGGCCCACGAGGCCTTCACCAATATCCGGGTCAACCGGACGACCACATTTATCGCCATCCTGACCACAGCCTTCACGCTGGCCTGCTTCGGCGTATTTCTGCTGCTGTACCTGAATCTCCGGGGCGCCGTCAGTTCGCTTCAAGACGACATCAAGGTGATCGTCTATCTGCACGACAACCTGTCGGCGCAAGGACTGGCGGATCTCCAGCGACGGTTGAGCGGAGAGCCGGAGGTGGCGGAGCTGACCTACGTGTCCAAGGACAAGGCGCTGGCCGATTTCCGCGCCCAGTTCCCGTCGGAGCAGAGTCTGCTGCAGGGCCTGGGAGAAAATCCGTTGCCCGCTTCGTTCGAAGTGACGCTGGCGCCACGGTATCGATCGGCCGACGCAGTCACACGCTGGACTGATCGGCTCAAGGCGGTGCCCGGGGTGGCGCAGGTCCAGTACAGCCGGGATTGGATCGACAATCTGGCAACCATGATCGGCTATGTAGAGCTGGCGTCGGTGGCCGTGGGGATACTGTTGGCCGCGGCCTCGGTGACCATCATCGCCAATACGATTCGCCTGACTCTGTATGCGCGGCGGGAAGAAATCGAGATCATGCGGTTGATCGGCGCCACCGGGGCCTTCATCAAAATCCCATACCTGCTGGAAGGGGCGGTATTGGGGACGCTGGGTGCGATGCTGGCCCTGGCGCTGCTCAAGGGCGGGTTCGAGTTCATGACCCTCCATCTGGGCCTGCCGAGCCGGGTGCTGGGGCTCGCGCCGCGGCTCGGGTTTTTTCCCTTCCAGGTGTCGGTCTGGCTGGTCTTGGCCGGGCTGCTCCTGGGCACCGTCGGCAGTCTCATCTCGCTGGTCGGCCTGGAGCGGAGTCGGGCATGAAAGTCGTGAGGCTGGCCTTGCTGATCGGAATCGCAGGGGGCGGCTGGCTGGCGGCGGGCGATCCGGCTCTGGCCGCGAAAGATCGTAGCGACCCCATCTCCCAGAAGATCGAGCGCGAGCGGAAGAATCTGGAGAAGTTGAAGGACGAGATCCAGGAAAAGAAGAAGCACGCGGTCGAGGCGGAAAAGAAGCGCGAGTTTACCATGCAGGCGATCCAGGACCTGGACGAGCGCCTGATGAAAAGCCGCCACGAGCGGCAGGACATCGGTCGCAAGCTGGCGCAGAAGGACCGTGAAATCGAGGAGATCAACGGCCAGATCGGGTCCCTACGCACGCAGATCGGCAACCGGCGCAGCTCGATCCTCACGCGAATCCGGGTCCAGTACATGGAAGGCCGGTTCGGGTACTTGAAGGCCTTGCTGTCCGTGGACAATTACGGGGACCTGCAGCGGAGGTTCCAATACCTTTCCGCCGTCTCCAAACGGGAGTATGATCTGCTGGACGCCTACCAGGATGATGTGGGGCGGCTGCAACGGATCGAACGGCAGAGGGCGGAGGCCCGGGAAGAGATGTTGGTCTATAAACAACATACGGAGCGGAAGCTCGAAGAGATTCAGGGCTTCAAGCGGGAAAAGAATCTTTTCCTGGCCAAGGTCACGCATGAGAAGCAGGCCTATGACCGGATGGTCGAGGAGTTGGAACGGTCTGCGGGTCGGATCGATTCGCTGCTCAAGGAACTGGAAGCGCGTCGGCGGGCGGCGGCCGCCAAGCCCAGGAAGGACATGGCGGGCATCCATCCGTTCAAAGGCTCCCTGCACTGGCCGGCCGACGGGCAGGTGGTGTCTCATTTCGGGCGGCAGAAACATCCGACGTTCGACACGTACGTGCAGAAGAAGGGTATCGAGATCCGGACCGAAGAAGGCAGCGCGATCCGTGCGGTGATGCCGGGCTCGGTGGCCTATGCGGATTGGCTCAAGGGCTATGGATTGGTGGTGATCCTGGACCATGTAAACGGCTTCTTCTCGCTCTATGCGCATGCGTCCAAGCTGATGGCGAAAGTCGGGGACCAGGTGCAGACGGGCCAGGTGATCGGAGAGACCGGGGATACGGGATTGACCGGGGAAAGTACGCTCTACTTCGAGTTGCGCGAGGGCGCGGAGCCGGTGGATCCTCTGGCCTGGTTGGCCAAACGGCGGTAAGCAAGATCGAAGGGATAAGGGAAAGGAAAATTCAGCTATGCAACAGGACCCGCAACGGAGATCGTGGTATCTGGGCCCGCTTGTCGTGCTCACGCTGTTCGTGGGCGTGTTGATCGGGAAGGGGTGGGAGCGGACCGGCCACGCAACGGAAACGTACGAGGAGCTGAAGACCTTCTCGGAGGTGCTGACCCAGATCCAGAAGCATTACGTCGAGGAGGTCAAGCCCAAGGAACTGGTGCAAGGCGCCATCCGGGGAATGCTCTCCACGCTGGACCCTCATTCCGCCTATATGACCCCGGAGATGTATAAGGAGGTTCAGGTCGAGACCAAGGGGGAGTTCGGCGGGGTCGGTATCCAGATTGGCATCAAGGACAACCGCTTGGCGGTGATTGCGCCGATCGAGGGCACGCCGGCGCAGCGGGCCGGGATCAAGGCCGGAGACTTCATCGTCAAGGTCAACGAGGAGTCCACCAAGGACCTGACCCTGATGGATGCCGTGCAGAAGATGCGTGGGCCCAAGGGGTCCAAGGTTTCGCTCACGGTCCAGCGGGACGGGGTGGCGGACCCGCTGGTGTTTGCCTTGGAGCGGGATATCATCAAGATCGAGAGCGTCCGCACGAAGGTCATTGACAACAACATCGCCTACGTGCGGTTGACCCAGTTCCAGGAAGCCTCGGGCCGGGATCTGAGCAAGGCGCTGAAAAAATTCAAGGAGCAGAAGCTCCAGTCCACGATCCTGGACTTGCGGAACAACCCCGGCGGCTTGCTCACGGCGGCGGTGGAGGTGTCGGAGCAATTTGTCGCGCCGGGCAAGCTGATCGTCTACATCAAAGGGCGGGACGGGCGGAAGGATGAATACCTCTCCCGGATGAAGGAAGCGCCCGAAGAGTATCCGCTGATCGTGCTGGTGAACGAAGGGTCGGCCAGCGCCTCGGAGATCGTGGCCGGCGCCTTGCAGGATTGGGGACGGGCCGTGATCATCGGGACCACGACGTTCGGCAAGGGGTCGGTGCAGACGATCCTGCCGCTGGCTGATGGGTCCGGCTTGCGCCTGACGACCGCCAAGTACTATACCCCCAAAGGGCGTTCAATCCAGTCCACCGGCATCACCCCTGACATCGTCGTGAAACCCCAGCCTCCGGTGATTGTGGCCAAGGCTACGGATAAGGACAAGGAAGGGGAGGGCAAGCCGGCGGCGCCCCATCCGGCCGCGAAGGCTCCGACGACTCCTCCAGGCGGCGCCAAGCCTGGGGACGAGTCCAGTGCCAAAAGCAATCCGGGCGACTCGGCCAGCGAGGCTTCGCTGGAGGATGACGTCCAGCTCCAGAAGGCGGTCGAATTGTTGAAGACGTGGAAGATCTTCAAGGATCTTAAGCCGCTGTAACGGTTCTTCGATCAGCGTCCAGATGTGGTCAAGGGGCTGCTTGGCGGCGGGTTTGAATCGCCGTCAGCAGCTCCTCGTCCGAGGCGGTGACGCCGGGGAGGGTGCGCAGGAGATGGGAGCGGACGAGGCTTTCCAAGTCGTCCAGCGTTTTGATCCCGAGTCGGCCATAGAGGTGTTGAATGACGTTGTCCGAGAGGCCAGGAAGCGTCGCCCAGCCGGCCACCTCCGGCGGTAGAGGGGTTTTCATCTCTTCATAGGCCCGGATCTTGCCCGTTTTGAGAAATTCTTGAATCCTGGCTGACAGGTCTTTTCCTATGCCGGGAATCTCCTGCAGGGCGCCCCGTTCGGCCATGACGGACACATCTTCTGCCAACTCCATAAGCGACTCAGCCGCGCGCCGGTACGCCCGTACCCGATGTGGATTAGCCTGTTGGGTCGCCAGCCTATCCGCCATCGAGACGAAGATCTGAGCTAAGGCTTTATTGTTGGCGGTCATCAGCTTCCTTTCTGACGGGACAGTCCCTATGGTAGCAAGGGCAAGGGGCGCTCCGCTAGCGCCTTCCAGCCTTTGTTGACAAGGGCTTTGAGCGTCCCGTAGGATGCACCATCATTGTCTATGCGGATTCAGGTGAACGGGGAATCACGAGAAACCAAGGCCGGCACGACGGTAGCGGATTTGTTGCGCGAACTGGACATCAAGCCGGATCGTGTGGCCGTGGAAGTGAATCTGGAGATTTTGGACAAAGGGGTTTTTGCGCAGCGGAGCTTGCAAGAAGGTGATCGGGTCGAGATCATCAGTTTCATCGGAGGAGGAGCGAAGAGCCTTCAGCAATCAGCTTTCAGCTGAGGACAGCATTGGGTTTTTCCCGAAAGCTGAGAGCTGACGGCTGAGTGCTGATAGCGTTTCCAGGGAGTCAACTATGAGTGATGATCGGCTGGTAATTGCAGGCCGCGAATTCAAGTCCCGCCTCTGGGTCGGGACCGGCAAATACAAGGATTTCGTCGAGACGAAAAAGGCCATCGAGGCCTCCGGCGCCGATGTGGTGACGGTAGCGGTGCGTCGGGTCAATATCACCGACCGCTCCAAGGAGAACCTGCTCGACTATCTGGACCCGAAGAAATATACGATTCTGCCCAACACGGCCGGCTGTTACACGGTCGAGGACGCGGTGCGCTATGCCCGGTTGGCCCGCGCCGCGGGGGTCTCCGATCTGGTCAAGCTGGAAGTGATCGGGGACGAAAAGACGCTCTTCCCCGACACGGCCGGGCTCATCGAAGCCGCCAAGATTCTCATCAAGGAAGGCTTCATCGTGCTGCCCTATACGAACGACGATCCGATCGTGGCCAAGAAGCTGGTGGACATTGGGTGCCCGGCGGTGATGCCGTTGGCCGCGCCGATCGGGTCCGGGCTCGGCATCCGCAATCCCTACAACCTCAAAATCATTCTGGAGACGGTGAAGGTCCCGATCATCGTGGATGCGGGAGTCGGCACGGCGTCCGATGCGGCGCTGGCCATGGAGTTGGGGGCCGATGCGGTGCTGATGAACACGGCCATCGCCGGCGCGAAAGATCCGATCATGATGGCCGAGGCCATGAAGTATGCCGTGGACGCAGGCCGCTTGGCATTCAAGGCCGGCCGTATTCCCCGCAAGCTCTACGCGACCGCCAGCAGCCCGATCGAGGGGATGTTGTAAAAGATAATGATGATTGCACAACGATAAATGATGAACGTTGGGTCGGCGGCTCATTCATCATTCGATATTCATCATTTATCATTGTCCCGCAATGCCCCGCATTGATTTCTCACTCTACCTCGTCACCGATCGGAATCAGACCGATGGCCGGCCGCTCCTGACTCTGCTGCGCGAGGCGCTGGCCGCCGGGCTGCATGCCGTACAACTGAGGGAAAAAGACCTTCCGACCAGAGCCCTGTTGGAGTTGGCACGCGAGGTCCGTGCGTTGACGCGCGAGTACGGAGCCAAGCTGCTCATCAACGACCGGCTCGACATTGCCATGGCCGTCGAAGCCGACGGGGTGCACTTGCGCGCCGACAGCTTGCCGGTGGCGGTGACGCGCCGGTTGTTGGGGCCTGGGCGTTTGATCGGGGTGTCGGTCCATTCCGTTACGGAGGCCTTGCGCGTCGAATCGGCGGGGGCGGATTTCGCCCTGCTGGGGCCTATCTATGAGACTCCCTCGAAGCTGGCCTATGGGGCGCCGCTCGGGCTTGGACCGATTGAAGAGGCAGCGCGGCGGTGCCGCTTGCCGGTCTTTGCCATCGGAGGGATCACGGCCGCTCGTCTGGGCGAGGTGCGGCGCGCCGGGGCCCAGGGAGCCGCGGTGATCTCGGCGATTCTTTCGGCTGAATCGGTGGCTTCGGCGACGCGTGCCTTGCTGGCTGCGTCGCATGGAACCATGAGCGAGAGTTGACCGCATGTGGGGGCGATGATAGAATTCGCCAGGGCTTGGGTTCGTTGCCTGCTCGACATGGTGAACCGATGGATGTAGGGGATCATGGCTGAGTCGAAGCGAAATCCAGGCCGTCTGCGCACCCTCCGGGATTCGGTCAAGAAGCTTACCGAACGTCTGTCCGATGGAGAGGCGCCCCCCGTGAGAAAGAGCGACGACGACAGCCGTGAGGTGGAGAAACTCCGGCTCCAGATCCAGACGCTGGAGGAGGAGTTGCGTCGGCTGCAGCAATCCCGCTACCAGGCGGATCAAGTCCACAGACAGAACGAACGGCTGACCGCCACCCTCCAGGAAGCCAAGACCCAGATCGAAGCGCTGCGGGCCGAGGTCGAGAAGCTCACGGCGCCGCCCTCGACCTACGCGATCTTTTCCAGTCTGAACGGCGATTCGACGGCCAACGTGTACGTGACGGGTCGCAAGATGAAGGTCAACCTCCATCCCTCGATCAAGCCGAAGGAGCTGCGTAAGGGACAGGAGGTGGTCCTCAACGAGGCCTTTAACATCATCGAGTCCCGCGGGTTCGACGGGCAGGGAGAAGTGGTCCGCCTCAAAGACCTGCTGGAGGGCCGGCGCGCGCTCGTAACCCTACATTTCGACGAAGAAAAAGTGGCGGAACTGGGCGAGCCGCTGCTCATCGAACACCTGAGTGTCGGGGACCACCTGCTGTACGACCCGCGTTCGGGTTATGTGATCGAGAAACTGCCCAAGTCCGAAGCGGAAGAACTGGTTCTGGAAGAGGTGCCCGACGTCAGCTATGACCACATCGGCGGTCTGGCCAAGGAAATCGAGCAGGTACGGGATGCGGTGGAGCTGCCGTTCCTCCATCCGCACTTGTTTGCCGAGCACAAGCTGAACCCGCCCAAGGGCGTGTTGCTCTATGGCCCGCCTGGCTGCGGCAAGACGCTGATCGCCAAGGCCGTGGCGAACTCGATTGCCAAGAAGTTGAGCCACCTCACGGGCAAGCAACTGCGGAGTTTCTTTCTGCACGTCAAGGGGCCGGAGCTGTTGAACAAGTATGTGGGTGAATCGGAGCGGCAGGTCCGCGAGGTCTTCAAAAAGGCCAAGGAACGGGCGGCCGACGGCAATCCGGTGATCGTGTTCTTCGACGAGATGGACGCCTTGTTCCGCACGCGCGGTTCCGGGATTTCTTCGGACATCGAATCCACAATCGTCCCGCAGTTTCTCTCCGAGATCGACGGGGTGGAGCGGTTGCGCAACGTGATCGTGATCGGCGCCAGCAACCGGCAGGATCTGATCGATCCCGCCGTGCTTCGTGCGGGTCGCTTGGACATCAAGATCAAGATCTCCAGGCCCGACGCCCTATCGGCGCGGGAAATCTTTGCCAAGTATGTGACGGCAGACCTGCCCTTCGCCGCCGACGAAGTGGAGCGGCACGGAGGGGACCGGAGCGTCATGGTGGAGCGGCTGGTCGGGATGACCGTGGAGTCCATGTACGCCACCTCCGAGGAGAACAAGTTCCTGGAGGTCACCTACGCGAACGGCGAGAAGGAAACCCTCTACTTCAAAGACTTCTCCAGCGGAGCGGTGATCGAGGGCATCGTTTCGCGGGCCAAGAAGTTCGCCATCAAGCGGGCCATCGCGACGAACGAGAAAGGCCTCAAGGCGGACGATCTGCTCCGGGCCATCCGGGAAGAGTTCAAGGAGCACGAGGACCTTCCGAACACGACCAATCCGGACGACTGGGCCAAGATCGCCGGCAAGAAGGGCGAGAAGATCGTGCACGTGCGGACGATCACGGCCGGCTCCAACGAATCCCGGAGCATCGAAACGATCAGCACTGGCCACTATTTCTGAGCAGAGCCTGGAGACCCACACCATGATCGTGCCGCGGGTATTGGGAACGGAAACGGAATTCGGCATTGCGGCGCGAGAGCCGGATGCCCTGGACCCGGTTTCCAACTCCATCCAGCTCATCGGCCACTATCCCGGCCTGCCTGCGCCGCACGCTCTCTGGGACTACGAAAACGAAAACCCCTTGCTCGATGCGCGGGGCTTCGAAGTGGAGGGCGAGCGGGAACGACCGGGCCCCGATTACAACCGGCTGCTGAACAAGCTGCTGGTCAATGGCGGCCGCCTCTACGTGGACGGCGCCCACCCGGAATATTCCACGCCGGAGTGCACGAATGCGCGCGAGGTCGTGGCCTTCGAGCGGGCCGGCGAGCGGGTGATGGCCGATTGTCTGAAGGCCCTGGCCCGGGATCGGGGGAGCGAGAAGTTCGTCCTCTACAAGAATAATTCGGATGGCAAGGGGAACAGCTACGGGTACCATGAGAATTATTTACTGGCCCGCTCCCTCTCCTTCGAGCGCATTGTGCAAGTGCTGGTGCCGTTTCTGGTGACCAGGCCCATCTTTGCCGGGTCCGGAAAAGTCGGGGCGGAGAACCAAACGAGTCCGACGGACTATCAGATTTCCCAGCGAGCCGACTTCTTCGAATGTCTGGTGGATCTGAACACGATGGTCAAGCGGCCGATCGTGAACACGCGCGATGAGCCCCATGCCGATCCGGCCAAGTACCGCCGGCTGCACGTGATCGTGGGCGACGCGAACATGTGCGAGCTCTCCACCTACCTCAAGGTCGGAACCCTCTCGATCGTGCTGGAGATGGCCGAGGCCGGCGTGGAATTCCCCAGGCTGGAGTTGGACGAGCCGGTGCGGGCGATCAAAGCGGTTTCGCGTGACCTGGACCTGAAAGGCACGCTGAAGCTGGCGGACGGGCGGGTTACGTCGGCGATCGCCATCCAGCGTGCCTACCTCCGGACGGCGCAGGACTACTTTGCCTGCCACGAACTGCCCCAGGTGACCAAGGACGTGCTGGTGCGCTGGGAGGAAGTGCTGGACAAGCTGGAGCGGGACCCCCTGCTGCTGGTGCGGGAGCTGGATTGGGTGGCCAAGCGCCAGATGATTCGGTCCTACATGGAACGGAAGGGGTGTGGCTGGGATGACCCACGGGTCTTTCTCATGGACCTCCAGTATCACGACGTGCGGCCAGAAAAGGGGCTCTACTTTACCCTGGAGCGCAGCAATCTGGTAGATCGGTTGCTGCAGGACAGCGAGATCGACCGGGCCGAGCGGAACGCGCCCGCCGGCACCAGGGCGTTTTTTCGCGGCAGCTGTTTGAAAAAGTTTCCCCGGCAGGTCTATGCCGCCAGCTGGACCTCGGTGCTGTTTGATGTGGGCAACACCACGATCAAGAAGATTCCCTTGATGGATCCCTTGCGCGGGTCCGAGGCGCTCACGCGCGAGTTGCTCGAGGGGTGCGACTCGGCCGAGTCGCTGCTTGCCAAACTGACCGGCTGATTTCCAACCGATTCGTGCGTGCCGCTCCGTGCCCCGCATGTGGGGACATAGCAGGTGCGGTCTGGAGAAGGAGTGACAGCGGTGTCTTTGACCCCTGACGACCCAGGATCCAGCTTTTTCGATTACCTGATGCGACAACGTCCGGACTTAGTTCCGTCCGGCCGGGCGTGGCCTGCCGTTTCGTCCTTGCCCGACGACAATCGGATGGCCCCGCTCCAGCCCTTGCCTCATGGTACGACGGTCCTGGCGATCAAGTATCAGGGTGGGGTCGTGATCGCCGGGGACCGGCGGGCGACCGAGGGCTATCAGATCGCCGGCCGCCGGATGGACAAGGTGTTCAAGATCGACGAACATTCGGCCATGGCCATTGCCGGGGCGGCCGGTCCCTGCATCGAAATGGCGAAACTGTTTCAGACCGAACTCGAACATTACGAAAAGCTGGAAGGGGTCCAGCTTTCCTGCGAGGGCAAGGCGAACAAGCTGGGCCAGATGATCAAAGCCAACCTGCCGATGGTTTTCCAGGGCCTGGTCGTGCTTCCGATCTACGTCGGCTACGACCAGAAGCGGGACGAGGGGCGGATCTTCAAGTACGACATCACCGGCGGCCGCTACGAGGAATCGGACTATCATGCGATCGGCTCCGGCGGCAAGGACGCGCGCAACAGCATGCGGGAACATTTCCGCAAGGATCTGAGCGAAGCCGACGCGTTGCGGATCGCCTTGTTGGCGCTCTACAATGCCGCGGAAGAAGATGTCGGCACCGGGGGGCCGGATCTGGTGCGTGGCATCTATCCGACGGCCAAACAGGTTTCGGCCGCCGGCATCAAGGACGTGGAGGAGCCGCAGATCGCGACGGTCTATGCCACGCTGATCGACGCCCGCAAGAGGGAGAACTGACCATGCCCTTGCCCTACTACGTCTCGCCCGAACAGATGATGCAGGACAAGGCGGAGTACGCCAAAAAGGGCATCGCCAAAGGCCGTTCAATCATTGCGATGGAATATGAACAGGGCGTGCTCCTGGTGGCCGACAATCCGAGCGCGTCCCTTTTTAAGATCTCCGAGATTTACGACAGCATCGCGTTGTCCGGAGCCGGCAAGTACAGCGAGTTCGAGAATCTGCGCAAGGCCGGCATCCGCCATGCGGACCTCAAGGGGTTCATGTACAGCCGGGAGGACGTGACCGCCCGGTCCCTCGCCAACGGCTACTCGCAGACGTTGGGCACCATTTTCAGCCAGGAGATCAAGCCGCTGGAGGTGGAAATCCTGGTTGCGCAGGTTGGGGAGCTTGGTCGCCAGAACGAAATGTATCGAATCTCTTTCGACGGGAGCATCTTCGACGAGCGGGGCTATGCGGCCATCGGCGGGAAGTCCGAAGCCTTGCAGTCGTTCCTCAAGGAACGGTACAAGGGTGAGCCGCCGACCCTGAAGGCGGCCCTGGCCTTGTGTACGTCGGCCCTCGAGAGCATTACCAATCAGAAACTGCCGCTCGAAGGGATCGAGATCGCGGCGCTGGATCGCACCCGGACCGGCCGCAAGTTTCGGCGTATTCCAGTCAGCGAATCCCGTTTGCTCCTCTCCTGATTGCCGTTTCGGCCCCGGCCGTTCCCACCGGTTTCGTTCACGCGGTTGAAGAACCCTGCCCGGGAGTGTATGCTGAAAGGGCTCGATTCACCGCTGGCCCGACCCGCATGCAACAGCGCATCTTCGGTCTCGAGAACGAGTATGGCCTGATCTTCTCCCCGAACGGCCGCATTTACCTGCCGATGGAGAAGGTCCTGGGGTACATCTTCGAAGGCCTTATTCCCAACAGTTGGCCTTCCAACGCCTTTCTCGTCAACGGCGCCCGCTTTTATCAGGACACCGGCTGCCACCCCGAATATTCGACCCCCGAATGCGACAACATCATGGATCTGGTGGTCCATGACAAAGCGGGAGAACGGCTGTTGGAAGCCTGCCTGCCGGCGGCGGAGGAACGGCTCAAGGAGGAAGGGCTCTCGGGCGAGATCTACATTTTCAAAAACAATACGGATTCGTTGGGCAACACCTACGGCTGCCATGAAAACTATCTCATGCGCCGGGACGTAGATTTCTGGAAAGTCACCGAGCAACTCATCCCGTTTTTCGTGAGCCGGCAGATTTACTCCGGTTCTGGAAAAGTGCTGAAAGTCTCGGGCAAGCCCCAGTATTTTATCTCCCAGCGGGCCCAGCATATCCACGAAAAGACCTCCTCGTCGACGACCTCTTCCCGCAGCATCATCAATACCCGGGATGAGCCCCATGCGGACGCGGAGAAGTACCGTCGGCTGCACATCATCGTCGGCGACTCCAACATGTCTGAATATGCGACGTACTTGAAAGTCGGAACCGCGGCGCTGGTCCTGTCCATGATCGAGGACGGCTTTACCGTGACCGGGATCGAGCTGGAAGATCCCGTGAAGGCGATCCGGGAGATTTCCCGCGACCCGACGCTCAAGAAGAAGGTCAAGCTGGACGACGGCCGCCAGATGACCGCGATAGAAATCCAGCGCACCTATCTCGATCGCGCGCAGGACTATCTGGCCACGCGGGTGCACGATCTGGTGATGGAGGACGTGCTGGCCAAGTGGAAGGACATCCTCGACCGGCTCGAGGAGGATCCGATGCAGCTCTCGCGCGAGGTGGACTGGGTGAGCAAGAAGGTGCTGATCGATCGCTACATCGAGAAGAAGGGCTGCGGGATGGACGATCCGAGGGTCTTTCTCATGGACCTTCAATATCACGATGTGAAACAGACTCGCGGGCTCTACTACCTGTTGGAGGGGCGCGGTCTGACTGAGCGTGCGGTGGATGAAGAGGCGGTGCAGCGGGCCATGTCGGTGCCGCCGCAGACCACCAGAGCCAAGGTGCGCGGCGATTTCATCCGGTTTGCCCGAGCCAAAAACCGGTCCTATACGGTGGACTGGACCTATTTGAAACTCAACGGCTATTGGGAAGAAACGATTCTGTGCATGGACCCGTTTAGTGCGGTCAACCGGCGGGTCGAGGAGTTGATCGCGCAAGTTTCGGGGCTGAGGTTCTACCGATGATGTTCGCGCGACCATATTGGCGGTCGGGGAAGGGGCGTCGCCCGGATCTGTGGGCGATCGTCGCGATCGTGCTGTTGGCCAGCGTGTTCCCCGTGGACTTGTTTCCGGGAGGGCCGCATGGACAGCATGGGGTTGATGGGCAGCTCAATGGCAAGCAGGGGCAGGTTCTGTTGGTCCATGTGCCGGTCAAGGGGCAGCCGGCGGACATCGCTGGCCGGTTCTTAAGCCGGCGTGTGCCTTTCTTCCAGGGCGCATCGGGGCCGGTGGGCTTGCTGGGTATCGACATGCAAGATGCTCCGGGCACGCACGAACTTTCCGTCGAGGTGACCGATGCCCAGGGAAGCAGGCGCTTGAGTTACAACGTGCTGGTCATCAAGGAAAAGTACCCGGTGCAGCATTTGACCTTGCCCAAGGACAAGGTCGATCTGGACGAAGAGAGTCTGGTCCGTGTCAAGGCCGAACAGGAGCAAGTCAAGACGGCGCTGGAGGAAGTCTCCCCTGAGCGTTTCTGGGAAGGGGGGTTCGTTGAGCCGGTCCACGGGACGATCAGCGGTGCATTCGGCCGGGTGCGGATCATTAACGGCCAGGCGCGGAGCCCTCACAACGGGGAAGATATCGCGGCGCCCCTGGGCGCCGACGTCGTGGCGATGAACGACGGCGTGGCGCGCCTGACGGTGGACCATTTCTTCTCCGGCAAGGGGGTGTTCGTCGACCATGGGCTGGGGCTGTACTCCATGTATTTTCACCTCTTGGACATTACGGTGCAGAATGGGGAGCGGGTCAAGCGAGGCCAGGTGATCGGCAAGGTGGGCGCCTCCGGACGCGCCACCGGCCCGCATCTGCATTGGGGGGTCCGGTTGAATGGGGCCCGCGTGAATCCCTACTCATTGCTGGCGCTGTCGGTGGGCCATCCCCTGTCCGCGCGCCAATAGCCGATCAACAGGAAGGGACAACGTGCGTCACGCATCGATCCGGAAACGGGGCGTCACTAGTGCCCTTCTGGTCTGTGTCATAGCGGCCGGTCTGTGGGGCTGTGCCCCGGCGGTGCCGAGTCGTTATCTCAAGCAGGCGGAGCCGGGGGTGACGCTGACAGCACTTAAGATCAACCCGGCTACGTATCGGGGGAAGACGGTGATCTTGGGCGGAGTGATTGTGGAGCAACGGCAGGAGGCCGGCCGGATCTGGCTCTTGATGAAGAATCGGCCGTTGGATGCGGACTATGTGCCTCATCGGGATGCCACGCTGATTCCGTCCGAATCCGCCCTCTACTGGGTGATTGTGGAACAGGACAGTCTGCCCAGGAATTATCGTAATTGGGCCAGGGCGACGGTGGTGGGGTGGATCTCGGACGCGAAACCGCCCAAGCCGGACCCGACACATGATCGCAGCCTTGGTGGGGAGCCCGTGTTGGACGGGCTGTACCTCAAAGGCTGGGGCTACGGGGACGAGGGCATGGATGTCTGGGAAGATAAGCAGGACCCGAACTACATCCAGTCCAATCCGCTCGGGGAGTTGCGACAGTAGGACTCTTCCTGCCGGTTTTGCGGTGCCTCGCGCCGCTCGTTCAGCTGTTCGCCGGGATGCCTTTATTCAACACCGTGGCGGCGGCCCGCGATAAAGCTGCGTCGTGCTGGTGGGAGAGGGCAAAGAGGCGGAACTGCACCAGGCGCGTGGGTAGCAGGTCCAGAAACTCTTCCAACGGCTCCGTGGAGACGCTGCCTGTGCCATGGTCGTAGACGTAGAGAGGAATGCCTCGCTGGTCCTTGGGGTCCGGTCGAGGGTCCAGAGGGGCCATGTCCACCTTGAACGGAATCTGGCGCAGGGGAGCCGGTAGTTCCTTCCTGATCTGTTGCTCGAACTGCTCGCGGCTTGGAAAATCCATGCCTCGTTCCTGGCCTTTTTCTTTCAGCACCGTCGCGTAGGCCATCTTCCACTTCACGTCCCGCCCCAGGATGCGCGCCCATTCCGCGCCGAGCCTTCGCCTGGTTGCTTGCCGGGATGTTCTCCATCCCCTGACCTCTTCCATCAGGGACCAGTCGGTGAGCAACCGGTAGGTCTCCATGTTCTTGCGGGGGTCATGGGGGAAGATCAGGCGCATCGTGTCGCCGAAGATCTCCCGCAAATGGATGTCGATGGCTCTGGTCGTCCGGTGATAGTACACGTTGGAGTAGAGGTACATCCGAGTGTTCAGGAACATTTGCAACGCGGGCAGGCCGGTCTTGTGGATCGTGAAGCCCTTGTGGGTGATCAGGGTATAGTGGATCAGCCGCGTCAAGTCCACGGGGCCGACCGCCACCCCGCACATGTAGGAATCGCGTAGCACGTAATCCAGATTGTCGCCGGTGTAGCTGCCGGAGATCACCGGTTGCAGGAATTTGAGCCATTCCGGCAGCCGCGAATGGTCTTTGCCCTTGTCCTTCAGGATGAGGTGTGCAATCTGATCCGGATCCAGCGTTTCCCCCGTTGCGAACGGCCCGGTCGGGCTCCGGCGGATCTTCCTGATGATCGGCCCGAGGTGCTCCCGGATGATGATTTGCCCGAGCCGCTCGTGCGTCAGGCCCCACTCCTCGAGAAAGTTCTCGTCGAAGAAATGGCAAAAGGGACCGTGGCCGATGTCATGCACCAGGGCCGTCACCCGCAGCAACTCTTCAACGTAGTTGGCCGAGGGGACATGGCGGACCGTTTGTGCAAGGAAGGGGTAAAGGTGGCGGGCAAAGCGGCCGGCCACGTGCATGGTCCCGAGCGAGTGGACGAATCGGCTGTGCTCGGCCGACGGATAGACCCAGCGGGCGCTCTGGAGCTGGGAGATGTAGCGGAGCCGCTGGACCCAGGGGGAATCGATCAGGTCCTTTTCGGTCTGCTCCGTGGAGCCGGATGTTGCGTAGGGAACGGTGAAGGAGATGTATTCGTGAATCGGGTCCGCGATGAGCGCCGTGCCATCGTAGGGGGCGTTGGGAGCGATGGGATGGGCCTTCACGGTGTCATCTTAGCTCAGGCGGGTTCTGAGTGGCAACCGACTCCTGGACGGGGTCGGCGGACCTTCGCGCCCTGGCCTGAACGATAATCCAGTAGGCGACCGGATAGGCGAGCAGAGTGACCAGAAGGCTCAGGAGGATGCCCCCGACGAAAAAGGGCAGCGCATAGGTCTGGATCTGAGCGTAGAGTCCCTCCAACGTGAGATGGCTCCATTGCACCGGGGCCCCCTCCGGCACGCCCATGACGTGAAAGCCGGTCCAAAAGGTGGCGGCCAAGATCGGGACGACGGTCCAGGGATTGTTGACGAAGGCGCCGGTCATCAGGGCCACGGCATTGAGTCGAAACGCCCAGGCGCAGAAGACGGCGCTGATGGTGTGCAGCCCGTAGGTAGGGGAGAAGGCAATGAAGATGCCGACGGCAAAGGCAAGGGCCGTGCGGTGGGGGGATTCGTGCAAGTGCAGGACCTGTTCAAGGTGTGCGCGGATGTTGGCGATGGATACCATGAGACTCCTTCGGGGCTGCTATCGGGCGCTCGACGGTGCTTCAAAATGTCGATAACTGGTGATCGCCAGCTTGCGGGCGGACCCGTCCGGCTCAATGACTGTCAGGCCTCGCTTCTGCGATTGTATTCTGCCGATGCAGGACAGCCGGCAGCCGAACGATCGGGCGAGCCGCTCTACTTTCGTCTTATTCTTGGGGGAGACGGTGACAAGCAGCTCATAGTCCTCCCCTCCGGCCAGTGCAAGCTCGAAGGGGTTCTTGCGGCAGGCCTCTGCATAGTCCAGACAAGCGGGCGAGAGGGGGAGCGTCAGCATATCCAGTTCGGCTCCGACCCGGCTTTGCTTGCAGATGTGCGCCAGGTCGCCCGAGAGCCCATCGGACAGGTCGATGGCGGAGGTGGCCAGTCTGTGTTTGGCCAGGAGTTGTCCGACCGCCAGCCTTGGGGCGGGCCGCAAGTGCCGCTCGGCGAGGTAGCGACGGGCCTCCTTGCTCAGGCTGATGCCGGCGCGATGGGGCCTGCCGTGCGCGTCTTTCAGCAACCGTAGCCCCGCCAGGGAATCGCCCAATGTCCCGGTCACATACAGGAGATCGCCAACCCGTGCGCCGCTGCGGGACAGGGCATGTCCCGGTTTGGCGGTTCCTGCGAGGGTCAGGTTGATGAAGAGGCCCTGACGGGAGGAGGAGGTATCACCGCCGATTAATTCCACACGATGGGGCCGGCAGGCACTCATCATGCCTCGATAGAGCCGGCGGATTTCCGCCTGGGTATGGCCGGCAGGAATGGCCAGCGAGACCAGCAGATAGCGGGGAGTGCCGCCCATGGCGGCGATATCGCTGAGGTTGGCGACGGCGGCCTTGTAACCGATGTCCTCGAACGTGGCCGTGGTTCGGTCAAAGTGGACCCCTTCAGCCAGCAGATCGGTGGTGAGCAAGAAGAGGTCCCCGGACGGAGGGCTCAGGATGGCGGCATCATCCCCGATGCCACGCAACACGGACCGGCCGGTGGTTCCGAACCGGCGGGCGAGGTCTTCGATGAGCGGAAATTCCGCCAGCCGTCCGGCAGAGGGCAGGCGAGAATGGCGAGGAGGCATGTCAACGAACCGGCGAGGAAGATCTGACGGAAGCGGCGGCCACCTTTCTGCCCCGCCCGGATCTGGAGCGAGCGGGCCCTGTCTGCCCCGATTTCCTGATGGCGCCATGCCGTTTGGCGGGCTTGGGAGCCCTTTCCGGGTGGTGCCGCAGCGCAGCCTTGATCACGTCGTCCATCGTCTGGGCGAACACGAGCCGGATCCCTTTCAAGAGATGCTTGGGGATTTCTTCCAGATCCTTCTCGTTTCGCTTCGGCAGAATGACGGTCGACAGTTTGGCCCGCTTGGCCGCAAGAATCTTTTCCTTCAGGCCTCCGATCGGCAGCACCCGTCCGCGCAGCGTGATCTCCCCGGTCATGGCGACATCCCGGCGGACGGGAATGTTCGCCAGCAGGGAGGCGAGGGCCGTGGCCATGGTGATGCCGGCCGAGGGGCCGTCCTTGGGGATCGCTCCGGCCGGGACATGGATGTGGATATCGGTTTTCGCAAAGAGGTCCGGGTTGATGCCCAGCAGCGTTTCCCGCGAGCGAACGTAGCTCAGAGCGGCCTGGGCCGATTCTTTCATCACATCGCCCAAGTGGCCGGTGAGCGTCAGCTGTCCCTTGCCCTTCATCGAAGTCGCCTCGATATACAGCACATCCCCGCCGCTTTCGGTCCAGGCTAAACCGGTGCAAACGCCGACTTCGTCCGTCTCTTGCTCGGACTCCGGCAGGAACTTGGGCACGCCGAGCGACTTGTGCAAGTTGGCCGGCGTGATCTGGTAGCACTGGACCTTCCCCTCCGCTACTTTCTTGGCCACCTTGCGCATGAGGTTGGCGATTTCGCGCTCCAGGTTCCGCACGCCGGCTTCCCTCGTGTACTGGGCAATGACCTGGCGCAAGGCCGGCTCGGTGATCTTGATGTGAGTTTCGGTGATGCCGTGCTCCTTCAGCTGACGCGGAATCAAGTAGCGCTGGGCGATCCCCAGTTTTTCTTCCTCCGTATAGCCGGGGATCTCGATGATCTCCATCCGGTCCCGCAAGGCGGAGAGAATCGGGTCCATGAGGTTCGCCGTGGTGATGAACATGACCTCGGTGAGGTCGAACGGCACGCCGAGGTAATGGTCGCTGAACGCGTGATTCTGCTCCGGGTCCAGGACTTCCAGCAGCGCGGCCGACGGGTCGCCCCGAAAATCCATCCCGACCTTGTCCACTTCGTCCATCATGAACACGGGGTTGCTGGTACCGGCTTGCTTGATCCCCTGGATGATGCGGCCGGGCAGGGCGCCGACGTAGGTGCGCCGGTGGCCGCGAATCTCAGCCTCGTCGCGCACGCCGCCGAGGCTGACGCGGACGAACTCTCGCCCCAGAGCGCGGGCGATGGATTTCCCGAGCGAGGTTTTGCCCACGCCGGGCGGGCCGACGAAACAGAGGATCGGCCCCTTCATCTTCTCTTTCAGTTTTCGGACGGCCAGGTATTCGAGGATACGTTCTTTGACCTTTTCCAGGTCATAGTGGTCTTCGTTCAAGACTTTCGCGGCCGCCTTGATGTCCAGATTGTCCTTGGACCGTTTGCTCCAGGGCAGATCCACCATCCATTCCAGATAGGTCCGGACCGTGGCCGACTCGGCCGTGTCGGGATGCATCTTTTCGAGTCGCTTGAGCTGCTTGTCGCACTCCTTGAGCACCTTGTCGGGCATCTTGGCGTCTTTGACGCGCTTGCGGAATTCGGCGATTTCCTCCGCCCGTTCGTCCAACTCGCCCAGTTCTTTTTGGATGGCCTTGAGCTGTTCGCGCAGGAAGTATTCCCGCTGCGTCTTGTCCATCTCTCCCTTGGCCTGGGCCTGGATCTTCTGCTGCATGGACAGGACTTCGACTTCTTTGGCGAGAATCTCGCTGACCTTCCGCAGGCGGGCGATGGGGTCTTCCACCTCCAAGACCTCTTGGGTGACTTCCACCTTCAGGCCCAGGTTGGAGGCGATCATGTCGGCCAGCCGGCCGGGGTCTTCCAGGTTCTCGATCACGACCATGACGTCGGGCATCAGGGTCTTGCCGAGCCCCACGATCCGTTCGAGCTGCTCCTTGACCGTCCGCATTACGGCTTCCGATTCAAGCGACGTCCCGACGGGCTTGGCCTCGGCCAGTTTCGTGATCCGGACCGAGTAATAGGGATCGGTCTGGATGAAGCTCTGAATCTTGCCCTTGGCGAGGCCTTGCACCAGGATTTTGATCCGTTCATCCGGGAGTTTGAGCATCCGCATGACGATCCCGATGGTGCCGACCCGGTGGATGTCTTCCGGCTGGGGATTTTCGACGTCCAAGGCCTTCTGGGTGACCAGGAAGATCATCCGGTTCCCGGCCAGCGCCGCTTCAATGGCCTTGATCGACATGTCGCGGCCGACAAAGAGGGGCAGGACCATGTATGGGAAGACGACGATGTCCCTGACCGGGAGCAGGGGCAGCTGGTCCGGGATCTCGACGTTCTGGGGTTCGGACTCGGTCGGTTCTGCTGGCATCGCTGGCATAGAGTCAGACCCTCATGGATATATCAAGTGTGGAGACGACCGGAGAACGGGCGGCTCTGCAGCCTGTCAATCAACTACTTGTCACTACTTGCTTGAGGTAGCGCGCGAATGAGGGGCCTAGCGTGGGATTCTTCAGCGCAAAATCTACCGTCGCCTTGAGAAACCCCAGCTTATCGCCCGCATCGTGCCGTTGTCCTTTGATTTCCTGCGCGTAGATGGACGCTTTCCTGGTCAGGAGGCGCAATGCATCGGTCAACTGGATCTCGCCGTTTTTCCCAGGTTCGGTTTCCTCCAGGCAGGCAAAAATGTCCGGAGACAGGACATAGCGTCCGATGACGGCCCATTGTGAGGGGGCGTCGGCCGGAGCCGGTTTTTCGACCAAGTCGCGCACGCGATGCAGGCCGTCGGCCAGGGGCTCGGTGGCCACAATGCCATAGTGACTCACCTCGGGCTTCGGCACTTTGAGGATACCGATGACCCCGCCGTTGCCTTCGTCGTAGACTTGGATCAACTGGCGCAGCGCCGGGACTGGGTGGTCGATGACCTCGTCGCTGAGCAGTACGGCAAAGGGTTCGTTGCCGATCAGGTGTCGGGCGCAGAGGACGGCATGGCCCAAGCCCAGGGCCGCCGCCTGCCGCACGTAGCAGAAATTCGCCATTTCTGAGATGCGGCGGATGTCCTTGAGCAGTTGGGATTTCCCGTTGCCCTTGAGGTTTTCTTCCAGCTCGAACGACCGGTCGAAATGGTCTTCAATGGCCCGCTTCCCGCGGCCCGTGACGATGATGATGTCTTCGATGCCTGACGCGACGGCTTCCTCGACCGCATACTGGATGAGCGGTTTGTCCACCAGCGGGAGCATCTCCTTGGGGGAGGCCTTGGTGGCCGGAAGAAAGCGGGTTCCCAGGCCGGCGGCGGGAATAATGGCTTTCCGAACGGCGACGGACGACATGCTGTGGATACTATGGGAAGCATCCAAAGAAAGTCAAGGAAACGGGAGGGCCAGGATCAGGCGATAGGCCTGTGCCAGAGCGGCGAATTTCTCTTTACATTACGCCGGCCTGCCCCTATAATTCCTGAGATTTTTCAAACTCTTTTGCCGAGTCGTGGCCGGTCTGAACGGTGGGGATTGCCGTGGCTCCCACAGGCTCCGCCTGAGGTTCAGGCAAGCAGGTTTTGTCGCGCCATGATGGCATCAAGCAATACGGTGGTTGATACGCACATGCCTCGCAGGGGCGTCCCTGCGTCCATATCCGTGGCGGTGTCTGGCGATCAGCCGGTTTGTGCGGAAAGGCTGCAGTGACCAATCGGTTCGGGACTGGTTGGATTGGTCTTGTGGCGATGGCAATCGTCACGCTGCTGACTCTTTCCTCCGGTTTCGTGCAAGCCCAGGACAGTGCGTTGAAGGTCAAGGCCATCGACGTCCGCGGGAACAAGCGCATTGAAACCACAGCCGTGCGCGGCCGGATCACCCTCAAGGCGGGGGACCCGTATACAGCCGAATCCATCCGTGCTCAGATCCGGCTCATCTACGAGATGGGGTTTTTCGAGGACGTCCAGATCGAAACCGAGCGGGTCATCGGGGGCGTCACCCTCACGTTCGTCGTCCGGGAAAAGCCGTTCATCACTGAGATCGTGTTTGACGGCAATAAACAGTTGAGCGACGACAAGCTGCAGGAGAAGACGACGATCCGGAGCCAGTCGTTTCTGGACCAGCAACAGGCCAAGGAAAGCGCGGAGAAGATCAGGCTGGCTTACCAGGAGGACGGCTATTACAGCGCGCAGGTGATTCCGATCATCCAGACATTGGACGAGGACCGGAAGCGACTGACGTTTTTCGTCAAGGAAGGCGATCGGGCCAAGGTCAAGAGCGTGATCTTCGACGGCGCGAAATCCGTCACCAAGAAAGAGCTGTTCAAGACGATGGCCACCCGCGAGTGGATCTACCTCCTTTCCAATTTCACGGATGCGGGGATTCTCAAGCGGGAAGAGATGAATAACGACGTCGAGCGGATCAGGGAGGTCTACCTGAACAAGGGGTTCCTCAACATCCAGGTGGGCTTGCCGACCATGGAGCTGACGCCGGACAAGAAGTGGTTCATCATCACCTATCCGATCGTCGAGGGCGAGCCGTTTACGGTGTCGGAGGTCGGGTTCCGCGGCAACACGGTGTTCGAGGAGCCGGAGCTCATGGTGGGGTCGAAAGTGAAAACCGGCGAGGTCTTCCAGCGCGCCAAGGTCAGGGATGAAATCACCCGCTTGACCGAGTTGTACGGGGGGAAGGGCTATGCGTTTACGGATGTGAGCCCGACGGTGACACCGGACCAGGACAAGAAGACCGCCCGAGTCCTTTTGCACATCAAGGAGGGAGAACTGATCCGGATCCGCGAGATTCAGATCACGGGCAACGACAAGACCCGCGACAACGTCATCCGCCGCGAGCTACGGCTGGACGAGCAGGACGTCATCGACACAGTGGCGATCAAGCGGAGCTTCCAGCGGCTGAACAACCTCCAGTTCTTCGAAACCGTCGAGATTTTGCCCAAGCCGGTGGATGCCGACAAGGTGGACCTGGATGTGAAGGTCAAGGAGAAATCCACCGGCCAGTTCAGCGTCGGCGGCGGGTTCAGCACCCTGGACCAGTTCGTGGCCGTGGCCGATATCACCGAGGGCAACCTGGGCGGCAATGGGTATTTGGGCCGGATCAGAGGCCAGTTGGGGCAGCGGCGCAGCTTGGGGATGATCACCTTCCGCGACCCCTACTGGAACGACTCGCTGACTTCCATGCAGGTGGATGTCTACAGTTCGGTTACGAACTACCTGACCTACTTCGAAGACAAGAGCGGCGCCAGCGTCACGCTCGGGCGATGGTTTTCCGAGTATACCTCCGCCAGCTTCGCCCTGTTCGCGGAAAAACTGCGGTTTTACGAGCCTCAACCGGAAGCGCCGGAAATCATCTTGCTGCAGATCGGCCAGCAGACCACGACCGGGTTCCGCAGTTCGGTGGCCCGGGACTCCCGGGACTATTACATGGACCCTCGGTCCGGGATGCGCAATGCCATCAACTTCGATCTGGGGACGCCCTACCTGGGCGGCAGCAACAACTATGTCAAGTATGCTTTCGATACGATCTATTACGTCCCGTTGCCCTACGATATCCGGAATGCCTTTCGTTTCCGGGTCGGGGCCGCCGAAGGGTTAGGGAACAAGCCGATCCCGCTGACTGAACGGTTCTTCGTGGGCGGCATCAACACCATGCGTGGCTTCCAGTTCGGCCGAGCCGGGCCATTGACCTCCGCCGGCACGTTGGTCGGCGCGAACCGCGAGTTGATCTTCAACTACGATTTTATCTTCACGGTCTCGGCGGAGGCCAAGCTCAACGCCGTGATCTTCTTCGATTACGGAAAGGGCTTTGCAGATGGCGAGTCGTTCAACTTCAACCTGCGCAAGTCGGCCGGGTTGGAGGGACGCTGGATATCGCCTTTCGGGCCGTTGCGTGCAGCCTATGGGATCAATCTGGCGCCACTGAAAGAGGCGCCTGGCCAGCCGGGTGAGAGGAAGGGTGTCTTCGAATTTTCCGTCGGCAGTCTGTTCTAATAGCTTGCGCAGGAGAATCTGATCAATGAGAGGGCATCGCATGATTCGTTCCGGCCCGTTTCTGGCCTTGGTCTTGGTGGGGGTTGCCGGTTGCGGGACCGCCGGGACGATGCAGTCGGCGACCAAGATCGGCCTGGTCGAATTCCAGAAGGTCTTCACCGACACCACGCTCGGCAAAAAAAATCTGGATTCGCTGAATTCGTTCATCAAAAATCGTGAGGCGCTGGTCGAGTTGGAGGAAAAAGAACTCAAGCGTCTGCAGGAGGACTTCACCAAACAGGCCAGCGTGTTGAGTGAAACCGCCAAACGGGAGCGGGAGGAGCAGTTTCGCCGCCGCGCGGCGGAGTTTCAGCAGAAGGCCGGTGAACTCAGCCGCGAGGTGCAGGAGAAGCAGAAGGAAGTGCAGGAAGGGTTCAGGGAGAAGGCAGATCGGGCGGTGGCGAAGGTGGCGCAACAACTCGGCTTGCTTGTCGTGTTCGAGAAGGGCCGCGGGGCGCCGGTCCCTTACAGCGATGCGTCGCTGGATATCACCGCCAAAGTTATCGACGAAATGAACAAGGCAACGCCGTAAGTAGGGCCATAGGCAATGGGGAACGTCACAGGCCGGTGGAGGGTGAAAGGAGTGGGTATGAGGCGAGCAGGGTGGAGCGCGCTGGGGGTGGTGCTGACGCTGGGCCTGGCCGGGGCAGGCGAGGCGGCTGATACGATCAAGGTCGCGGTGGTGGATCAGCAGGCGGTGGTGGAGCGGAGCGTGGCCGGGAAGCGGGCTCTGGAGACGCTGAAAGAGTTTTCGGTGAGCCGCCAGCGGATTCTGGCCGCCGATAGCGAGGAGATGCAAGGGCTCGAAAAGGACTTGCGCGAGTCCCCTCCGAACCTCAGCGAGGCCGCCAAGCGGGACAAACAAGAGCGGTTTCGGGTCAAGTACGAGGGCTACCAGCGCCGCCTTCAGGATTTTCAGCGCGAAGTCCAGACCAAGCAAAAAGAGCTGGACGCCGAGTATCAGAAGAAGATCAAAGAGGTGGTCGGCGACGTGGCGCAGAAGCAGGGGTTCACGGCCGTGCTGGACAAAGGCAGCGACGCGACGCTCAAGATCGTCATTTACGCCCAGCCGGCCGTTGATCTGACCGAGGCCGTCCTCAAAGAATTCGACCGGAGGTACAAGTAGCATGGCGACGACGGGAGCCGGAGACGAGGCGGGCAAGACCTTGAACCACGACGAGATTCTGGCCATCCTTCCCCACCGCTATCCGTTCCTGCTGGTGGACCGGGTGAAAGAGTGGGAGGCGGGGCAGCGGATCGTCGCGATCAAGAACGTGACGATCAACGAACCATTTTTCCAGGGACATTTCCCCGGCCGTCCGATCATGCCGGGTGTGCTGATCCTGGAAGCCCTGGCCCAGGCCGGGTGCGTGCTGTCCTTGAAGTCTGCGCCGGCCGGCGGCCGGCCGGTGGTCTATCTGACGGGGGTGGACGGCGCCAAATTCCGCCGGCCGGTTGTGCCGGGGGATCAACTGCGGTTGGAGGTGGAGGTGCTGAAGAAGCGTCCCCCCTTCTGGAAGATGCACGGCAAGGCCTATGTGGAGGCCGATGTGGCCTGCGAAGCCGAGATGACGGCCATGGTGACGGAAGAAAAAGACGTGAAGCGTGACACGTAACGCGTGAAGCGCACAGTCCGGGATGAGCGACGGAGACAAGCGACGTTACTGAGGAGGCGAACGAGTGCAGATTCATCCGACGGCGGTGGTGCATCCAAAGGCTGAATTGGGGCCGGATGTGGAGGTCGGGCCCTATTGTGTGATCGGCGAGCATGTGCGGATCGGCCGGGCCACCCGGCTGGTGTCACACGTGGTGGTGGACGGATGGACCGAAATCGGCGAGCGGTGCACCGTATGGCCCTTTGCGTCGATCGGAACTCCGCCCCAGCATCTGCACTACAAGGGCGAGCCGACCCGGGTTGTCATCGGCCACGACAACGTGCTCAGGGAGTACGTCACGGTCAATCGTGCCACGGTCGAAGGCGGGGGGCTGACGAAACTGGGCAACATGAATTTTCTCATGGCCTATTCGCACATCGCCCACGATTGTCTGCTTGGCAATCACATCATTATGGCGAACTCGGCGAATCTGGCCGGCCATATTACCATTGGCGATCACGCGGTTATCGGCGGCTTGGCGGGCATTCATCAATATGTGCGCATCGGCGACTATGCCATGGTCGGCGGGTGTGCCGCCGTCGCGCAGGACGTGCCGTCGTTCACGCGGGCCAGCGGCGATCGGGCCAGGCTCCACGGTCTGAACTCCATCGGGCTGCGGCGCCACGGGTTTTCCGCGGAGCGTATCCGCGGACTGAAACAGGCCTATCAACTCTTGTTCCGGTCCGGGCTGCGGCTGGCCGAAGCGGTGAAGCAGGTCAAGGAGGAGTTCAAAGACCAGCAGGATGTGATGGCTCTGGTGGCGTTTCTGGACGGGTCCAAGCGGGGTATTTGCCGCTCGCTCAGCAAGGACGAGGAGAACGAGGAGTAGCCCGTGCCAGAGGCCTACGCTCAGAGAAACGCGCCGCAGGCGAAGGGAGATTGCATCGGGCTCATCGCCGGCAACGGGCGGTTCCCCATCATCTTTGCCGAGAACGTCAAGCGGCTGGGCTACACGGTATCCGCCGTGGCGCATATCGGGGAGACGGAGCCCGAGTTGGCGCAGTACGTGGATCGAATCCACTGGATCAAAGTCGGCCAGTTCAACAAGCTGATCGAGGCGCTGAAGGAAGACGGGGTGCGGCAGGCGGTGATGCTGGGTGGCATCAGTAAGACGCACGTGTTCACGACGGTCCGGCCGGACCTCCGGGCGCTGGCGATTTTCGGCCGCCTGAAGCATTGGAAGGACGATGGCATCCTGCGCGAATTTGCGGCGGAGCTGGAGCGGGAGGGCATTCAAATCCGCGAATCGACCTTCGGCCTCACCGGGGTGCTGATGGAGGAGGGGGTGCAGACGTCCCGTCAGCCCAGCGAACGGGAGTGGGAGGATATTCGTTACGGCTGGGACGTGGCCCGGGAGATCGGCGTGCTCGATATCGGCCAATGCGTAGTCGTGAAAGACCGGGTTGTCGTTGCGGTGGAAGCGGTGGAAGGAACGGATGAGGCGATCCGGCGCGGCGGGACTCTGGCGAAAGAGGGAGCGGTGGTGGTCAAGCGCTGCAAGCCGCAGCAGGACCTCCGGTTCGATTTGCCGGCCGCCGGCCCCAAGACCATCGCCGCCATGCAGTCGGTCAAGGCGTCGGCGCTGGTGTTGGAGGTTGGACGCAGCGTCTTGTTGGACCGGGTCGAGATGTTGGCGCAGGCGGAACGGGCGGGGATCGCCGTCGTCGGGCTTGCGGGTGAGCCGAGACCGTGACACCGTTACGGGTCGGGGTCATCGGGGTCGGACACCTGGGCCAACACCATGCCCGCCTCTACGCGAGTCTGCCCGGTTCCCGTTTGATCGGCCTGGTGGATGCCGATGCACCGCGGGCCGCGTTGATTGCGGGTCGGCACGGCGCATCCGTGATGGCGGATCTGCCCGCGCTGCTGAAACAGGTGGAGGCGGTCAGCGTCGCGGCGACGACCTCGGCCCATTACGAAGTCGTCAAAGCCTGTCTTGAGGCCGGGGTCCACGTTCTGGTGGAAAAACCCATCGCCGTCACGCCGGTTGAGGCCTGGGAACTGGTCGAGCTGGCGCAGCAACGGAAGCTGGTGCTGCAGGTCGGCCATATCGAACGATTCAATCCGGTCATGCAAGCCATGCGTCCTCACATCGGGAAGCCGGTCTTCATCGAGTGTCACCGGCTGAGCCCGTTCGGCGAGCGGGGCACGGATGTGGACGTGGTGCTGGACCTGATGATTCACGACTTGGATCTGGTCCTCTCCATGCAGCCGGGGCCGGTCGAGGACATCCGCGCCGCCGGCGTGCCGGTCCTGACGTCGAGCAATGATATCGCCAACGCCCGGATCGAGTTTCAGAGCGGCTGCGTCGCCAATCTTACGGCCAGTCGCGTCTCCACCTCCCGTATGCGGCGGCTCCGGCTGTTTCAGCGGGACGCCTACCTGTCGGTGGATTTCCAGACGCGCCAGGGCATGGTCTGCCGCCGGCGAACCGGGGCGGGGGAACGGCCCGTCCTTGAAACGGAGTCGGTCAAGGGAAGCGAGGACGAACCGCTGAAGCTGGAGTTGGAGGCGTTTCTTGTTGCCTGCGCGACCGGACAGCCGCCTCCGGTCACCGGAGCGGACGGGGCTGCAGCGTTGGACTTGGCATATCGGGTGTTGGATGCGATCGGGGCCTTCGCGCAGCGCCACCATGCACCACGTGAGGGGTGAAGGGTTGGGAGAAGGACATGGATCAGTCAAAGGGCCGTGGCGATTCTTACGCCTGAGGCCTGATGTCGCACGGTTGTCGCCATGCCGCGGATTCTGATCGTTACGGGCGAGGCTTCGGGGGACTTGCATGGGGCCAACTTGGCTGTGGCGTTGAAGGCTCAACGACCGGACCTTGAGCTGCTCGGAGTCGGGGGAAGCAAGATGGCCGCGGCCGGCGTCCAATTGATGAAGGGCATCGAGCGGCTGGACGCGATGGGGCTCCCCGGGCTGGCTCAGCTCCGGCAGGCGTTCCGCACGTACCGTACGCTGGCGCGCTTCTTCAAGGAAAACCGGCTGGACGCCGTCGTGTTCATCGACAATCCCGGGCTGAACTTGCGACTGGCCCGAGCGGCCAAACGGGCCGGGCATCGGACCATCTACTACATCGCTCCGCAGATCTGGGCCTGGCATGCCAGCCGGATTCATCTGATCAAGCGGGTGGTGGATCTGGTGCTGGTCATCCTGCCGTTCGAAGAGGCGATCTACCGGCGCGCCGCGGTGCCGTGCCGGTTCGTGGGGCATCCGGTGTTGGACGCGGTCGCGCCCGCCTATGACCGGTCCGACCTGCGTCGGCGCTTCGGGGTCGAACCGGGCGCCCGGGTCGTCGGGTTGTTGCCGGGGAGCCGGGAGCGGGAGGTGCGCGACTTGTTTCCGGTCATGCTCGAAGCCGCCTCCCTTCTAAACCGATCCGGCCTGCCGGGCGGTCCGCTCACTTTTCTCCTGGCGCAGGCCTCCTCGGTGTCGTCCGGGCTCATCGACGAGTTGATCGCCGGGGCCGGCGTGAAGGTGCAGGTCATCCGGGATCAGCCCCATGAGGTGATGGCGGCGTCCGACCTGCTGCTGGCCGCCTCCGGGACGGCGACGTTGCAGGCGGCGGTGATTGGAACGCCCACGGTGCTCCTGTATCGGACCACGTGGTTGACCTACCGGGTTGCGCGGGCACTGGTGAAGGTCCGGTGGATCGGACTTGCCAACCTGGTGGCGGGCCGGAGCATCATGCCGGAGTTGATCCAGTACGACGCGACGCCCGACCGTCTTGCGGAGGAAGCCGGTCGGCTGTTGTCCGACGAGGAGGCGAATCGAGCCATGAAGGATGCGTTCAAGGAGGTCCGGGCCGCGCTCGGCACCCCGGGCGCCTCCAGACGCGCGGCGGAGGCGATTCTGGCGGAGTGTTCGCCATGAAGGTGTTTGTTCGGCTCATGCGGTACCTTGTCCGCTACCGGGTGAGGCTGGGTGCGGCCTTTGTCTGCTCGGCCCTGGTGGCGGGCCTGTCGGGCGCCTACGCCTGGCTGGTCCGTCCGGTTCTGGACGACATTTTCATCAAGAAAGACGAATGGATGCTCATGGTGCTGCCGGTCGCGATCCTGGCGGTGGCGGCGCTGAAGGGCCTGTTCAACTACGGGCAAAGCTACCTGATGAACTACGTGGGCACGCGCGCGGTGGCGGATATCCGTGAGGAGCTGTTTCTCCATCTCATGCGGCTGCCCGTCGGCTTTCACGATGCCAATACCTCCGGCCGCCTGATGTCCCGCGTCTTCAACGACGTTAGCCTCATGGCGAATGCCGTCGCCGGCGTGCTCAAGGATTTGTTCCAGCAGGGACTGACGTTTTTGGCCATGCTGGGGGTGATCTTTTACCAAAACTGGAAGTTGGCGGCCGTCTCGGTCGTGGTGGTGCCGATTTCTTCGTTGACGATGGTCCGTATGGGAAAGCGGCTGAGGGGATTGGCGTCGAGCGGACAGGAACAAGTCGGGAACATGACTTCCTCACTGCAGGAGTCGTTGACCGGCATCCGAATCGTGAAAGCGTTCGGTTGCGAAGAGGCCGAGACCGACCGCTTCGCGCGCAGCAATAAAGCCTATCTGCGTACGGCGATGAAGGCGATTCAAGTGTCCTCTCTGGCCTCCTCGCATATGGAAGTGATCGGTGTGGTGGGCGTGGCGGCCATCATCTGGTACGGCGGCTATCTGGTGATCCGTGGAGCCATGACGCCGGGGGCGTTTTTTTCGTTCCTGGCCGCGATGTTCATGGCCTATACCCCGATCCGGCGCCTGGCCGGGGCCAACAATACGGTCCAACAGGCCTTGGCCGGAGCGGAGCGGGTCTTCGCCGTGCTGGACCTGGAAACGGAGCAGGCGCGGGATCGGGGGCGACGTGAACTCTCCGCCATCAACCGGACATTGGAGTTCAAGGGGGTGACGTTTCAGTACGAGGGGACCGACAGGCCCGCCCTGGCCGGGATCGACTTGACGGTCAGGGCCGGGGAGATCGTCGCCCTGGTCGGCAGCAGCGGGGCTGGCAAGAGCACGCTGGTCAGCCTGGTGCCGAGATTTTACGATCCCACGGAGGGCGCCATCCTGCTTGATGGTCAGGATATCCGGGGCGGCACGCTGGCGTCCCTGCGCCGGCAGATCGGAATCGTGTCGCAAAGCACGGTCCTGTTCGACGATTCCGTGCGGAACAACATCGCGTATGGCCGGGCGGATGCGACCGACCGGGAGGTGACGGAGGCGGCAAAGGCAGCCTACGCGGACGAGTTCGTCAGGCGTCTGCCTGAGGGCTATGCCACGCTGATCGGGGAGAACGGGGTCAAGTTGTCGGGCGGCGAGCGGCAGCGGCTCGCCATCGCCCGCGCCATTCTTCGAGACCCTCCGCTTTTGATTCTGGATGAAGCCACGTCCTCCCTGGATGCCGAGTCCGAGCGGATCGTGCAGCTGGCGATGGCCAACTTGATGAAGAACCGCACGACGCTGGTAATCGCCCACCGTCTGGCGACGGTGCAGAAGGCCGATCGGATCGTCGTGCTGGAGCGGGGCCGCCTCGTAGAGGCCGGCTCGCATGAGGAGTTGCTCCGGCACGGAGGGCTGTATAAGCGGCTCCATGCCATCCAATTCAGCGAAACAACGATGACCGCTGAACGATGAACGTGAGAACGGAAAAGAAATTCATCTTCCATTCAGCATTCAGCACTCATCATTCGACATTGCTTGTATGTTGAACTGGTTGAAATTGAATCTGCTCCCGCCCATCGGGGCCGCGCTGGTCCGGTTGCTGGGCAAGTCTCTGACGATCAGAACGGAAGGGGCGGAACCGATGCTGGCTCTGTATGCGCAGGGGCAGCGCTGTATTTTTGCCTTCTGGCACAGCCGCCAGCTCATGATGCCGTTGGCCTATCGGGGCTCGCAGATCTACATCTTGATCAGCCGGCATCGGGACGGAGAGTTGATCCGGCGCATTGTGTCCCGGTTCGGTTTCCGTTCGGTCCGGGGTTCGACGACCAGAGGCGGGGCGACGGCGCTGCGCGAGCTGGTACAGCTCGGCCGCTCCGGGGCGGACCTAGCCATCACGCCGGACGGGCCCAAGGGGCCCAGGCAGGTGGCGCAGATGGGGGTCATCCATCTGGCCAAGGCGACGGGCTTGCCGATCGTCCCCGTAACCTTCAGCTGCTCAAAAAAAAACTCTTCGCGAGCTGGGATCGCTTCATGGTCCCCTATCCGTTCGGGCGCGGGCTCTTCCGGATGGGGGAGCCGATCCGGGTTACGGGACAAGCCTCGGCGGACGAGATGGAAGCCAAGCGGCGTGAGTTGGAATCGGTGTTGAACCGGTTGACGGCCGAAGCCGATGAAGACGTACGACGTGAGGCGTGATACGTAAGGGGCAGGCGAAAGAGAAGGCAAAAGGGACCATCTTTCCCTTCACACCTGACGCTTCATCCCTCACGAGAAGAACCATGTGGTACTTCCTCTATAACGGGCTCCTGCTCCTGGCCTCCCCCGTGATCCTCGCGATGTTGCTGGCCAAGCCACGGTGCCGGCGCGGCTTGCCCCAGCGGCTGGGACTGGTTCTGCCCGGTGGGGTGTCGGCCGGCCGGCCGTTGCTCTGGGTCCATGCCGTGTCGTTGGGAGAAGCGGTGGCCGTCGCGCCGCTGGTCAAGGCCTTTCATGCCCGCTACCCCGCCTATCGGATCATCGTATCCACCGTCACCGAGACCGGGCGGGAAGCGGTCGAGCAGCGGCTGGCGGGGGTGGCCGACCATTGTTACGCGCCGCTGGACTTTCCCTGGGTGGTGGCCAAGATGGTGCGGCACCTCAATCCTTCCCTGTTCCTGTTTGTCGAAACCGAGCTCTGGCCGAATCTGCTGCGGCAACTGGGACGCAGCGGCATTCCGGCTGTCCTCGTCAATGGCCGGCTGTCCTCGCGCTCCTTCGGCCGATATCGGTTGATCCGGTCGTTCTTGCGCCAAGTGTTGGGAGCCGTCACCGCCTGCCTGATGCAATCGGATCGGGACGCCGAGCGTATGGTGGCCTTGGGCGCGCGGCCGGATCGAGTGATGCGGATCGGGAACATCAAGTTCGATCAGCCCTTGCCAGGCGAGATCAACGGCCCCGGCGCTATATCTCGGGCGGTGCTGGGGCTGGCAGAAGGCGAAGAATTGATCGTGGCGGGCAGCACGCACCCAGGCGAGGAAGAAGAGCTGCTCACTGCCTATCAGACGTTGGTCCGCGAGTTCTCTAAGCTAGTGCTCGTGCTTGCGCCCCGGCATATCGAACGGGCGGCGGAGGTCGAAGCCGCGGTCAAGGGCATTGGACTCACGGCTCTGCGGCGGAGCCTGTTGAGAGCGTCTGCGGTCACGCCGAGCCTGTCCGGGCCGCGGGTGCTGATTCTGGACACGAGGGGCGAATTGGCATTGGTCTATCGCGAGGCGGTGCTGGCTTACGTAGGCGGCACGCTGGTTCCGGTCGGAGGGCATAATCTCTTGGAGCCGGCCGTTTGGGCCAAGCCGGTATTCTTCGGTCCCTTCACGGACCATTGCGCCGAAATTGCGACCCAATTGAGCCGGGCCGAAGGAATGGTGCCTGCCAGGAACGGAACGGAGTTGGCCAAGGCCATGGCGCAGCTGCTCAGGCGCCGGGCTGACCTCCAGAAGGTCGGGTTGGCCGCGCAACAGGTTGTGAATGAGAACCGTGGAGCCCTCCGACGCAGTTTGGATCACATCGGCAAGGTGCTTGACACAGGTATTGGGACGAGAGGCGCCGGGGTGTGCGGTCCTTCCGCCGGCTTGGTTCGCAAGGATGCTCTTGCCCCTCTGCCGGGAGAACGAGGAGGGTGAGGGGCCGGGTGGGCCCTATGTGGCTGCTGCGGCTCTTGTCGATTCCCTATGGGCTGGTGGTCCGGGCCAGGGCTTGGCTCTATGCAACCGGCTGGTTCCCGACCTGGACCTTGCCCTGCCGGGTGGTCAGCGTGGGGAACCTGACCGCCGGCGGCACGGGCAAAACGCCGGTTGTGATCTGGCTGGTACAATCGTTGTTGCTACGCGGCCTGCGCGTGGGCGTGCTGAGTCGCGGCTACAAGCGGCAGAGCGGGGAGGAATTCCTGCTGGTGTCGGATGGGGAGACCGTCCTGGCCGGGCCGGCCGAAGCAGGGGATGAGCCGCATTTGATCGCGTCCCGCTGCCCCGGCGTCGTCGTGGCGGTGGGGGCGGATCGGTACCGGGCAGGGCAGTGGGTCTTGAGCCGGTTTCCCCTCGACTGTGTCGTGCTGGACGATGGGTTTCAGCATCTGGCCCTGCATCGCGATGTGAACCTGCTGCTCGTGGACGCCTCGGCGCCCCAAGACTTGGACGCGCTGCTGCCGGCCGGGCGTTTGCGGGAGCCGCTCGCGGCCGCCGCCCGCGCAACGCTGGTGCTCATGACCCGCGTCGATCAGGTCCGGCAGCAAGAGACGGTCGCAGGCACGGTCCGAGCCCTGGGCCGCAGGGATCAGCCGATTCTCGTGCGGTTCACGCCGGACATGTTCGTGGATGTGGCGAGCGGAGCGGCGCAGGCATTGGAGGGAGTGAGGGGACGGACAGCCTTGCTCTTCAGCGGGATCGGCAATAGTGGTTCGTTCAGGGCGACGATGTCCGGTCTTGGCGTGAACGTGGTGGAGGAGGTGCGGTTTCCGGACCATCATGCCTATCGGAACGGCGATCTGGAGCGGGTTAACGATCAGGCGAAGCGCTGCGGCGCGCAGCTGCTGGTGACGACGGAGAAGGATGCCGTCAAGGTGGCCCCCTTGTTGAGGCCGGGCGAGCGGGTGCTGGCGTTGCGACTGGGCACGGACATCGTGGACGGGCGGGAGCGGATGGAGCGGGTCGTTTTCGGAGGGAGGGAGCTTGCGTAAGGAGTCGGTCAGGCGTCTGCTGGTGCGGGGGCCGAACTGGATCGGGGACGCGGTCATGTGCGAACCGGCGTTGAGCGCGGTCCGCGGACTCTTTCCGGAAGCGGAGGTGACGCTGCTGGTCAAGCCGACCATTGCGGAGTTGTTGGCGCACCATCCGGCGGTCGACCACACGCTGGTCTACGAAGATCGCCGGAAGCATGTGGGCTTGGCCGGCAAATGGGCCTTGGCCGAGGAGTTGCGCCGCCGCCGGTTCGACCTGGCGATCCTGTTTCAGAACGCATTTGAAGCGGCGCTGATTTCTTTTCTGGCGGGGATTGCCCGCCGCTATGGCTATGCCACGGACGGACGGGGCTGGCTCCTCACCGATCCCGTCGAGCGTGGCCCCCATACCGTACGTAAGCACCAGGTCCAGTATTACCTGGATCTGCTCCGGCCGCTGGGCGCCGACGGATCGGTTGCCTCTCCCAGGTTGTTTCTGTCGGAGCAGGAAGAGCGGGAGATGGCCGCCACACTGGCGGAACGGGGGGTGGGCGCAGGGGACTTGGTGATTGGTCTCAATCCCGGCTCGACCTATGGCGGGGCGAAGCGCTGGCTGCCGGATCGGTTTGCGGAGACGGTCCAGCGGGTCGCCGACGATCAGCACCGGCTCGGTCGGCAGGCGCATGTCGTGATCGTCGGCGCCAAGGGGGAAGAAGCCTTGGCGCGCAGCATCGCGGAGCGGCTGCGTCTGCCGGTGGTCGTGCTCTCCGGACAGACGACCGTCCGGGAACTCATGGCGGTCACGAAGCGCTGCGACCTCTTTCTCACCAACGATACGGGACCGATGCATATTGCGGCGGCCTTCGGGGTCCCTGTGGTGGCCGTGTTCGGGCCGACCGATCACCGGACCACGTCCCCGGTCGGCGAGCGATATGCCATCGTGCGGCAGCCGGTGGACTGCGCGCCCTGTCTGTTGCGCGAGTGCCCGATCGACCATCGATGCATGACCAGGGTCACGGTAGACGAGGTGCATGCGGCGGCTGTGAAACAACTGCAAGTTGGAAAGTCTGTAAAGTCGGAAAGTCAGCCGGAGGCTGTTTCAAAACTTTCGACTTTCGGACTTTCAAGCTTTTCAACTCCGCTGAAGGGCGTCACCGTCTTTCTGGATCGGGACGGGACCGTGAACCGGGATACGAGCTACATCAAGACACCGGAAGAGCTGCACCTGCTGCCCGGCGTCGTCGAGGCGGTCGCGCGCCTGAAACAGGCCGGCGCCACGCTCGTGTTGGTGACCAACCAGTCGGGGGTCGCGCGGGGCCTCTTCACGGTCGAGATGCTCAAAACCATCCATGCCAGGTTGCTGGCCCTGCTGGAAGCGGGCGGGGGCACTCTGGACGCCATCTACTTCTGCCCGCATCATCCGGACGACGGGTGTCTCTGCCGCAAGCCCGGGACGGCGATGGCGGAGCGGGCGGCGGCGGACCTGGGGGTGGACCTCTCGACCAGCTATGTTGTGGGTGACCAGAGCAGGGACATCGAGTTGGGGAGCCGCATCGGGGCCCGCAGGGTCTTGGTGACCACAGGTCCCGCAAGCTTGGAGGCGTTGGCGGTCTTGGAACGGGAAGGCCGCAAGCCGGATCATGTCGCGGCGGGGCTGGCCGATGCGGCGGCCTGGATTCTCACGGATGCGGCCAGCCGGTCGACGGCAGGGATACCCCTCGTGTCTTCCCGGGAGGGGGCCGGGTTCGGACAAGGGTTGGAGCCGTAATGGCAGGACGCGACTATCGGCGGATCCTGTTCATCAAGCCGAGTTCGCTCGGCGACGTGGTGCAGGCGATGCCCACGCTGGCCGCTTTGCGTGGGTGTTTTCCCCGGGCCTCCTTCACTTGGCTCGTGAAGCGGCAGTGGGCGGGCATCGTCGAGCGAGTGGAGGGGGTGGATGAGGTCTGGGCCGTGGAGCCGGGTCTCGCCGGATGGCTCTCGCAGGTCCCGCGTTTGCGCGCCCAGGGCTTCGATCTGGTCGTCGACCTGCAGGGACTCTTCCGCAGCGGCGGAATGGCCTGGCTGTCCGGCTGCGCGACGCGCATCGGTTTCGCCAATGCGCGGGAAGGAAGTTCCTGGTTCTACACCCAGAGAGTGCCGGTCCCCAATACGGAGATGCATGCGGTCGATCGGTACCTACTTGTGGCGCGGGCGCTCGGCGCAGTCGCCCCTGGCGAGCCGGAGTTCCGGTTCCGTCCGTTGAGCGACGATCGCTCCCATGTGTCGGATCTGTTGAACCGGCAGGGCGTGCCGGCCGACGTATCATGGGTCGCGATGAATGTCTCGGCCCGCTGGGCCACCAAGCGTTGGCCCAGGGAGTCCTTCGCCGAGGTGGCGGATCGTCTGCAGCAAGAGGGGTTGGGGCGCGTGGTGCTGATCGGGGGACCGGATGAGCAAGCGGACACCGAGGCGGTCAAGCATCTGATGCGTACGGCGCCGGCTGATCTCGCCGGGCAGACCAAGGTGGGGCTGTTGCCCGCCCTGTTACAATCGGCATCGTTGCTGATCACGAATGACTCGGGGCCGATGCACGTGGCGGCAGCGGTCGGCACGCCCGTCGTGGCTCTCTTCGGCCCGACGAGCCCCGTCAGGACCGGCCCATACGGCAGGCCTCATCTGGCGCTGACGAGCGGCGTTGCGTGCAGCCCCTGTTTTAGCCGGCAATGCCGCAACCAGGTCCGGCTCGCATGTCTGACGGATATTTCGCCTATCCGGGTATTGGAGGCGGCGCGGGCGCAACTGGCCGTCAGGTTGGCCCAGTGACGACAAACAGGCGGTCTGGATGAACATCTTGCTGGTCAGGCCTGATGGAATCGGGGATGAGATTCTTTGTCTTCCGGTCGCCACGGCGTTGCGCCGGTTACTGCCGGATGCGAAGGTTTCGTTTCTCTCCAGCGTCTATGCGGCGCCGGTGCTGGCGCAGCATCCGGACTTGGCTGCCATCCTAACTCTGAACGGGCGGGAGCGGTTCGCTGATCTGGTGGCGCTGTTTCGACGGGGTTTCGATGCGGCGATTTTCTTGAAGCCGTTCCGCCGCTTGATGGCCGCGGCCTTCGTGGCGCGGGTTCCGGTGCGGGTGGCAACCGGCTATCGCTGGTACAGCCTGCTGGCCAATCGGCGGGTCTACGAACATCGGAGCGATTTTTCCCGGCACGAAGCGACGTACAATCTGGGGCTCTTGCGGGGCTTGGGGCTTGAGCCGGGAGAGCTGATCCGCCCGCAACTGTTCTTGACAGACGATGAGCGGCAGGAGGCGGCCGCGAAGCTGAAGGCGATCCCGTCGCCTTGCATTGTGGTGCACCCGGGTGGATTTTCCTCCCGCCAATGGAAACTCCAGCATTACCTCGATCTGACGCAACGTTTGGTCAAGGAGGGCTATGGGGTGGTGCTGAGCGGCAGCCAGACCGAACGGGACCGCTTTCGGGAGGAGACGGGCTGGAGGGGATCGGCCCATGGCTCGATCCTGGATGTGATGGGAACTGTAACGTTGCGGCAGTTGATGGCGATCATCGGGGCGAGCCAGTCGCTGGTGTCCGGCTCGACCGGGCCGGCGCATATTGCCGCGGGGCTCGGGGTGCCGACCGTCAGCCTCTTTGATCCCCGGCGGAACCAGCTGCCGACCCGCTGGCAACCCTTAGGTCAAGGGATGGTGTTACGGCCCGATGTGCCCACCTGCGAGAAATGCATCTACGAAGCTTGTCCCTACTGGGACTGCTTGGACCGCATTTCCGTCGAGCAGGTCTGTGCTCGGATCCGGCAGGTCGTGACCAAGCCGGAGGCTATGGCGGTGGCGCATGTCTAAGGTGTCTGCCTATGTGATCGCCTACAACAACGAGACCACGATCCGGGCCTGCCTGGAATCGGTCCGCTGGGCGGATGAGCTGATCGTGGTGGACTCCCACAGCACCGATGCCACCGAGAAGATCAGCCGGGAGTTCACGGATAAGGTCTACCAGCACGAGTTCCACGGATTCGGCCGGCTTCGGAACGAGGCCGTGGCCCATGCGTCGCACGAGTGGGTGTTCAGTCTGGACACCGATGAGGTGGCCACGCCGGAGATTCGGGACGAGATCAGGCGGCTCCTGGACCGGGGGCCCGAGGCCGACGCCTACTTTGTACCGCGCAAGAATTATTTTCTCGGCCGCTGGATTCGCCATTGCGGTTGGTATCCGGACTACCGTCAGCCGCAGCTGTTTCGCAAGGACCGGATGAAATATTGCGATCAACTGGTGCATGAGACGTTCGAGTTACACGGCACGGTCGGGCATCTGAAGGAGCATGTGCTGCAGTACCCCTTCCAGGACATCGATCAATACCTGGCCAAGATGGACCGCTATTCCGATTTGATGGCCCGGCGCATGGTCGAACAGGGGCGGCGGTTCCGCACGCACCAACTGGTCAGCCATCCGGTCTTTACGTTCTTGAAAATGTATCTCGGCCGATTGGGCTTTCTGGACGGAAGGCCGGGCCTGATCCTGTCGGGACTCTATGCCTATTACACCTTTATCAAGTATGCGAAACTCTGGGAGTTGCAGCGGGGGCCGGCGGCCGTCGGGGAGGGGCTGCGATGAAAGTCAGCGCCTTCACGATCTGCCGGAATGCGGTCTCGTTCGACTACCCGATCGTCGAGGTGATCCGGTCCGCCCTGCCGATCGTGGACGAGTTCATCGTGAACGTCGGGCAGTCGGAGGACGGCACGCGCGAGTTGATCCGGTCGATCGGCTCCGACAAGGTGCGGATCCTCGATTCCATCTGGGACGATTCGATGAAACAGGACGGCTTGTTATTTTCGTACGAGACCAACAAGGCGCTGGCCCGCTGCACCGGCGACTGGGCCCTGTACCTCCAGGCCGACGAGGTGCTGCACGAGGCCGACCACGAGATCATCAGTCGGTCGCTTCGGGAGCATCTTGGGAATCCGGCGGTCCTGGGCTTCACCTTCCGCTATCATCACTTTTACGGCGACTATCGGTCCTTAAATCCCTGGTTCTACCACCGTGCGGTGCGGATCATCCGAAACGACGGCCAGGTGGAGTCCTGCGGGGATGCGGTTGGATTCTGGCTCAAGGCGGATCAGGGCTGGATGCAAAGCGTGCACAAGGACCGCATCCGGCCTTCCGGCGCGACGATCTACCATTACGGCTGGGTCAAGCAGCCGCGTGTCTTGCTGGATAAGTTCCGCTACCAGGTGGCCCGGCACCATGGCGACAACCCCGGCGCCGAGCAGGCCAAGATGCTGGCCCGCGAGGCCTACGAGTTCGAAGAATACGACATCATGAAGAACTTTACCGGGTCTCATCCGGCCGTGATGCAGGCACGGGTGAGCCGGTACCCGGTGCTCAAGCCGGGGCGAAACCGCTGGCTGGAGCCGGCCTTCTACCGTGCCATCGTCAAACGGGGCTTCAGGGGATAGAGCCGAGTATGAGCCTTGCGGCTGTGGTGATTACCAAGGATGAGGAGCGGAACATCGGCGCCTGCCTCGAATCGTTGCGCTGGGCGGACGAGCTTATCGTGGTGGATGCGGAGAGCCGGGACCAGACCGTGGCCATCGCCAGCCGCTATACCGCTCACGTATTCGTGCGGCCCTGGCCTGGTTATGGGCCGCAGAAGAATTTCGGGTTCGAGCAGGCGAAGGCCGATTGGCTGCTGGTGGTGGACGCAGACGAACGGGTGACGGACACGTTGCGCGAAGAAATCCGACGGCGGTTGGCTGCTGGGCCTTCGGCTGACATCGCGGGGTTCGAGGTTCCGCGGCGCAATTTCTTTTACGGGCGTTGGATCCGGGGCGGCGGGATCTATCCGGACTACCAGTTGCGGCTGTTCCGCCGGTCCGCCGGCCGGTACGACGACGTCTTGCTCCACGAACGGCTGCATTTGACGGGGCGCATCGAGCGGTTGACTCAGCCGCTCGACCACTACAGCATGCCGGGAATCCGCGAACACGTCCGCAAGATGGCGCGGTATACGACCCTCGGAGCCCAGGAAAAACTCAAGAGCCGGAGCCGGATCGGCTGGCTGGACCTGGCCGGCAACCACCTGGGCACCATTCTGAAGACGTACGTGCTGCGAGGCGGCTATCAAGACGGAGTGCACGGGATCATCGTGGCCATCTTTGCGGGGATGCATACGTTCGTCAAATATGCCAAGGCGGTCGAAATGCGTTGGGCCGAGGCGAAGCGTAACACGACGGGGGGCGGGTGAGGATCGGAATCGATGCCACTCCGATACTCGGAGACCGAGGCGGTGTGGGGTGGCATACCTACCATCTGCTCAAGGCGCTTCTGGACCTCAAGGACAATGACGGTCGGGTTGAATTCGTCGCCTATGTCCGTCCGGGGGCGTTGAACACCTATGCGGCCGATCTGGAACCCTTCAAAGCGGCCGAGGCGGCAGGACGCTTGCGCTGGGTGGAGGCGGGCAAATTCGGTATGCGTTGGCGCGGACGAATGGATGGGCTGGATCTCTACCATGGGACCAATTTCAAGATGCGCACCAGCGGACGTTTCGGCGGGGTGGTCACGGTGCATGACTTGTGGCTCGATCGGTACCCCCAGTACAGTACGAAACTGTTGGGCCAGCGGGCTTCCTTCTATCGCACGAAGCGGACGGCCTGGCGGGCCCGGCGCGTGATCACGGTGTCCGAAGCTTCGGCGCGGGATATCGAGTCGCTCTATGGGCTGCCACGGAATCGGATTGCGGTGATTCCCAATGCGGTCTCCGATGATTTTTGTCCTCTGCAGGATCCGGATGGGCCGGCGCAGGTTCGCCGTCGTTTCGGACTTCCCACTGATCGGTTTATCTTGTTCGTCGGCGGAGCGGACCCGCGCAAAAATCATCGCGCGCTCCTCCGGGCCTGCGCGCAGCGAGCGGATCGGCTCTCGGACTATTGCCTTGTGCTGGTGGGTGACGTTCAGCATCGGTTCGGCGATATGATGGAGACGGCGCGCGGGTTGGGCCTCGAATCGCATGTGGTCTGTCCGGGCCGGCTGTCCTTGGCCGATCTGCGGCTGCTTTACTCGCAGGCCACGGTCTTTGTGTTTCCGTCGATCTATGAAGGGTTCGGCATGCCGGTGCTGGAAGCCATGGCCTGTGGAGCCCCGGTGATCACCTCCAACAGCACGTCGTTGCCGGAAGTCGCGGGGGACGCGGCGTTGCTGGTCGATCCGGAGAATGTGGAGGCCTTGGGCGATGCGCTTCAGCGCATGGTTGAAGATGCGGCGCTCCAAGCGACGCTTCGTGCCAAGGGGTTCGAGCGAGTCAAGGGCTTTACCTGGGACCGGTCGGCACGGTTGACGATGAACCTGTATCGTGAACTGTGCGCGGTGGTCTAGAGCGGAAGCGCATGCGCAATCTGTTGGTCATCAAGCTCCGGTATATTGGGGACGTGCTCCTGGCCACGCCGGTGCTCCGGGCCCTCCGTGAGCGGTTTCCGGAGGCGCGGTTGACCATGGCGGTCAATCGGGGAACCGAGGAGATCCTCAAATGGAATCCCGATGTGCAGGAGGTGATGGTGGTTGAGAAGAGGGGATTGGCAGCGCAACTGCGTTTTCTCCGAGCGGTGCGCCGCCGCCGCTTCGACACGGTGATCGACCTGACCGACGGGGACCGCGCCGCCACCCTGGCCGGTCTGAGCGGCGCGCCGCTGCGGATCGGGTTCAATGAAGAGCACCGTTGGCGGGGGCTCCTCTTTACGACGATTGCGCCGGCTCTTCCTGGAACGGTCCATCGTGTGGATCATGATCTGCGGGCGCTGTTGCCGCTGGGGATCGAACCAAAGGCAAGCCAGCCGAGGCTGTATACGTCCCTCGAAGACGACGAGCGGGCCGCCCGCCTGCTTGAAGAGGCAGGCTTGGCTGGTGCCGGGGGCCCACTCGTCATGTTTCAGCCGGGGGCCCGGTACTGGTTCAAGGCCTGGCCGGCGGAGCGGTTTGCGGCCTTGGCGGAGCGGCTGAGCGAATCGTTCGGCTGTCGGGTCGTCATCGGGGGGAGCGAATCGGAGCGGCCGTTGGCCGAAGAGGTGCGCCGCCTGGCCCGGTCGACGCCGACGGTGCTGGCCGGGCGGACCCCGTTGCTCACCTATGCGTCGGTCCTGAAACGCTGTCGGTTGTTTGTCGGCAACGATAATGGCCCTATGCACATGGCCGCAGCGTTGGGTGTCCCGGTCGTCGCGCTCTTCGGCCCGTCGAATCCGGACGAATGGGGGCCGCGGGGCCCAGAGGTCCGGGTTCTGTATAAAGGGCTCGACTGCCGGCCTTGTTTCCACCCCACCTGTGAGCGGGGCGAAGAGAGTTGCATGAAGCGGATTTCGGTGGATGAGGTCTGTGCCGCCGCCGGAACGTTGCTGGAATCGCGGGAGCGGATGGGTGAACGTGTCTGAGCCCCTGGTCAGCGTGGTGATCCCCGTCTTCAACGGCGCGCCGTTTGTGGCGAAGGCCGTCGCCAGCGTGCGGGCTCAAACCGTGCAGGGGGTGGAGATCCTGGTGGTCGACGATGGGTCTACGGACGGGACCCAGGCCGTGTTGGCCGACCTGCAACAAACGGCGGGGATCACGTGGTTTCAGCAAGACCATGGAGGGCCGGCGCGATCCAGAAACCGGGGGCTTGCCGAGGCTCGCGGGGAATTTGTGGCGTTGCTGGACTGTGACGATGTCTGGCTTCCCGACAAGCTCTCGGCCCAGCTGGCCCTGATCCGCGATCATCCCGATGTGGGAGTGGTGCATACGGATTTCGAATCGGTGGACGAGCGGGGGACGGTGTTGGAAACGGTACGGGCTCGACACAGCGGAGAACCGCTCGTGCAAGCCTTTTGCGGAGGGCACGTGGCGTTGCCGTCCACCCTGTTGATCAGAAGGACAGTGTTGGAGAAAGTGGGGACGTTGAACCCGGACCTCTATGGGTCCGAGGATTCGGACCTGGCGATCCGGCTGTACGCTGCGACGCCGTTCGCGTGCGTGGACCGGGTCCTGGTCCGCAAGCTGCAGCGCGGGCACGGCTATCGGGACATGGCGTTCGACGAGGCGCAGCACAAGGAGAAAATCCTCGCCAGCCGCGAACGGTTTCTGCAAGGCGTGGAACGGATGGGGCCGCAGACGGGGCCGCAACGGGCGGCGTTGGACCGCGAATGGGCCAACTATTACGTGGCGCGCGGCGGCGAGGCGGAGCGGGCCGGGCACCCTTCCGCGGCGCGGAGCTTGTACCGCCAGGCGATGCGTAAGGTGCCGTGGCGCTTGCGGCCGTATACACGGTGGTTGCGCAGCATCTTCCGGAGTCCACACGTTTAGACAGCCTATGTTAGGAAGCGGTCTCCAGTCTCCGTTCTCTGTACACACCTTGGACCTGGCGTAAGACACAGGGATTCAATTCTGTTCAACCAGAACCAAGACCTTCGGCCCATCTGCATGCAGCGATTAGCGAAATTGTTCGACGAGTGGAATGGAAGCTGGAAATCCACCAAAGGGCCAGCTATTTTCATCACCTTCGGTTATTGCCTGCTTGTGGGGTTCGCTCTTTCCCGGCATGAGATGTGGCGGGATGAAATGGAAGCGTGGCTGATTGCGCGCGACAGTGAATCAATCCGACAGCTACTCGGCACATTGCAAAACGAGGGGCATCCGGCGCTCTGGTACCTGTTGTTGACGCCACTCGCCAGGTTGTCGTATGTGCCGGAAGCCATGCAGGCGCTGCACCTCGGGATCGCCACGCTGACTGTGTATCTTGTTTCCAGATACGCACCGCTATCGCGTCTGCAATTGATGCTGTTCCCCTTGGGGTTTTATATTCTGTGGCAGTATGCCGTTGTCAGTCGGGATTATGCGCTGGGCATTCTGCTGCTTGTGATGTTTTGCGTGCTCTACCCGATTCGGTATCGACTGTTCCCGTTGGTGGGTCTGGTCTTGATGCTTGCGGCTCACACCCATGCCCTGGTCCTCATGCTTGTGGCAGCCATTGGGATTGGTCTGGCCGTGGATGTCGGCGGGGCGATCGTGCACGATCGAAGCGCATTTGACTTGACGCATATCCGGGGGTTTGTTCTCGGTTTCGCCTTGATCGCGCTTGGAGTGGTGACCTCCTTGCTGCACTTGATTCCTGACAGCCATTACGTAGGGCCGACCGATTCGACCGCACGGGACCTTCGAAGCCATGCCCTGGCGATCGGAGCCATATCCTTCGTCGGATTGGCAGGGCTCCTCTCTCTCCTATGCTGGCTGCAGGATCGGTTGTCGTTCGTTTTGGTGTGTGGTTTGGGAATCATCGGGGCAGTGCTGTATCTCGATGCGAGTGTGTTGGGGGCGATCGTCGGCGCTCCGGGCATCAAGGCATTTGCGTTGATAGGGCTTGCGGCGCATCTGTTTCTCCTCTATCAGGTGCGTGACCGTTTCTCGCTCTTGATCCTGTACGGGTTTGGCCTCACCGGCTTGCTGGTGTTTTTCTCGGGAATCTTTTCGGGCGGTCCGCACCATCACGGAATGCTTTTTATTATTTTCTTTGTCGGGTATTGGCTTGAGCGTCTGACAAGGCCGGCCGCTTTGCATCCTGTGTGGGATCGACAGAGTCAAATCCTGGACATTGTCGTGACGCTCATCCTCATGAGTCAGAGCCTGTTCGGGATCAGGATGGCGTATCAAGACCTTATCAGGCCGTATTCGAATGGAAAGTATGTCGCACAATATATCCAATCACACGGATGGCAAAGCAAGCACATCGTTGGATGCCTTGACTTCTCAGCTCAAACGGTCGTCGGCTATCTCGGCATCAAGAATATATATTATCCGCAGGGGGAACGATGGGGGTCCTATGTTGTTTGGGATCAGAAAAGGCGTAAGAATATAGGACTCAACAACTGCCTACAATCAGCGCAATCTCTCGGAAAAGACGTGTTGGTGGTCAGCTCTTATGCCGAAGAGGAATCCCTCCGGAGCTTTCCATTTGACAAAGTCGCTGAATTCAAGGGAGCTATTCGGGAAGATGAGAATTTTGTTCTTTATCGATCAAGGCAGTGGACGCCGTAGTGTGTCAGCAGGCGAATGATGTTTCAATGAAGGTCAGGGGCGCGATCCCGCTCTACAACGCACGGGATGTGATTCTTCAGACGGTCAGGAGCGTGCTGGACCAGACGTGGCGGGATTTCGAACTCGTGGTGGTGGACGACGGATCCACCGACGGAGCCGGGGATCTCATCCGAACCCTCGACCCGCGCCTCCGCTATCTCCGGCAGGAGAACGCCGGCGTGGCGGCGGCGAGAAATCGCGGCATTGCCGAAGCGCAGGGGGAAGCGGTCGCGCTTCTGGATCATGACGATCTGTGGCATCCGACCAAGTTGAACGGCAGGTCAAGATGCTGGACGAGCGGCCTGGGGTAGGGATGGTGATCACGGATGTGGCGCACATTGACCGGGCCGGGAAGCCGATGGGGATCGTTGGCGCCGGATGCAATCCCAGCGAGGACTTTGCCCGGCTCTTCGTGCAAGGCTACGTGCCGACTCCCTCGGCGGCGATGATTCGGAAAAAGGTCTTGGACGCGGTGGGCGGCTTCGACGAGGCCTTCGGTTCGGCCGGCATGGATGACCATGATCTCTGGCCCAGGATTGCCGCGGCCTGCACCATTGCCAACATCGAGGAGCCCCCTGACCTTTCATCGGAACCGCGAAGTGAAATCCGCGCATATTGCGTTGGAACATCGAGCCCTGCTCATCGAGCGGCTGCTCAAGCGGTTCGGCGACCTGCCCGAACGACGGCAGTATCTTCTCCGGGAACAGGCCTGCTACTATTGCGATGTCGGCAAGCATCTGATCGCGGGCGGGCAGGTTCGTGAGGGCCGGGCCCTGCTTGCGAAGGGGTTGGCGCTCAGCCTGGACCGGGCGCACAGCATCAAGACCGGCTGGCGGTGCCTCTCACGACTCGTTCGATCGTACGCCGAGTAGGAGTATGGGAGTCGACTTGGTTGCCGAGAATAGTCCGAAGAATTCCTCGCTGACCGATCCGTTCATCGAGTCGGCGGCGGCAACGGCGGGGCCTATCGTGAGGCAAGGGCAGGGGGGCGAAACGCTACTCCTATGGTTGTGTGGAATCGGCTCTATCGGGGCATGGTTTACAGCCGGGGACCTGGTCTCCTACCTGTGGGCACTGACCTCATCCAAGTTGGCGAATCCGCCGCATCCTGGTCTCCTGGTCGTGATTCTGCTGCTAGCTTCTTCGCTGGGGCTGCTTCTTGGGCTGGCCGCGTGGCGAATCTGGAGGCGAGATTCTCTTCACCAGGAAATTGCCGTCGGGTGGTCGCCCTGGTTGATGGTTCTCTGGGGCGTCTGTTTCGGCGGGATCATGTTGATCAACTATCCGACTCCAGCCCAAGCCCATCATCTGGACAAGTTTCTGATCGGGTTGCTGGTTGCCGTTGTGTGGAGCGGCTGGTTTCTGGCCAGGCCGCAAAGCCTGGCCCGAGCGTTGGATGGCCGGCTGGTTCATTGGGTGAACGTTGCGTTGGTGAATCTGGTGGTTTTTCTAGCGGTGGGCGAGGCCACGGTCCGGCTGGCCGATCCGCTTCTTGCCAGGAGCGGCTTGTTCGGGGACAAGCATACCCCCGCGAACTTGAAGCCCCATGTTCCGGTTCGCGGCACGATCGGGTTCAGCAACGCTCAAGGGTTTCGTGATCGCGAACGTGTGGTGGAGCGGATCAGTCCAGTTCCGCGTGTCCTCGCCTTGGGAGACTCTTTTACCTGGGGGGCTGGGGTCAGCTACGACGAGGCCTTCGTCACTCTGCTCGAACGCAGACTTCAGGCCGATGAACCGGCAGCTGAAGTCATTAATGTTGGGGTCCCGGCTTGGGGCCCGCACGAAGAATTTCATCTCCTCAAGGCCTATGGCATCCGCTTCCAGCCGGATCTGGTCATGTTGAGCTTCTTCATCGGCAACGATATTCAGAATAAACGAGGCGACGATCTGTCCCTGCCCCAGTTCCTAATCGTGGCGGGACAGAGCTACTACGTGCACAGTAACGGCAACTGGCTCCATGACCGGATCGGGCCGGACCGCTGGTATCTGTACCATGACCTCAATTATCTGTTCAGGGTCGGCGGCGCCAGGGTCCGACAGGCTCTGAGCGGGGAGGGGGAAAGGGCTCCCAGTGCAGCCTCGTCCGGTGAATTTGCGCCGCTCGTCTCCCATGAACGATATGTCCGTGGCATTTACGAACGCAGCGACATTTATCTGGCCGAAGATACCCGGTTCTTCGCCCAACATTGGGCCAGGACTCAAGATACGTTGCTGGCGCTCCGGGAGTTCCTTGCAAAACGGGGAATCCCTTTGCTCCTTGTGGCGATTCCCGATCACATCCAGCTTGATGGGGCACTGCAAAGGGAGTATCTTGCCGGCATCGGGCAGGCGGCGGAGCCCTACGATTTTTACAAGCCGCAGCGGCTACTCTTGGCTTGGTGTCGTGAACAGGGCATTCCCCTGGTGGATCTGCTGCCGGCGTTTGAGGCGGCCGGGAGCCCTGAAACCCTCTATTTCAGGAATGATTTTCATCTGACGGCCTCAGGCCACCGGTTGGCTGCCCAGGTTATTGATCCGGTGTTGCAGGCGCAACTGGGAGCGCTCGGCAAAGTGAAGGGAAGCAAGGGGCTATGAAACAACCAAGTCCGGACAAGCTTAATCGGTCGTTCGGTCTGGTCATGGCGGGCGGGTTGGCGGCGTTGGCCTTATTACGTTTTCTAGTGGCCGGAACGGTCGTCTGGTGGTTGATCGGGCTGGGCAGCGCTTTTTGTGCGATGGCGCTCTTGGTGCCGGGCCTGTTGACGCCGTTTCGAACTGCCTGGATGAAACTGGCGTCGGTGCTGGGTTTCGTCAATCAGCGGATCCTGCTGACGGTCCTGTTTGGTCTCCTGATCACGCCGATCGCGCTGCTGCTTCGCCTGCTCGGAAAGCAGCCGATCCAATTGCACGCGGAGGGAGCCGGTTCCTACTGGCGCACGCGCCGCGCGGATGAATTTACGGCAAGCCGTATGGAGCGGCAGTTCTGAATCAGGCTAGCAGCAACGACGGGCGCATTGGGGAGGAGGTAGGGCTGGCATGGGTTCATTTCTGAAGGAATTGTGGGCCTTCATGCGAGAGCGGAAGAAGTTCTGGCTCTTGCCGATTATCCTGGTCCTGGTGGTATTCGGCGCCTTGCTGGTCTTGACCGAGGGGTCTGCGGTGGCGCCGTTCATCTATACCCTCTTCTAGAGCGGGCGGATTCGACGCATGAAGGTGCTGGGCCTTTCAGCTTATTATCATGATTCGGCGGCTGCCTTGGTCGTCGACGGGTGCATCGTCGCGGCGGCCCAAGAGGAGCGGTTTACCCGCAAGAAGCATGATGCCGGGTTTCCGCATCAAGCTGTGGCCTATTGCCTCAAGCAGGGGGGGCTGGGTTTGGCAGACCTGGATCGTGTGGCTTTTTACGACAAGCCCCTCTTGAAATTCGAACGGTTGCTGGAAACGTATCTCTCGTTTGCGCCCCGTGGCTGGCGGTCTTTTGTCGCAGCCATGCCGGTCTGGTTGAAGGAAAAACTCTTTCTGGAACGGTTGCTGCGCCAGGAACTCGATCAATGCCGGGACGTGGCCGGCGGTGCGACATGGACCGGGCCGATCCTCTTCCCTGAGCACCACTTTTCCCACGCGGCGTCCGCCTTCTTCCCCTCACCGTTTGAAGAAGCGGCAGTCTTGACCATGGATGGGGTGGGGGAATGGTCCACCACGAGCTTTGGGGTGGGGCGTGGCTCGTCGCTCAGCCTGCAGGCCGACATCACCTTCCCCCACTCCCTCGGGCTCCTCTACTCGGCGTTCACCTACTATACCGGCTTCAAAGTGAACTCGGGCGAGTACAAGGTCATGGGGCTGGCTCCTTATGGCGAACCGAAGTATGTGGATTTGATTCTCACCCACCTCATCGATCTGAAGGAGGATGGGTCTTTTCGCCTGAACATGGAGTATTTCGACTATTGCACGGGCCTGCGCATGACCAGCGAGCGGTTCCACCGTCTGTTCGGGGGCGAGCCTCGAAAGCCCGAGTCGAAGTTGACGCAACGGGAGATGGATCTGGCCCGTTCGATTCAAGACGTTATGGAAATCGCCGTGCTTCGCATTGCCCGGCATGTGCGGCGCCAGACCGGAATGAAGGCGATCTGCATGGCGGGCGGAGTGTCTCTCAACTGTGTCGCGAACGGCCGGCTGCTCCGGGAACGGATCTTCGACCGGTTATGGATTCAACCGGCAGCCGGAGATGCAGGCGGGGCCTTGGGGGCGGCGCTGGCCGCCGCTTATGTCCATGCGGGAGAACAGCGGGTCCTTCCAATCGGACAGGCTGACGGCATGGCCGGCTCATACCTGGGGCCCGCATACGGCCAGGAAGAGATTGAAGGCTGGCTGCAAGCCCAGGGAGCGCCGTTCGAACGGCTGACGGATGAGGCCCTGTTCGACACGGTGGCCGCGTTGCTGGCACAGGAGTCGGTCGTGGGCTGGGTGCAGGGACAGATGGAATTCGGGCCTCGCGCCCTGGGCAACCGCTCGATCATCGGGGATGCCCGTTCGCCCAAGATGCAGTCCGTGATGAACCTGAAGATCAAATACCGCGAATCCTTCCGCCCCTTCGCGCCGGCGGTCCTGGAAGAGCGGGTGGCGAACTATTTTGAGTTGGATGAACCGTCGCCCTACATGTTGCTGGTGGCAGGCGTGCGGGAGTCGAGACGGAAGCCCTTGAGCGAGGCGGATCGGCGCCTCTTCGGGATCGAACGGCTGAATCGGTCTCGGTCGGACATTCCGGCCGTGACCCACTTGGACTATTCGGCGCGCATCCAAACCGTGTCCAAAGAGACCAACCCGAGATTCCATGCCCTGCTCAAAGCCTTCGAGGCGAAGACCGGCTATGCTGTGCTCGTGAACACCTCGTTCAACGTACGAGGGGAGCCGATCGTGTGTACGCCGGCGGATGCCTACCGCTGCTTCATGCGGACCGAGATGGATGCACTGGTGGTGGGAAATTGTCTGCTTCGAAAGGAAGCTCAGCATCCGCATGCAGTTGACTCTGATTGGCGAAAAGAGTTTCAACTGGACTAGAAGGTATGTTTGCTTGATAGAGCGTCTTGATGGCAAAAGTTAGCGTTGTAATTCCGGTGTGCAATGGTGAGCGGTATCTGGGGGAAGCGCTGGATAGCGTGTTTGCTCAGACTTTCCGTGACTATGAAGTCATCTGTGTGGACGACGGCTCAATGGATGGGTCGGTGGCGATTATCAAGGGCTATGACGAGCGAGTAACGCTGATCCAGCAACCGAATGCAGGACAAGGCGCAGCGCGCAATACAGGTGTGCGGCAAGGGGTGAGTGCCTACGTGGCGTTTCTTGATCAGGATGACCGCTGGTATCCGCATAAGCTGCAGCAACAAGTTGTGGCGTTAGAGTCCGATCCTGGCGCGGTGCTCGCGTATTGCAATTCGGATCGAATGGACTACGAAGGACGACTGTTGCAGGTGGGGGCGACGTTGGCTGAAAACGAGACCGCATTGGAGTCACCACTTGGACGCCTAACCGGAGAAGGGTTGATTCTCCCATCGGCGATGATGGTACGCCGGGACACGTTTGAACGCGTCGGAGGGTTTGACCTCATGCTCCGGGGCTTCGAGGATTTTGATCTCAGCGCGAGGCTCAAACAACAGGGTCGATTTATCTTCCTCGAAGATTCGGGCATGTGTTACCGGGTCCATGCGGAAGGGTTTTGTCGGGCCGGAGGGCTCCACGTCATTCAAAGCCGCGCGCGCTTCCTCGATCGGATGCGGGTGCATTATGCCGGTGATCGGACCAAAGAATCGCTTATCAACGCGATGCAGGCGGAGTGTTATTCGGATTGGGGGCTACAAGAACTGAAAGCTGGGAGCCGTGCCAATGGACGACGCATGTTGGTTCGATCGTTGCGATGCAATCCGCTCAAATTTCGAACCTACACTCGTTTATTTCGTTCGTTATTACTGCTAGGGCGGTAAGGCTGAAAAACGTGGATCATTCAGTCGCGGTCAGTATCGTCATTCCCTTGTACAACGCGGACGAAGTTATCGCCGATACGATTCGTAGCGCGTTGGCTCAAACCTGGGTGGATCGTGAAATCCTGGTCATCGACGATGGATCGACGGATGGCTCGGCCGAAATCGTCAAGACGTTTGGCGACCAGGTTCGCTATTTTCACTTCGACAATGCCGGCGTGGCGAAGTCACGAAACCGCGGAATCGCCCTGTCGCGGGGGCAATACATCGCGCTCTTGGACCATGACGACCTGTGGAATCCGACCAAGCTGGAAAAGCAAGTGAGGGTGCTAGAGACCAGGCCGGAAGTGGGGCTGGTCTTTACCGGCATCGTACATCTTGAGAGGGACGGCCGGCCCAGGCAGAAGTTCCCCACGGGACCGCCCAGCCGCTTTTATCAATTGTTCGTGAAGGGCTTTGGCCCGACGCCGTCCGCGGCCATGCTTCGTCGATCAGTCATTGAAAAGGCAGGAGGGTTTGACGAGCGTTTTGGCTCGGCCGGATTGGACGATCATGAATTCTGGCCGAGGATTGCCCAGCAGTGTGAGATCGTGCTGATCGATGAGCCGTTGACCTATCATCGTCATCGGGAGGTTAAACCGCCGGAAGTCGAACTGAGCCATCGTTTTCTGTTGAACGAGGCGTTGATGGAACAATTCGGCCATGATCGGGTCAAACGCCGATACTTGCTCGAAGAGCGTGTGGCTTCTCTGGCGGACTTAGGAAAGTGGCGACTAATGCAAGGGGATCAGGCGGGGGGGCGAGCGTATCTTAGAGAGTCATTGGGGTTGTGTCTGCGGGAATCCTGCAATATGAAGATCGCGTGGCGCTCGCTCAATCGGTTGGTTCGCTCGTATTTGTAAGTGCCGATAGGTGATTCGGCGCGCATCCAAACCGTGTCCAAAGAGACCAACCCGAGATTCCATGTCCTGCTCTAGGCGTTTGAGGCCAGAACCAGCTATGGCCTGCTCGTGAACACCTTGTTCAACGTGCGAGGGGAGCCAATCGTCTGTATGCCGACGGATGCCCACCGCTGCTTCATGCGCACCGAAATGGATGCGCTGGTCTTGGGGAATTGCCTGGTGCTGAAGGCTGTCCAACAACCGCTGGCTTCGAACACGGATTGGCGGTCCGAGTTCCAACTCGATTGATGCTGCTCGGATCGGACAGAGACACGAGCCTAGGCTGGACCCGTCTCAGGGAACGGGGCCCGCTGGCCCTGGCCGCCGCTCTGGCCACCGCCACGCTCTATGCCGAGGGGGTTCTCAAGTCCGGCTGGATCGAAGTGGTTTTGCTGGCGCCGGTCGCGTGGTTTTTCCTGGCCTCTCGGGTTTCCTTCCTTTTGCCGAATTTGCTCGTCTCGCTCATTTCTCTGTGCCTGGCCGTCTCGGGGTTGGATCTCTGCCTCCGGCCGATCATCGGCACCAGACTGCATTACACGCCGAGTAACATGTTTACCCGTAAGCTGCCAGAACTCCCGATTGTCGGCCGTTGGGATCCCCATGTCGCCTATCGCGGAGAGGCATATGGTGATTTGGCGGCCATCGCGGGGGAGCCGGCCTTGCGAGAACCCAGAAGTATCGTTTTTGAAACCGATGCAGCGGGGTTTCGCAATCGCGACATCGAAGGCCCGGTTGATGTCGTAGTCTTGGGGGATTCTTTCAGCGCCGGTGTGGGCACGACGCAAGATCAAGTGTTTGCCAGTTTGCTGGAGAAGAGTGGCCATCGTGTCTATAACTTGTCCTATCCCGGCGGGCCCTACGACCAATTTGTGAATTTTGCCATCGAAGGGCCTCGCCTATCTCTGGCCCCCGGGGCCTGGTTGATCTGGACGCTCTATGAAGGCAATGACCTCGATGATGGCTATGGAATCGTCTGGGACCCGGGAGCGTTGCCTCGCAACAATTGGCTGGCAGCCCGGATGGTACAGTTCCGCACTTTCCGGAACCGCTCGCCGCTCAATCAGGTGATGGCAGGACTCCGGGCGCGGATGAACGGTCCCGGCGATGGAGTGATCGAGCGTCGGCTTCCCGACGGGAGGCCTGTGCTCTTTGCGCGCGCGCATGAAGCTTGGTCCCAGCTGTCTCGTGAGGAGGTGGAGAGACACCAAAACTTTCCCGGCCTGGAACGATCGCTAGAGGCTGTGCGAGACTTGGCGACTGCGCGTCGGATGCGGGTAGGGATTGTGATTCTTCCGACGAAGGGTGAGGTCTATCGTTGGATACTTGAGAGTCGGTTGCCGAGGGTCGAAGACGCAGGCCCTTCTGGTTTTGCCCTAGCGGTGCTCGGTGCGTGCCAGCGAGTTCGACTTCAGTGTTTCGATAGTAAATCATACTTCGTAACAGAATCTCAGAGAAGTTTTGATGCATACGGAGTGTTGCTCTGGTGGCAGGATGACTCGCACTTGAACGGGTATGGCCATGCGGTGGTTGCCGATTTCATCACGAGGAAGGTATCGGTTGACGGTGTTTCTCACTAGGCTGAGTCCTCAAGAGTCGTTCGCGTAGAGATTAGGGAGGTCGACAGGACAGGGGTTGCTTATTGGGGAGAACGGGGTTGCTAAGCACGGGCTAATGGAGCGCGCCGTCGCTGTTATCTCAAGTCTAGCGGGGAAGAAACATTTCCAGATTCACATGGAGTCGTTGCAGGGGAAATGGGTATGCCACAAGTGACGGTAGTTCTTCCCGTTTATAATGGAGCGCGGTATATCAAGGAAGCTTTGGACAGCGTCTTTGCACAGACCTTCCGTGATTTTGAAGTCATCTGCATAGGCAATGGCTCTACGGATGAAACTAGGTCAATCTTGGAAGGGTACGGGGAACGCATACGAGTCTTGCGGCGGCAGAACCGGGGACCCTGCGGAGGACGGAATGAAGGAGTTCGAAAAGCGACGGCGCAATATATCGCCTTCCTCGACCATGATGATTATTGGTACCCACGCAAGCTCGAACAGCAGGTAGCTGTCTTGAGTGCGGAACCTGATGCGGTTCTTGTGCTTTGCAACTCGGATAGGATGGATGCAGAGGGCCGTTTGTTGCAAGTGGGGGCGACGTTAATCGAGCGCGCAACGATGAGAGATTCTCCTTTGGGCCGTTTGATGGAAGCAGACCAGCTGCTGTCATCGGCTGTTCTTGTTCGTCGGGATGCGTTTGAGCGGGCGGGGATGTACGATGAGGAGCTCCGCGGGTTCGAGGACTTTGACTTGTGTGCGCGCCTCAAGCAAGAAGGCCGATTCGTGTTTCTGGAAGAGTCAGGTATGTGTTACCGAGTCCATTCGGCCAGCTTAAGTCATGCGGGCAAAGAAACGGTGGTGCAAAGCCGCGAACGCTTCCTGCTTCGAATGAAGGCGCTGTACGTGGCCGACGAGCTTAAGCAAAAGCTGATCAGTGTCATGCTGGCAGAATGCTATTCGGACTGGGGCATGCATGAGGTGAGGTCAGGCAGGGGAAGCGAGGGCCGTCGGATGCTCTTGCGATCACTGCATTTGAACCCCCACAAGTTCAGGACCTATTCGCGTTTATTTCGGTCGTATCTCTAGCATCATGTCGAATGGGGTCGAGGAAGGCATGAATGGTCCTGTCACGGTCAGTGTGGTCATCCCACTGTACAATGGGGCTTCCGTGATCAAGGAAACGATTGAAAGCGTGTTGGCACAAACCTGGACGGATCGGGAGATCATCGTGATCGATGATGGATCCACCGATGGATCGGCGGAAATCGTCAAAGCATTCGGCGCGCGGGTGCGATATTATGCGTTCGAGAACGGAGGCGTGGCCAAAGCGAGAAACCGTGGCATTGCCCTGTCGCGCGGAAGCTATATCGCGTTGCTTGATCACGATGATCTTTGGGCGCCAACGAAGCTTGCCAAGCAGGTGGCAATGTTGAAGGCAAGGCCGGAAATTGGAATGGTGACGACGGGCATCGTGCATATGAATTGTTACGGGCAACCTCTGGAAAATTTTCCAACCGGTCCTCCGAGCGAATTTTATCAATTGTTTGTCAAGGGATTTGGTCCAACCCCTTCTGCTGTAATGCTCCGACGATCGGTTATTCATCAGGTCGGGGGGTTTGATGAGCGCTTTGGTTCAGCCGGACTGGATGACCATGAATTTTGGCCCAGGGTTGCGCGGGAGTGCGAGATCGTCTTGATTGACGAGCCGCTCACATATCATCGTCATGGGGAGGATAAGCCGCCACAAGTGGAGCTGGGACATCGGATCTTGCTGAACGAGGCGCTCTTGCAGCGGTTCGGTCACGAATATGACAAGCGACGCTACCTTATGAAAGAGAGAGCCGTATATTTTGCTGACATGGGTAAGTGGCGTCTTCAACAAGGGGATCTGGCAGGGCGTGCCGACTTGCTCAAGGCGTTGCGTTGCTGTGTCCGTGATGTCTGGAGTTGGAAGGCGGCCCGGCGAGCCATGAGCCGGATAGTCAGGTCTTATTTTTCATTTGCGACAAAAAGGGTGCGATAAGTGGAAAATGTGGTCTGCGAGTTTTGCCGCACCGATCACGCCGAGGTCGTCATTCAGCAGCGAGACCTGCTTCATGGCATCACCACGGACGAGTTTTATATTGTGCGGTGCATACACTGCGGTTTCCTTTATTTGAACCCCAGGCCGACGCAAGCAGACATCGGGAGATTCTATCCAGTCCAGTATTTTGGCCCTGCTTCACCGCCCAGGCGGTTCAGCAAGGTCAAGGCCTGGATTGTAACGGATTTTTACGGGTATCCGGATGGGGCCACGCATGGACTCTGGCGTCGATTGCGAACACTCCTATTGTGGCCGGAGAAAGTTCGACGTGACCTCTGTGGGAGGGGCAGTCTGCAATGGGTTGGTCGAGGCCGGCTTTTGGATGTAGGGTGTGGCCATGGGGTCAATGCAGCGCTCCTGAAGCAACAAGGGTGGCAAGTGCAGGGGCTTGATCTGAGTAAAACAGCCGTCGAACATGCCCGGGGGCTTCTCGGACCCCGCGTGGACGTAGGTGACCTGTTGTCGGTCAAATACGAGGATTGTGCCTTTGACGTGGTGTTGATGAGCCATTCGCTTGAGCACATGTATGCTTTACCGGCAGTGCTGGCGGAGGCGAGGCGTATCTTGGACAACGACGGGGTGCTTGTGATAGCGGTGCCCAACGCGGACAGCTTGGAGGCCAAGTTGTTCGGTCGGTGGTGGGTGAACTGGGACCCTCCTCGGCATCTCTGCCATTTTACTCGTACTACGCTCGGCCGGCTCTTAGAGCGGGCTGGATTTCGCGTGGTGAGGAGCAGAACCGGGGTCACCTCCGCCCATTTCATGACGAGCTTGGAGCGAGTCTGGACTCGCAAATGTGGCCGAGCGCTGCATGCAAAGAAATGGATTGAAAGGCTCCTGGTACGGCCGTTTTGCTTGGTGGTGGGGAATCTTGGCTATGGAACCGAGATCACGGTGTATGCCGTGAAGGCGCAGGGCGGGTCTGAACGGAGCGAATTAGATAGGTGCGCAGCAGTCTGAGCCACACCTTATGATTGAAGGGGCGCTGTTGCAGCGAAAGCCAGAATGCACAACGGGCTTCATCGATCCGACGTTTTTCAAAGTGGTGTTTCCCAAGATCTCCGTAATAGTGGGCCCAGTCGCGGGCAAGGGCTTTGGCCAGTTGAGTGCGCGGGGGGCAGGAAGGGGCATGTTTTTCGAGGAACCGCCGTCGTCCTGTTAAGGCCCGCTCTGAGGGAATGTCCCGTGAGACGTTGCGGGTATAGAGCCGATGGCGGTACAGTGGCTTGGGCAAGTGCAGGAGGGGAAAGCGCTGATACAGTCGGATCGCCAGGTCGATGTCCTCCCAGACCGCCAAGGTGTCGTCGTAGCCCCCCACGGCGTCGAAGCAGGTCTTGCGGAACAGGGAGCCGGAGGTGGCGACATCGTGGCCGCCGCGCAGTAGTTGCGTGATGGTCTGTCCCTGCTTCATGGCGGCATCGTAATGCAAGGGTTCGTCGCGCTCGTTCACCTGGTACCCGTCGCAGTGGACTACCGCCACCTCGGGCCGGGTCTGCAACGATGCCAGGGTTTCCTCGATGAAGGAGGGGGCCCACAAATCGTCCTGGTCGAGGAAGGCCAGATAGGCACCGCCGGCGAGACGGGCCCCGTCGTTGCGCGCCGCCGCTTGCCCGCCGTTCTCGGGCCGCTTGAAGTAGCGAGCCTGGGGAAATTGCAAGACGAGCCGGGCCGTCTCGTCGGTCGAGGCATCGTCCACCACGATGAGTTCCAGGTCCTGGCATGTTTGGGCCAAGACGCTGCCGATGGCCTGCTCCAGGTAACGGGTCGCACCGTTATACGCAGGGATGATGGCGCTGACGAGGGGCATTCCTCACCGCAAGGGGGTTACCATGTTGAGCGGGCCCCATCATAGCAGATGATGGTGTCAATGTGGCAGAGCAGGGGGCGGTTCTGTGCCAAGATTTTGTGATCCTGGCGTCGCCTAGGTGCGACCGACACGGAGACTGAGCGATGACTTTTGACCATGTGCATCCAGATCATCACGGGCCTAATACCGTTCATATGACTCGTCTCCACGTGGCCAAACTGATCCTGGATGCAGGACATCGATTGGTGCTGGATGTTCCTTGCGGGACCGGCGCCTTGACCCAATTGCTGCTGGCGGGCGGGCGGGAGGTCGTCTCGGCCGATTTGTGTCCGGAGGGATTCGTCGTCCCCGGCCGCTCCGCTGTCCGCGTGAACCTCAATACCGTCCTGCCGTTCGAGAGCGAGACATTCGATGCGGTCGCCTGCGTCGAGGGGATCGAGCATATCGAAAACCCGCACTTGCTGGCTCGGGAGGCCAACCGGATCTTGCACAAGGGGGGCATGCTCTACGTCACGACGCCTAATGTCTTGTCCATCCGTTCGCGGCTCAGCTACTTATTGCGGGGCTACCCGGACCAATTTCATTACATGGTCGAAATTGACCCGGCCACCGGAGCGGAGCAGCCGATCGCGCACATCAATCCGATCGGATTTTTGGAGTTGCGGTATGTCCTGAGCCGCTGGGGGTTCCGGGTGGACCTGGTCCAGGCCAACCGGCAACTCAAGAAGGGCTCATGGCTGTATCAGGCGATCCGGTGGCTGCTTCAGACCAAGGGGAAACGGTCTGCCGCGACCCATCCTTCTGTCGCCTCGGTGAGGCATGCGCTTCTCTCCGATGCCGTCCTGTTCGGCGAGGGATTGATCATCGGAGCGACCAAGGTCGTAGCGGTTTCCCAGGAGTCTGGAAAATGATTGACGAACGGAAACCGCTCGGTTATATGGGCGCGCGCGGGCTTGCTCGTATGAAGGTGGTGATTGCCGCGTGGCACCTCAAGGATTTCAACGTCGGCCTTGGGCGCTATAGCCGAGCCTTGATCGAGGCCTTGGGACGGGTGGATGCCGAAAACCAGTATGAGATATTGATGCCGGATGAGTCGTACCGGTTTCCGGAGCGGCCGAATATGCGGTATCGGCTGATCCGGTTTCCGGTTTTCAGGCGGCGATTCTGGGAGCAGGTGGCGCCCTGCCTGGCCGGGCGATATGACCTGCTGCATTTTCCCTATGATTCCTGTGTGGCCTGGAAGCGCGGCAAGTTTATGGCCACGGTCCACGATGTGAAGCCGCTGATCTTTGGAACCGGTCGGCGTCGGTGGTTAAATGTGAACGAGCTGATCGAGCGGGCGCTGGTTCGCGACCGATGGAGCCGGGTCGATCACGTTCTGACGGACTCCCGGTGCTCGCAACGGGACATCGTGGAGCGGCTTGGGGTGCCGGCTGCTCGGATTACCGTGGTCTGCCCGGGAGTTGAACTGGAGCGCTTTCGTCCTGCCCCGGTGCTTCAAACGGGTGGCGGGGCGGATCGTCCCTATGTGCTCTGTGTGGCCGGAGCCGATCCGACCAAGAACGTTGAATCATTGGTGGAGGCGTTCAGCCGTCTGCCGGGGGCGCTTCGGGAAGGGTATGATCTTGTTCTCGCCGGAGATTTTCGCCGACGGCTCGATCTGCACGAGCTGGTCCGGCAGACGGGCATCGAACGGCAGACGGTTTTCACCGGGGTTGTCAGCGACGAGCGTCTGATCGATCTCTATCAGCGGGCGAGTCTCTTTGTGTTTCCATCCAGATACGAGGGGTTCGGACTGCCGGTCTTGGAAGCCATGGCCTGCGGCTGTCCGGTCATCAGTTCCAGCGCTTCGTCGTTGCCGGAGGTGGCGGGGGATGCGGCGATTTTGGTCGAGCCCTCGGACGTTGACGGGTTCACGCGGCAGATGGAACGGGTGTTGACGGATCGGGCGCTCTGGACCGATCTGCGTGAGCGTGGCTTGGCCAGGGCTGTTCAGTTTTCCTGGGATCGGACGGCGAGAGAAACTGTGGCGGTCTATCGTCGGGTCGTGGGTCAAGTTGATCGGGCCGCCTGATTCTCTGGCGCAAAAGGCTTTGTACAGAGAGGCCCTTGTTCGGGGGTAACGTAAAAGTCACTTGAGGTACAACACTTTTCCGCCGTAAGTTGAGCGAAAGCGGCGGTTCCAGCGAGCTGGCATGGAGGGCGGATGCGCATTTTGATCACGGGCGGGGCCGGGTTCCTCGGAAGCCATTTGTGCGACGTTCTGATCGGCCAGGGGCATCAGGTGCTCGCGGTGGATAATCTGGTGACTGGCCGGCCGGAGAACATCGCCCATTTGATGGGGGACGAACGGTTTTCCTTTATTAAGTATAATGTCTGCGACTATTTGCATGTGGAAGGGCCGTTGGATGCGGTGATGCACTTCGCTTCGCCGGCGAGCCCGCAGGATTATCTGGACCTGCCGATCGCGACCTTGAAGGTGGGCGCGTTGGGCACCCACAAGGCGCTTGGGCTGGCGAAAGCCAAGGGGGCGAGGTTTTTGTTGGCCAGTACTTCGGAAGTATACGGGGATCCCTTGGTGAATCCCCAGCCGGAGTCGTATTGGGGCAACGTTAATCCGATGAGCCCGCGGGGCGTCTACGACGAAGCCAAGCGGTTCGCGGAAGCGATGACGATGGCCTATCACCGGTACCACGGCCTGGATACGCGCATCGTCAGGATCTTCAATACCTTCGGCCCTCGCATGAGGCCGCATGATGGCCGGGTGGTGTCCAACTTCATTGTGCAAGCGCTGCAGGGTCACCCGCTCACGATGTTCGGAGACGGGTCGCAGACCCGCAGCTTCTGTTATGTGGACGATCTGGTCCGGGGGATCGTGGCCTTGCTCATGATCGAGTCGGGCACGAGCGTTGCGGAACGGACGGATCGAACCGAATTTCTCGCCCAGCGGACAGAGCGAACCCGCGAGACCGTGCACGAGCCCGTCAATATTGGGAATCCTCGTGAATTGACCGTCGCGGAAATCGCCAGATTGGTGCTGAAGTTGACGGGATCGCAGAGTCCCATCATGCAAAAACCGCTTCCGGTTGACGACCCGAAGGTACGCCGGCCCGACATTCGGAGGGCCAAGGCGCTGCTGGATTGGGAGCCGGTCATTGCATTGGAGGATGGGCTGAAACAGACCATCGAGTATTTCCGGAAGATTCTGTAGCGGCCGATGCGGGAGGGGCTATGAAAGGGGTGGTGCTGGCTGGCGGTCTGGGGACCAGGCTGTATCCGTTGACGAAAGTTACCAATAAACACTTGCTGCCTGTGTATAACCGGCCGATGATCTACTATCCCATCCAGACTTTGGTGAACGCCGGGATCCACGAGATTCTCATCGTCACCGGCGGGAATAATGCGGGAGATTTCCTCCGGTTGCTGGGGAACGGCAAGGAATTCGGGCTGAGGCATCTGGGCTATACCTATCAGGAAGGAGAGGGCGGCATTGCGGATGCCCTGCGGCTCGCCGAGTATTTTGCGGAAGGAGAATCGGTCTGCGTCATGCTCGGCGACAATATCATTGAAGGGAATGTGCTGCGTGCCGCGCAGACGTTTCGGAAGCAGAAGGTCGGGGCCAAGATCCTGTTGAAGGAAGTGAAGGACCCGCAGCGCTTCGGCGTGCCGGTGTTGGAAGGGGAGCGGGTGGTCAAGATCGAGGAGAAGCCGGCTAATCCGCGATCGACCTATGCTGTGACGGGGATTTATTTTTACGATGCCCGGGTCTTTGAGATCATCAAGACGCTCAAGCCGTCAGGCCGGGGGGAACTGGAAATCACGGACGTGAATAATGCCTACATCCAGGCTGGACAGCTGACCTGGGACGTTCTGGAGGGTTGGTGGACCGACGCCGGGACGATTGAATCGCTGCTGCTGGCCAATCAGTTGGTTGCTCAGAGCGGTGCGAACAAGTTGGATGCCGGGGCCTCTAACGCAAAGCAGGAGAGTTAGCGATGCGGATCCTGGTCACGGGTGGCGCGGGCTTCATCGGATCGCACCTTGTTCGGCGCTTGCTCGCCAATGGGTCCGACTCGGTCGTCAATGTGGACGCCCTCCGTTATTCCGGAAACCTTGAGAATCTCGCCGATGTGGCCGGTCACCCGCGCTACACGTTCGTCCAGGCCGATATCTGCGATGCTCCGACGGTCGCCAGAGTCATGAAAGAGCACCGGATCGAAGGCGTCATCAATTGCGCAGCGGAGACGCATGTGGATCGATCGATCGTCGAGCCAGGGGCGTTTGCCAAGACCGATGTGATCGGCACGGCGGTCCTGCTCGACGAGGCGCGACGGGTTGGGGTGGCGCGATTCCTTCATGTCAGCACCGATGAAGTCTACGGGAGCGTGGAAACCGGGTCCTCCAAAGAGGGCGATCCCTTGGATCCTCGCAGTCCCTACTCGGCCAGCAAGGCCGGAGGCGACCTGCTTGTCCGTAGTTACTGGACTACCTACCAGTTCCCGGTGATGATCACGAGAGGGAGCAACACCTACGGGCCGAACCAGTACCCGGAAAAGTTCATTCCTTTGTTCGTGACCAATGCCCTAGAAGACCAGCCGCTTCCGATGTATGGCGACGGGCGCTATCGGCGGGATTGGCTCTCCGTCTTCGACCACTGTGCTGGCATCGAGCATGTCTTCCGTCACGGGGAACCGGGCACGATCTACAACATCGGAGGCGGCAACGAACGCGAGAATGTCGCGGTGGCGGATATGATCCTGGTCCACTTGGACAAGCCCAAGTCCCTGATCCGGTTCGTGCAAGATCGGCCGGGTCACGATCGGCGCTATGCCGTGGACTGCAGCCGCCTACGCGCCTTGGGATGGGCTCCGACAGTGTCTTTTGAGGAAGGCCTCCGTGCCACGGTGGATTGGTACCGGAACAATCAGGCCTGGTGGCGGAAAATCAAGTCCGGTGAGTTCCGGGCCTACTATGAACAGATGTATGGACGTCGGCTCAAGGATGGGACGTCGTGCGCATCCTGATTACAGGGGCAGATGGCCAACTGGGTCATGAGTTGCAGCGGACGCTGAGTTGTCATGACCTCATACTCGGTATCTATCCAGCGTTTGATCTCTTGAAGCCAGAGATTGAGTCGTTTGTCACGGACGCTTGCCCAGATGTTGTGATCCATGCGGCAGCCTATACAAACGTGGAACAGGCTGAGCAGGAGCCTGATGTGGCCATGTCTGTGAACGCGGACGGTACTGAAAGAGTGGCAAGAGCTGTCTCCAAGATAGGCGCTCGCCTGATTTGCCTCTCTACCGATTATGTGTTTGATGGACAGAAGGGGGCGCCCTATGAGGAAACGGATCCGACCAATCCCCTCAATGCTTATGGGCGATCGAAGCTTGAAGGAGAACGTCGCGCATTGGCATACTGTTCCAATACGCTCATCATTCGGACCGCATGGCTGTATGGCTTACATGGGAACAATTTTGTTAAAACGATAATGCAACGAGCAGTTGAGCAGAAAGAATTACGCATAGTGGCCGACCAGCGGGGGTGCCCAACCCATGCTGGTGATCTCGCTGCTGCCATTGCGAAGGTAGTGAAAGTCGACTTGCGGGGAATAGCCCATGCAACCGGGAGCGGTAGCTGTACGTGGCATGAATTTGCCTCCAAAATCATCTCGTTAATGGGAGTGGCAATTGCGGTACGTCCCATCACAACAGAAGAGGCACGGAGGGCGGCGATTCGCCCCCCCTATACGGTCCTTGCAAATCGAACCTTGGCCCAATTGGGAATTACGATGCCACATTGGGAAGATGCATTGGTTCGGTTCATGCAGGATATGCAAGCGACTGCTCGTTAAGGGACAATCTGAGGAACGATTATGAAGCGCGCTCTCATCACGGGCATTACAGGTCAAGATGGTTCGTATCTGGCCGAGTTTCTACTCGAGAAAGGCTACGAGGTGCATGGGATTGTGCGTCGTGTGGCGATAGAAGATCCCGAGCATCGCCTCTGGCGGATTTTGCACATCAAAGACCGGGTCAAACTTCATGCCGCCTCCTTGGAAAGCTTGCCGAGCATCTATCGAGTCTTCCGGGCGGTCGAGCCGGATGAATGCTATCACCTCGCGGCGCAAAGCTTCGTCACCTATTCATTCGAAGACGAATTTTCAACCCTGAACTCAAACATCAACGGCACCCACTACGTTCTCTCTGCGTTGCACGATTGTGTCCCACAATGCCGGTTCTATTTTGCTGCATCGAGCGAAATGTTCGGCAAAGTCTCACAGGTGCCCCAGACGGAGATGACGCCGTTTCATCCTCGGTCTGCCTATGGCATCTCGAAGGTGGCCGGGTTCCACCTGACCCGCAATTACCGGGAGGCCTATGGGATCAAGGCCGCGAGCGGGATTCTGTACAACCACGAATCGCCTCGTCGGGGCTTCGAATTTGTCACCAGGAAGATTTCCTCCCATGCGGCTCGGATCAAGCTCGGGTTGGCGAAGGAAGTGCGCTTAGGCAATTTGGATGCCCAACGGGATTGGGGCCATGCCCGTGAATACGTCCGGGCCATGTGGATGATGTTGCAGCAGGACGAGCCGGAAGATTATGTCATTGCTACTGGCGAAACGCATACGGTGCGCGAGTTTGCCGAGGCGGCGTTCTCGCACCTCGGGTTGGACTACCGGGAGCACGTGGTCCTGGATCCCGGGCTGAAGCGGCCGGCCGAAGTGGAAATTCTATTGGGCGACGCCACGAGAGCCCGACAACAGCTCGGGTGGTCTTGCCAGATCAAATTTAAGGAGTTGGTGCGCGAGATGGTCGAAGCTGATGTGCAGCTCCTGAGCGAAGCGGATGGGGCAGTAATGCGTGGGCGTCCGCGTCCCTAATTGTGTTCGTTTGGCGGGCTCTGCTAAGATCGCCGGCATTGCAAAGGATACGAAGGTCCATTGGCTACCATCCACGGCACCGCTGATTGGTCGCAAAAGCGCAAAGGCCGCAAGCAGGCCTCTCCGCTCCGTCAGGTACGTCTGCTTGCAACGGACGTGGACGGGGTGTTGACTGATGGGGGCATGTGCTATTCGGATTCTGGCGATGAGTGGAAGCGGTTTCATGTGCGCGACGGCATGGGCATCAAGTTGCTGCAGCGTGCGGGATTGCTTACGGCGTTGATCACCCAGGAGCAGACGAAACTGGTCGCTCGACGGGCCGAGAAGCTTACGATTCCGGAAGTGCACCAGGGTGCGCACGACAAACTGGCGGTGCTGCGTGACATTGTTTCGCGGCATGGGCTTGATCTGAGCCAGGTGGCGTATATCGGCGACGACGTCAACGATCTGGAGACGTTACGGGCGGTCGGGTTTTCGGCGGCTCCGGCCGATGCCGTTCCGGTTGTCCGCAAGACTGTTCATTTTGTGTGTAAAAAAAAAGGTGGGGAAGGAGCGGTTCGAGAAGTGGCCGATCTGATTCTGGCTGCACAGGCACGTCCGTCAGCGAAGAGAACGTAATCCACCTCCTCGGTGTTCTCGCGAAGAAGGATCGTCGGGCCTCTCTTGATCGATGGGTCTTGTGTGCCTATGAAATCTGATGTCCATCTCTATGCGGTGATTCTCGCCGGAGGCAGCGGGACCCGTTTCTGGCCCCTCAGCCGGCACCTCTACCCCAAGCAACTCCTTCGGATCATCGGTGACGAAACGCTGATTCAACAGACCATGCGACGGGTGCTGCGGTGCGTGCCTCCGGAGCGGATCATGATTTCCACCACCCCGGCACAAGCTGACTCGATCCGCTATCAACTCGGGGAGTGGAAGGATGCGCTTCAGGACAACTTCGTGATTGAGCCGGAGGGCCGGAATACGGCTCCGGCGATCGGGCTGGTGGCTGCCGAACTGGTCCGCCGAGATCCTCTGGCGGTGATGTTGGTATTGCCGGCCGACCATGTCGTTCAAGGCAATCGGCATTTCCAAGCCGCCGTGTCGTTGGGGGTGCAACTGGCCCAGCAAGGACAGCTCGTCACGTTTGGTATTCCTCCCATCAGGCCGGAAACGGGGTATGGGTATATCCAACCGGATCGGAAGATCCGCTTGGGGCGCAAAGGAGGATTAACCGGCTACCCGGTGGCCCGATTTGTGGAAAAACCGGATGCCAAGACGGCGATCCGGTATCTGAAATCGGGCCAGTATTACTGGAACAGCGGCATTTTCCTCTGGCAGGCCAGCACCATTTTGGAGGAAATTGCCCGGCATCAGCCGGATTTAGGCGTGGCGCTCAAGCCCATCGGGCAGGCTCTCCGGTCCGGTTCGGGTGACCGACTGGCCCGCTTGTACCACAAGCTGGCCCCGGTTTCGATTGATCATGGTGTCATGGAGCGCTCGGACCGGGCGGCCGTGATCCCGGTGGAATTCCTCTGGTCCGATGTCGGGAACTGGAGCAGCCTGGAAGAAGTGGCCGCGCGCGACAAGGCCGGGAACGTGGTCAGCGGCAAGGTCGTGGACCTCGGCAGCCGCGATTCGATTCTTTACGCAGATCGCCGGCTGGTCGCCACGATCGGGCTCTCCGGCATGGTGGTGGTGGATACGCCCGATGCCACGTTGGTCTGTCCCAAAGACCGGTCCCAGGACGTCAAAGCGATCGTTGAGATCCTCAAGAAGCAAGGGGCTCCCGAACAGCTGGAGCACCGGACGGTCTTCCGTCCCTGGGGCTCGTATACGGTGTTGGAAGAGGGAAAGGGGTACAAGGTCAAGCGGGTCTCTGTGAATCCCGGCGGCCGCTTGTCGCTGCAGTTGCATCACCAACGCAGCGAACATTGGGTGGTGATTGCCGGGGTGGCCCGAGTGACTTGTGGGCGCCGTGTATTCGACATCAACGTTGGCCAGAGCACGGGGATTCCGAAGAACACGCGGCATAGGCTGGAGAACCCTGGCTCGGAGCAGTTGCACATCATCGAGGTCCAAAACGGTCCGTACCTCGGCGAAGATGACATCGTGCGGTTTCATGACGATTATGGGCGCGGCGTAAAAGCGCCGCGCCGTCCGCAAGTCTGAAAGTCCATCAAGTCAAAGACGTGCAGACGTTCCAACTTTAGACGTATTGATTGGCCGTAGCCATGGCGCTCTTTCGTGAATATGACATTCGGGGCATCGTCGGCCAGGAACTGACGGAGGATCTGGCCGAGCGGATCGGGCGGGCCTTTGCCACCGTTGCCCGGGACAAGGGCGCGAAGACGGTCAGCGTGGGGCGTGACGGGCGGGAAAGCTCCCCTGCTTTGCGCGACCGGCTGGTCCAAGGTCTGACGGCCGGCGGACTCAATGTGTTGGATATCGGGGTCTGCCCCACCCCCGTGCTGTACTTTTCCCTGTTCCAATTGCCGGTCGATGGCGGCGTGATGATCACCGGCAGCCATAATGCCTCGGAGTATAACGGCTTCAAGTTGTGCATTGGGAAAGAGGCGCTCCATGGAGACGCCATCCAGCAGCTCCGCAAGGTGATGGAGGCAGGTCATTTCTCCAGTGGGCCCGGGACGGTATCCCTCCGCCCGCTCCTCCAGGACTATCTCGCCTATTTGAAGGCCAGCTTCGCGTCGGTCGATGCGCGTCATTTGCATGTGGTGATCGACTGCGGGAACGGGGCGGCTGCGCTTGTGGCCAAGCAAGCCATGGAACAACTGGGTTGCCGTGTCACCGGGCTCTATTGCGACCTGGATGGCCGGTTCCCCAACCATCATCCGGACCCGACGGTGGTGGAGAACCTCCGGGATTTGATCGCAACGGTGAAAAGAACCGGGGCAAATGTCGGGATCGGCTATGACGGGGATGCGGACCGAATCGGTGCGGTGGATGAGCAGGGTCATATTCTGTGGGGTGACCGTCTCATGGTCCTCTATGCCCGGGACATCCTGGCCGTCCGGCCTGGTAGTACGATCATCTCGGAAGTCAAGGCCTCGCAGAGCCTCTATGAGGACATTCAGCGGCGCGGGGGGCGGCCGATCATGTGGAAGACCGGCCATTCGCTGATCAAAGCCAAGATGAAAACCGAGTCGGCGGTTTTGGCCGGCGAAATGTCCGGACATATGTTCTTCGCCGACCGTTATTTCGGCTATGACGATGCGATCTATGCCTCATGTCGGCTGGTCGAAATCCTGGCCAAGAACAAGCAGCCGTTGTCCGCTCTGCTGGCGGATTTGCCGGCGACCTCGGTGACGCCCGAGATCCGAGTCGATTGTCCCGACCATGTGAAATTCGATCTGGTCGGGCAAGTCCAGGCGCGCCTCCTGGCTTATGCCAAGGCCGGTCGGGCTCCCGGTGAGAAGGGGCTCGTGATCCGGGACGTGGTGACGATCGACGGCATCCGTGTCATGTTCGAGGACGGGTGGGGCTTGATCCGGGCGTCCAACACGCAGCCGGCTCTTGTCCTGCGCTTCGAAGCCTCCTCTCCCCAGCGCCTGGATGTGATTCGGGCGTTGATCGAATCAGAGCTGGACCAAGCCAGACGAACTCTCGCAGCCTAACGGTGCGGCGCGCTGCCTTCCGACGCCTTGCCGTTCTGTCGACCGCGGCCGCTCTCTGCTGTGCGGCCATCTCTTCCCCGTCGGTTTGCGCTGAACCGGCTTCCGCTCCGTCCATGTCCACCGAGCGCCCCTTCATGCCGGGGGAGCGGTTGACCTATGCCCTCACGTGGCTGAATATCCGTGCCGGCACCGCCGTGCTTGAAGTGGCAGGCGCTGCGCCGGTTCAGGGGCGCGCGACGCTTCGTCTCCTGACGACCGCGGTCTCCAGCCCCTTGGTGACAAAATTCTATCCGGTCGACAACCGGGTGGAGTCGCTGGTAGACGCCGAGAAGATGCTGCCTCACCGGATGCGGTTTCGAAGGCGTGAAGGGAAGCGGAGTAACGACTTCGATGTCGCCTTCGACCAAGCCGCAGGTACCATCACCTCGATCAAGGACGGGGTCATGGACCAGTTGCCCTTGCCCCCGCAGACCTACGACTCGATTTCTTGCCTCTATTATGTCCGTACGCTGCCTTCCCTGGTGCCGGGGGCCTCAGCCACCTTTAGCGTCCATCACGACAAGAAGACGTACAAGTTGGAGATCCGAGTCGAGGCGGTCGAAACCATCAAGGGAGCCTGGGGGGAGGTCGAAACGGTGAGGGTGTTGGCGATCATGCCGTTTCAAGGCATTTTTCTCAATGAAGGGAACATCCGGGTCTGGTTCACCAACGACAGCCGTCGGGTGCCGGTGATGATGAAAGCCAAGGTGAAAATCGGGTCCGTGGTGGCCAGCCTGGTCGAAGGCTTTCAGGTTCCGGGCGCCCCGTAACAGGCGCGCCCCAATCCTCGTCCGCAGGCTGCGTCCATTGCCCGCTTCGTTGAAAACCTATATAATCCACCGCTATTAAGCCCGTCATAACATGATGCCGGTAAGGAAGGACTGAGCCGTGAGGCCGTTTCCCATCACCTTGACCCGACATATTCTGCAAGCGCAGGCTGCGCATCCTGGCGCCACGGGGGAATTTTCGGCCCTCATGGCCCAGATCGGGCTGGCCGGCAAGATGATCGCCTCGGATCTCCGCCGGGCCGGCCTGATCAATATTTTGGGCTACACCGGCGACACGAATGTGCAGGGGGAGGCCGTCAAGAAGCTGGATGAAATCGCCAACGAGATCTTCGTCAAGGTGTTTCAGCACAGCGGCTTGGTCTGCGCCCTGGCTTCCGAAGAGATGGAAAAGCCGGTGAAACTGGAAGAAAACTGGCCCAGGGGCAAGTACATGTTGCTGTTCGACCCCCTGGACGGGTCCTCCAACACCGATGTCAATATGCCGCTGGGCACCATCTTCTCGGTCCTGCGGTTTGAGGGAAAGGGAGGATTGCCGTCGGACGCCGAGTTGGTTCGGGTCGGCACCGAGCAGGTGGCGGCCGGCTACCTCATGTATGGGTCGAGCACGATGCTGGTCTACACGGCCGGCCACGGGGTCCATGGATTCACGCTGGACCCGGGCGTGGGCGAATACCTGCTGTCGCACGAAAACATTCGCATGCCGGCCAGAGGGAAGGTCTACGCGGCCAACGAGGGAAACTATCACAAGTGGCCGGCCGGCACGCAGCGCTATATCGATTATCTCAAGGCGCAGGATAAGGCCGGCGGAAGGCCCTACAGCGGCCGCTATTCCGGCTGTCTGGCGGCGGATGTGCACCGCATTCTGCTGGGCGGCGGCATCTATCTCTATCCCGGCGAGACGGATAAGCCGGAGGGCAAGCTGCGCTTGTTGTACGAGGCCAATCCCCTGGCGATGGTGGTGGAGCAGGCGGGCGGGCGGGCCAGTACGGGCGTCGAGCCGATTCTTTCGATCAAGCCGACGGCCGTGCACCAGCGGGTCCCGCTGATTATCGGCAGCCGGGAGGATGTCGAGACCGCAGAAGGATTTATCCAAGGCCGTCGGACTTCTTAACATCTGTTGTTGCGGAACGTGGCAGGAGGAAGAGCATGAACAAGCGCGTTCAGGACATTCTGAGTTGGTATGGAAGCGACAATGCCGGCACGCGGATGAATCTCGCGCGATTGCTGGGGCATGGCAAGCTGGGCGGCACCGGCAAGCTGGTGATCCTGCCGGTGGATCAGGGGTTCGAGCATGGGCCCGCCCGCAGCTTTGCGCCCAACGCGGCCGGCTACAATCCCCATTACCACTTTCAGCTGGCCATCGATGCTGGCTGCAACGCCTATGCGGCCCCGCTGGGATTTTTGCAGGCGGGTGCGGCGGAGTTCGCCGGCCGTATTCCGCTCATTTTAAAGCTGAACAACCACGATGTGCTCCATGACGAAAAAGACCCGCTGTCCGCGGTGACCGGCAGTGTGAAGGACGCGCTGCGGCTTGGCTGTTCGGCCATCGGATTTACGATCTATCCGGGCTCGGCCCATAGCCAGACCATGTATGGGCAGTTGCGGGAGCTGTCGGAAGAGGCCAGGGACAACGGCCTCGCGGTGGTGGTCTGGTCCTATCCGCGCGGATCCGCCTTGAGCAAGGAAGGGGAAACCGCGGTGGACGTCGTGGCCTATGCGGCGCAGATTGCCGCGCAATTGGGCGCGCACATCATCAAGGTGAAGTTGCCCACCGCCCATTTGGAACAGGCGGCGGCAAAAAAGGTATACGAGGCCGAACAGGTGCCGATCAAGACCCTGGCCGAACGGGTGCGCCATGTCGTGCAGAGTTCGTTCGACGGCCGCCGCATCGTGATCTTCTCGGGCGGGGCCAAGAGCGACGATAAGAATGTGTTCGAAGAGGCCCGCGCCATTCGCGACGGCGGCGGGTTCGGCTCGATCATCGGGCGTAATTCGTTCCAGCGGCCCAAGGCCGACGCGATTAAGTTCCTGCAGACGGTCATGGGCATCTATGCGGGAGAGATTCAGTAAGCGGGCTGTCCGGCAAGCAGGCAGTCGACATATTCTTGTGGCGATCTAGCGGCTATGGGGATGGAGCAATTGGAAGAAAAGGCGCCGGCGCGGAATCGGCGGCGTTCGTCCTGGCTGGCCAGTATCCTGTTGATCGGACTGGGCGTGCTGATCGGATTGGTGGTGGCGGCCGATATGGGCTGGCTGCCGTTCGGGCATGCGGTGCCCGAGCCGCCCGTGGCCGGGCTTTCGCCGACGCCGGCGCCGCCATCGGTCATCGGGAGCAATCAGAATTTCGTCCAGATCGCCAAAAGCGTGAAGCCGGCCGTGGTGAACATTTTCACCACGCGAAGCGGCAAGAGCGGGGAGGGGCCCCAGGCCATGCCCTTCGACGACCCGTTCTTTCGCCGCTTCTTCGGTGACGAGTTTTTCAAGCGGTTCGAGGCCCCGCGCGAGCGGAAGGAGCGGAGCCTGGGGTCGGGCGTGATCGTGGACCCGAACGGCCTGATCATCACGAACAATCACGTGGTCAGCAAGGCCGATGAGATCAAGGTATTCCTGTCCGACAAACGTGAGTTCAAAGCCAAGTTGATCGGGACGGATTCCAAGACCGACCTGGCGGTGCTGAAAGTCGAAGCGGAGGGCTTGCATACGATTCCCTGGTCCGACTCGGACAAGCTGGAGGTGGGGGAGTTCGTGCTCGCTGTCGGGAACCCCTTCGGGCTGACCCAGACGGTGACCATGGGCATTGTCAGCGCGGTCGGGCGGGCCAGCATGGGGATTGCGGAGTACGAAGACTTCATCCAAACCGATGCGGCCATCAACCCCGGCAACTCGGGTGGTGCGCTGGTGAACGTGCGCGGCGAACTGGTCGGGATCAATACGGCGATCTTCAGCCAGAGCGGCGGCAACATGGGCATCGGGTTCGCCGTGCCCAGCAACATGGCGCGGTCGATCCTGGAGCAGCTGGTCAAGGCCGGCAAAGTCGTGCGGGGTTGGCTGGGCGTGTCCATTCAGGAGCTCTCGCCGGAACTGGCGTCGCAGTTCGGGCTGTCGGAATCCAAGGGGGTCCTGGTCAGCGATGTCCTGGACGGCAGTCCGGCCAAGAAGGCGGGGCTGGAGCGCGGGGATGTGATCCTCGAGTTCGACGGCAAGTCCGTGGAGACCCCCACCCACCTCAGGAATATTGTGGCGCAGACCCCGGTGGGCAAGAAAACCACGGTCAAGTTCGTTCGCAACAAGGGCCAGCGCACGGTGGATGTGACGATCGCGGAGCAGCCGAAGAATATGGCGCAAGCCGGCGGCGGTGACGGCGACGGCGATGAAGGCGGGGAGGGGATCAGGCCGTCCGGTCTCCTGTCGGACCTGGACGTGCGCGAGCTCAACAGCGAGTGGGCCCGTCGGTTTGGGCTGGGAGGCAACGAAAAAGGGGTGGTGGTGGCGCGAGTCCGCTCCGGCAGCGCGGCAGAGGAGGCGGGCGTCAAAGAGGGCGATCTGATCCTGGAAGTGAACCGGAAACCGACTCCGACGCTCAAGGCCTACGAGCAGGCGGCCGCCAAATCCGGCAAAGGCGAGGCTGTTCTGTTGTTGATCAAACGCCAGGGTCTCACGACCTACCTCACGTTGAAGTCTTAGCCTCCGGCGGTAGGGTAGACTGTGGCGGCCGGCGTTTGCGGCAGGCAGTGTTATAATGGTCGACCGAAAGGGGGTGATGCGATGGCACGGCGAATCGTTTTCGTGCTCCTGAGCGCCCTGGCAGGGATGACTTTATTTTTGCGCGGGGAGGATCCGACGGGTCCCCTGCTCGCAGCCGGGTTTGCCATCGGAGCATTGACGGGCGGCCTTATTCTTATTGCAGAGTACCTGCTTCAAAAGGCGTCTTTCGGGCTGGTCGTGGGCGGAACCGGCGGGCTGGCCATCGGGCTGGTCCTGACCGGCCTCGTCGAATGGGTCGGCAGCGCCATCTTCGATGTCGAGACGTTCCTATTCCACATCGGCGGGCTGTTGTTTCTCCTGGGGCTGCCCTACCTGGGGTTGGTGCTGGGAGCGAAGTTCGGCCGGGAGCGGATCACGGGGCAGTCCAAGCATCCCGAGCATGCGGTGGTGACCGGCAATCATAAGATTCTCGATACCAGCGTAATCATCGATGGGCGGGTGGCGGATCTCTGCGAGACCGGTTTCCTGGAGGGCACCTTTCTGGTGCCGCAATTCATTCTACAAGAGCTGCAGCACATCGCCGACTCGTCGGATTCTTTGAAGCGGGCGCGGGGCCGGCGGGGGCTGGACATCTTGAACAAGATCCAGAAGATGGTGGATATCGACGTGCGGATCATCGACGACGATTTTCCCAACGTCAAAGACGTGGATTCCAAACTCGTCGTCCTGGCCAAGAAAGTGGGCGCCAAGGTCATCACGAACGACCTCAATCTGAACAAGGTCGCGGAGCTACAGGGCGTGCGTGTGCTGAACATCAACGAACTGTGCAATGCGCTCCGGCCGGTAGTGTTGCCGGGCGAGACCATCCGGGTCTTCGTGTTGAAAGAGGGCAAGGAAGCCGGACAAGGCGTGGCCTACCTGGACGATGGGACGATGATCGTGGTGGACAACGCCAAACGCTGCATCGGGCGGAACGTGGACGTGATCGTCACCAGCGTGCTGCAGACGACGGCGGGTCGGATGATCTTCACGCGCTTGCGCGAGGAGACGGAGAAGGAGGAGTTTCAAGTCGCGCGTGGGTAACCGAACGTCTGCTCTCGTACCGGCCGCCGGGCGCGGGGTTCGCATGGGGGCTTCGACCCCCAAGCAGTTTCTGGCACTCGGGGGTCTTCCCCTGTTGGTCCATACGCTCCGGGCGCTGGAGGCGGCGGAGGAGATCGTCGAGATCATCCTGGCCGTGCCCGAGGCGGACCGCGAGTTCTGCTTGCGGGAGATCGTCACCCCCCACCGTCTCACCAAAGTCAGGAAAATCGTGGCCGGCGGCGCGCAGCGCCAGGATTCCGTGCATCACGGGCTCCAGGCCGTGAGCGACGGGGTCGAGTTCGTGCTGGTGCACGATGCCGTGCGGCCGTTTGTCACCCGCGAGATGATCCGGCTGGTGATCGAAGCGGCGGCCAAACATGGGGCGGCATTGGTGGCGATCCCCATGAAGGACACGGTCAAGCAAGTCGGCCCGGACGGCCTGGTGAGCGGCACGGTGGACCGGGGCCGGCTCTGGCTGGCCCAGACCCCGCAGGCGTTCCGACGGGCGATTTTTGAGGAGGCGCACCGCAAGGCGGCGCTCGAGGGGGTGCAGGGGACCGACGACACGCAGTTGGTGGAGCGGCTCGGATATCCGGTGGCGATCGTGGAGGGGAGCGGAGAGAATATCAAGATTACCAGGCCGGAAGACTTCGCCATCGGCGAGGCGATCCTGGCGGCGCGACAAAAGGTCGCAAAGTCACAAAGTCCATAAAGTCTTCAAGTCTCGACTTTCGGACTTTCGGACTATTCCGTTGTATGAAAGGAAGGCGCATGCGAGTTGGGCTGGGATATGATATCCATCCGTTGGGCAAGGGGCGGAAGCTGATTCTGGGGGGCATCGAGATCCCTCATACGCAGGGCCTGGTCGGCCATTCGGATGCTGATGCGCTGGTCCATGCGGTCTGCGATGCGATGCTGGGCGCCATGGGGGAAGGAGATCTGGGGAAACATTATCCCAGCTCCGATCCGCGCTACAAGAACATCTCCAGCCTGATCCTGCTGGAGGAAGTGAACGGGTTGCTGGCCAAGAAGGGCTATTGCCTGGTGAACGTGGATACGGTGATCATCGCCCAGGCGCCCAGGCTCGGCCCGCATCTGGAAACGATGGCGGTCCGGCTGGCGGAAGTGCTGAAGATCGAGCGGGCCGCCGTGAACGTGAAGGTCAAGAGCGGCGAAGGGCTGGATGCGGTCGGGCGGGAAGAAGCGATCGCCGCCCAGGCAATTTGTCTCATCGAAACAGTTGGAAAGTCGTAAAGTCAGAAAGTCGGCAAGTTGCTGGAGGAGGCCTTTGCCGAAGATTGAACGATTTGAGGAGATCAAAGCCTGGCAATTAGCAAGAGAGCTTGTCGCAGCTGTATATCGAGCGAGCGGTCAGGGTAGGTTTTCGACGGACTTTGGCCTTCGCGACCAAATCAGAAGAGCGGCTGTTTCCGTGATATCCGACATTGCGGAAGGGTTCGAGAGGGGATCGGAAAAAGAATTTCAGAGATTTCTCTATATGGCCAAAGGTTCCGCAGGAGAGGTCCGCAGCCAACTATATGTGGCATCGGATTTGGGGTATCTTACCGTCGAGGAGTTTGCCGACCTAAAAGCCAGGGCCGAAGAGGTCTCAAGAGCACTCTCCGGCTTCATAACCTATTTGGGCGCTGAAATGTAGCTTACTGCATTTCTCCGAAGACTTTTAGACTTTACGACTTTCGAACTTTCAAGACTCTTATGTTTCAGCGGATTCAACAGGACTTACAGGCCGTCTTTGACCGTGACCCGGCGGCCACGAGCAAGCTGGAGGTCGTGCTGACCTATGCCGGGTTCCACGCCTTGTTGGCTTATCGGGTCTCGCATTGGCTCAACACGCACAGTGTGCCGTTCATCCCGCGCGCCATTTCGCAACTGGCCCGGTGGCTGACGGGAATCGAGATTCACCCGGCGGCCAAGATCGGCAAGAGTTTCTTTATCGACCACGGGATGGGGGTGGTGATCGGCGAAACGGCCGAGATCGGCGACTATGTGACGCTGTTTCAGGGCGTGACGCTCGGTGGGACCGGCAAAGAACATGGCAAGCGCCATCCCACGCTGGGGAATCATGTCGTCGTCGGGGCGGGGGCTAAAATCCTCGGCGGCATCAAGGTCGGAGACAACGTCAAGATCGGGGCCAACTCCGTCGTGCTCAAGTCCGTGCCGCCCAACTCCACGGTGACCGGCGTGCCGGCCAGGATCATCAAGATGGAAGGGGAGCGCCTGCCCGAAGCCACCATGGATCACATCAACCTGCCGGACCCCATCGCCGACCGCTTCGAAGCCCTCGAACGCGAAATCATCGAACTCCGCAAGAAACTCGAAAATCCACGATGAACCTGTTAGTCCTGCAGCCCATGAAAGGTACCCCTGTGGAAAAATTGCGCGTGCTGGCGGTGTTGGTTCTTGTCCTGCTGGCGGGATCGGCTTGTACCTATCGAGGTGCGATCAAGGAAGATTTTTATCATGCACAGGCTGACGAGGTGGGGCAGAAGCTTCCCTACAAGGTTGCCCTGTTGGTGGATGAGCATGCGAAATCTGTGACGTTTGACGCCCAATCCGGCGTAGCGCTGTTTCACATGGACTTCGATTTTTATCAGGCCGTCGGCAAGGCGCTGCAGCAGGAATTGCAAACGGTGTTCGCGCAGGTCACGGTGGTCGAGGAGAAATCGAAAGCGAAGGATCATGACCTGCTGGCATCGGTCAATGTTGATGTGATCGCGAGCGGCGGCATGTCGTCAACACCGCTCTTCGAAACCAAATTGGACCTCACGCTGAAAGACCTTCGCGGCGGAGTCGTCCTCGCCAAGGAATCGCAAACCAAGCGCGTGCCCGGCAATTGGCTGTCCAGTGGGCAGTTTCATGCGTGCAATATCCTGCAAGCGTTTACGTTCTTTCTATTGAGTCCGATCACGGCTCCCTGCATGACGGATGCGGTCGGGGATTCGATCCTGGAAGCGGTTGAGAAGGAAATGCCCCACATGGTTCGAACTGTGGTCGCCGATGTGCAGAGCGACGGGCGCGTGGCCGCCTATGTCAAACGAGAATCGGGTGGGCCGGACGTCGCCTCAGGATCGACCTCGCGGCCGGTTCCGTCCAGCGACGTGGATATGGCGCCGGCCGGCGGTCCGCCCAGGAAGCGGCCCGCCTACGCCGTGGTGGTCGGCATCGAGCAATATCGGCAGGGCCTCCCCAAGGCGGAGTTTGCCGACCATGACGCCAGGATTATGCGGGACTATCTGGTGAAGAGTCTGGGGTATCCGGAAGAAAACGTGGCGTTTCTGTCGAACGACCGTGCCACCCGGACCGACTTGGAAAAGTATTTCGAAAAATGGCTGGGGAATCGGGTCGACCAAGGCGACTCGGTCTTCGTCTATTTTTCTGGCCACGGGGCGCCGAATCCCAAGACCGGCGACGCTTATTTGGTGCCGTTCGACGGCGACCCGGCCTATATCGAAACCACGGGCTATCCGCTCAAGCGGCTGTATGAGAACCTGGCCAAGCTTCCCGCCAAAGAAGTGGTCGTTCTCTTGGACTCCTGCTTTTCGGGAGCAGGCGGACGATCCGTGCTGGCCAAGGGGGCCAGGCCGATGGTCCTGTCGGTCGAAAATTCCTTGGTCGCCGGGGGCAAAACCGTGGTCTTCGCCGCCAGCTCAGGAGAGCAAGTGTCCAGCACCTACGCTCAGAAGAGTCACGGGCTCCTGACCTACTTCTTTCTCAAGGGATTGCAAGGGGAGGCGGATCAAAATAAGGACGGAGTCATCGAGTTGGGCGAGCTGTTTGCCTATGTGAAGCCGCAAGTCGAGCGGGTGGCGCGGCGGGAATATAACAACGACCAGACGCCGCAGCTGATCGGCAGTCAGGACATCATCAACAAAGGGGTGAAGCTGATCGACCGAACCAAGCGATAGGCCGATTGCAGAGACCATAACGCTACCAGATTCACATTCAAGAGCAGATTACCGAACTCCGTAAGAAACTCGAAAGCAGAACCAGCCAAAGCCCTAAGCCCGTTCATCCTGAGCCTGTCGAAGGATGGCCGGGGCGGGCGGCTCTTTCCAGATTGATTAAGACTCGGCTGACGAAGGGCGGAGTGCGAGTGTGTCGGGGCGCCTCGCCTCCGCACCTTCGGAGTGGCCCCTCGGACTCTGCCGGGCGGAGTTCCGGCCGCCTCACCGACTCGGCGGCGCGCACAAACGTGGCGCTCTTTATTCATCGCGCCGTGCGCCCTTCGGAAATTCCTTCGCGGACTCAGTCAGTTTCCGCTTTCCTTCCCGGCAGAGTTTCGCCGGTCTGTTTCGCTCCTCCGGTGAAGTCGGCTTGTGCCCCAACACACCCTTTGGGGAAACAATGGTGAAACAAGGCTACCTATCGGCATATCACGCTAGTCTGCGCTGTGCGATTCTTGACAAGCAGTCGAAATCAGATGAGAATCGCGCAATCGCCGCTCGGTCTAGCAGGAGCAGGATATGCCGATCAGTATACTCATTAGTTCAGTGAGGCAGGCGGATCATGAGCACTTGTGTGAATGATAAAGCCGTATTGCATCTGAATGATCTTCTGCGGAAACACGGGATATCGCCAGCGGATGTGCTGGTACTGCGTCATCGCCCGCAAGAACCGAAACTGCGTAAGACTCTTCCGTGGCTCGTGGCTGAGAAGCCCAATCTATACAACGCATACCAGCAAGCGCAGTTCCCGAAGGTGGAGAAGGCGTTTACGCGAGCCAAGTACATTGCCTCATTCATCGGCGTTGATGCAGGTACGGCGTTGTTTGCTGGGCTCTATGCGGTGAAGAGTTGGCGGCCGCTCGGCTTGAAAGGGTTTTGGAAGATTGCCGCGAACAAAGAACTCCATGAGTCTTTCGGTATGACCGGTTTTGGCGGTGATCGACCCGCGACCCTTTGGTTTGATCTAGTCCTCAATGCCAAGTTTTATTCCTCCTGGCGTGGTCGTTTGGTCATTCGTTGGCCGGGGCTTGAACGATCTTGGTGGCGATGGGCAGATCGCAATACATTTGAAATTCACGCGATCTGCGAATCAAGCGCTTTCGAGGCGGTTATGCCGGCATGGGACGAGCTGGTCGTAACGTGGTCAGAGTTGAAGGTACTACCTTCGAAGTGGAAGGCTTCGCTGAAGGAGTGGCGTGGTATCTACTACATTTTGGATTCCTCAGATGGCCGCGGATACGTTGGCGCAGCCTATAGCACCGTGAATATTCTGGGGCGATGGCTCAATTACGGTATATCCGGCCACGGCGGAAACAAAGAGCTACGAAAGCGCGACCCGAACTATTTCAAGTTCAGTATCCTTCAACGTGTTTCGCCTGATATGCCGTCCGACGAAGTCATTCGATTGGAACAGACTTGGAAAACCAGACTTCACACGCGGGAATTTGGCCTCAACGAGAATTAGTTGCGCCCCAAGGTTCGTCGTCATCACGAGAGCCTCGCCGAACCGCCGCTGTACTTGGCCAGGGCCGAAGAACGTCATGCCGAGATACGCAGTGATTGCAATGGCGCAGGCGAGCGAGCATTTCGTTATGCCACGTGTAGGTCAATATCTCTCCACGCCCGAGGTGTGGGGCGGGGCGCTGACAGAGGTGATGTTGGGTATTAACCAGTTCGTTCGTCAGCCGAGACTCCTCAGTTCCTTCGTCGTTCAGTAATCCACTCTCACCAAATACAACCCCTGCGGGGGAGCTGTGTAGCCGGCGGAGCGGCGGTCTTTTGCCTCCAGGATATCCTTCATGCCCTCGGGTGGCCGCTTGCCTTGGCCGATCTCGACCAAGGTTCCCACGATCGCGCGGACCATCTGTTTGAGAAACCGATCGCCGAGAAATTGTATCCGTACCAAAGGCCCTTCCTGGACGAGATCCAACCGTTGTAAGTCGCAGATCGTATCCGTCGTGTCGGTCGGGTGCCCTTGAAACGAGGCGAAGTCCTGTTTGCCGATTAAGCAGGCGGCTGCCTGGCGCATCGCGTCGAAATTCAGCGGGCCATAGATGTGCCAGGCACGGTTGCGGTCCAGGGCTGGCCGTTCTGGCTGGTTCAGAATCCTGTACTCGTACTGCTTGGCCTTGGCCGAGTAGCGGGCATGGAAGTCGTCTGACACCGATTCGGCTGCCTGGACGCTGATGTCGGCCGGGAGGTGGGCGTTGAGCGCGCGCCGCCAGTCGCGAGGAGTCAGAGGCTTGTCCGAGCGGAAGCTCACGACCTGGCCGAGGGCATGGACGCCTGCGTCGGTCCGGCCGGCGCCGATCACGGCGATGTGTGTCTGCGTGATCTTCTGGATGGCATCTTCCAAGGCGGCTTGCACGGTCGGCTGGTCCGGCTGCCGCTGCCAGCCGGCATAGCTTGTTCCATCGTATTCGAGAATCAGCTTGAAGGTCGGCACTGCCTGCCTCGGTCAGCGCGCGGCAGTCTGGATGGGGTTGACGTAGTCCCGGATGCCTTGGAAGATGGCGTCGGCCATGCGGCTAGTGAAGGTATCGGTCCGCATGAGCTTCTCTTCGGCAGGATTGGAGATGAAGGCGATCTCGGCCAGGATGCTGGGCATGGTGGTGAAGCGGATCACATAGAAGGGCGCGGTCTTCACGCCGTGATCCACCACGTCGTAATGGTCGTCCAAGTGGGCGACCATGGCCTGTTTGGTCGTCCAGGCTAGTTCTTGCGACTTTTCGATTTTCTTGCTGGTGACGAAATCCGCCAGGATGTACTGCCAGCCCACGCCGGTGCTCTCGATCGGCGTGCCGTTTTCCCGCGCGGCCACGGCCAGGGCGCGCCGGTCGCTGGCCTCGCCGAAGTGGTAAACCTCCAGTCCCTTGGTGTTGCGTTGCGGGTGGGAGTTGACGTGGATCGACACAAAGAGGTCCGCGTCCTTGCTGTTGGCGAACTTGGCCCGATCGCCCAGCTCCACGAACACGTCGCGGTCCCGCGTCATAAGCACCTGGGTCCCGAGGTACTTGGTGATCAGGTCGCGGAGCTTCAGCCCCACCTGCAAGGTCACGTCCTTTTCAGCCGTGTGCTGCTGGCCGATGGCGCCCGGGTCCTTGCCTCCGTGCCCCGGGTCGATCACGATCAGCTTGATGTCCTTCCCTGGTGCGGAGCGTGGCTGGGAACGAACCGGTGAGGGCACGGGAGCCGGATGGGCTGCAGGAGTCGGTTGGGCTGTCTGGGCCGGTGGCATGGGTTCGGCAATCGGATCAGGGGCTGGGGCGGGCGTCCTGGCTACGGTCGTCGTGGGTGCCGCTGGCTCGACTGGCTGCCCGAGCACCGGTTTGTCCTTCTCGCTTCGATGGTAGAGGTCCACCACGAGCCGCTCCGGCCTGCTGAGGGCGATCAGCTTATAGTCGCGGACCTGGCTCAGGTTGACGGACACGGTCACGGAATGGGTGTGCGGTTGAGCGATGGAGACTTCATTGGGCAGTTTTCTGCCGCTGAGCTTGGCTCGCAAGCGCTCGCTGAGTCTGGTGTTTTGCAATTCCACGATCGCCTGGTTCGGGCTTTCCTGGCGGCTCTGGGTGAAGGTCGTCTGCTGGTCGAGATCCAGCACCAGGCGCGTATAGTCCGAGTAGTCTTTCACCCGGATGTTTTGCACCAACGCGCCGTCCTGGGGTTGGGCGACATTCTTGTGTACGGGCTTCTTGACCTTGTGGGCCAGGCTATGAACTATTCCCAAGGAGGCGTGGGGGAGCGAGGGCGGTCCGGCAACCGACAAGGCAGGGGCCGGGATGCCGAGGGACAGCAGCCAAGCGGTCAGGCCATAGGTCAGCAGGAAGCGAGTCGGCATAGTGGTCCAGGGTCGCGATAATCTTAAGAAAACTTGTCAGAAGCCAGCCTGATTGTCAAGTGTTTACCCCTGTCCTCTCTCCTTCGGCATAGGCCTGTCTGAAATTGACAGGAGGAAATCGGTCGGCTAGGCTCCGTTCTCATGGCGAGGCATGTGATCGTGGATGGCTATAACCTCCTCGGCGTGAGGGGGCAGGTCGGGCGCACTGGTGCTGCCGGTGGCGAAGCGGCCCGCGAACAACTCCTGCGGGATTTGTCGGCGTATCGGCAGCGCAAGGGCCATCCGATCACAGTGGTCTTCGACGGTTGGCAGCAGGGCGGAGAAGCAGAACGTCAGGAACACAGGGCCGGACTGCTGGTCGTTTATTCCCGGCGCGGGGAACGGGCCGATCAGGTGATCCAGCGTCTGGCGGAGGAGTATGGGCGGGATTGCGCCGTCGTGTCCTCGGATCGGGAGGTCGCGGACTTTGCCAGGGCTTGCGGGGCCTTCGTGATCGCCGCCGCGGAGTTTGAATCCAGGCTCCGGGTCCGGCCAGCCGTGACGGCCCAGAGCGGTCCCTATCAGAAAGATGGACCCGAGGACGACCTGCCGCGACGGAATCCGGAGAAGAAGGGTAATCCGCGAAAACTACCCAAGGCGCTTCGCAAGCGGAGCCGACAGCTCAGGGGATTTTGAACAGGCGTCGGGCGTTGTCGGACGTGATCCGGCCTATTTCTTCCACGCCGGCCACCTCTGCCGGCCCTTTCACTTCCGCAATTTTCTCCACCACCAGTTTGACGAACGCCGGCTCGTTCCGCTTGCCCCGATAGGGGACCGGCGTCAGGTAGGGGCAATCCGTCTCGACCAGGATTCGGTCGAGGGGGACGGTTTTCACGATGTCCCGCAACATGGCTGCGTTCTGGAACGTGATGACGCCGGAGAAGGACAGGTAAAACCCAAGGTCCAGCGCATCCTTGGCCAGCCAGGCGTCGCCGGAGAAGCAGTGGAAGACGCCGCCGACGTCACCGGCTTTCTCTTCTTTGAGAATCGCAATCGTGTCCTCCTGGGCTTCGCGCGTGTGGATGACCAGGGGGAGGCGTAGCTCCTTGGCCAAGCCGACTTGCTCGCGAAAGCGTTCACGCTGGAGCTTGGGTGGGGAGTGGTTGTAGTGATAATCCAGCCCGATCTCGCCGTAGGCGACGACCTTTTCATGGCCGGCCAGCCGACGGAATTCGTCGTACCAGCCGTCTTCGATGTGCTTCACTTCGTGAGGATGCACGCCCACGGCCGCGTAGACGAAGGGGTAACGGGCGGCCAGGTCCACGGCGGCCTTGCTGGTCGCCAGGTCGCATCCGATGGTCACGAAGGTCTCGACCCCGGCGTCGCGCGCGCGCGTGATAACGGCTTCCCGATCGTCGTCGTAGCGGGTATCGTCCAGATGGGCGTGGGTGTCGATCAACATGGACGAGAGGGTCTCCTTGGCTGGAAGGTCCGAATCGGCGGCATCCTAGCACAGGGGGCGTGGCGGTGAGAAGCGGTGCAGGATTGACAGGGTTCCGGTGCGCGTGGTACATGCAAACCAGTTGCAATTAACGGCGAGGGCGACATGATCAAGAATCTGATTGCCGGGTTGCGTGCCGAGGGCCGACGGTTGACGCGTCCCCGCAAGGCCATTCTCGACGTCCTGGAGAAATCGAAATATCCCCTGAGTGCGGCCGATGTCCATGCGCGGCTCAAGCGGGAACAGGTGGCCGTGGATCTGGTCACCGTCTACCGGACCCTGGCCGTCTTGAAGAAGCTCGGCCTGATTGCGCAGGTGGAGCTGGGGGAGGGGCAGTTCCGCTATGAAACCCGCCACGGCCGGGAGCATCACCATCACATCCGTTGTCGCGGATGCGGCCGCATCGCCGACCTCATGCTCTGTCCGCTCAAGAAATTAACCGCACTGGTGGAGCGGGAAACCCGTTTCACAGTCGAGGAACATTCACTCGAGTTTTTCGGATGGTGTCCGAAGTGCCAGTAGCGGGGCTAGGAGGACACGGGTTCCGGCGCGGCTTTGCGCGCCTGCACGTCGGCGAGTTCGAGGAGCAGGGACTCGGTTTCGTCCCATCCCAGGCAGGCATCGGTGATGGACACGCCGTAGGCCAGTTGGGCCCCCGCTTTCCAGGTTTGCTTGCCGGGGTGGAGGTTGCTTTCCAGCATCAGGCCCATGATCGCCCGTTGTCCGCCGGTGAACTGCCGGGCGACGGATCGGGCCACCTCGCTTTGCCGCCGATGATCCTTGCTGGAGTTGTCGTGCGAACAATCCACCATGATCGGGCGGGCGATCTGTTCCCCGGCCACCAGCGCCGCGGCGCGCACCACATCTTCCGGCCCGTAGTTGGTTTTTCCGCCCCCGCCGCGCAGGACGATGTGCCGGTCCGGGTTGCCGAGGGTCTTGATGATCGAGGTGACGCCGTTCGCGTTGATGCCGACGAAGCTGTGGGGCTGGCGGGCGGTGGTCATGGCGTTGACCGCCACTTGCAGGCCTCCGTCCGTGCCGTTCTTGAATCCCACCGGCATGGAGAGGCCGCTGGCCATCTCGCGGTGGATCTGGCTCTCGGTCGTGCGCGCGCCGATGGCGACCCAGCTCAGCAGGTCGGCGATGTACTGGGGGGTCACCGGGTCCAGCAGCTCGCAAGCGCAGGGGATGCCGTGCTCGTTGATTTCCAGCAGCACCTTGCGGGCCAATTCGAAACCGGCTGCGATATCGCAGGTGCCGTCCAGGTGGGGATCGTTGATGAGCCCTTTCCAGCCGACGGTCGTGCGGGGCTTCTCGAAATAGGTCCGCATGACGATCAAGAGTCGGTCCTTGGTGGCATCGGCGACTCGCTTCAACGCTTCCGCATATGCGACGGCGGCTTGCGGGTCATGAATCGAACAGGGGCCGACGATGACGAGCAGGTGGTCCTTGTCCGTACCGTGCAAGATGTCCCGGATGGCATGGCGGGTCTGCACGACGAGTTCGGCGGCGGTCGGCGTGATCGGCAGACTGGTTTTGACCTCGCGGGGAGGCGGGAGCGGCCTGATCTCGCCGACGTTCCTATTGTCAACCGGCTCGCGCATGGTCAACTCTCAGGAGCAGAAATAAGACATCACCTTACTGCAAAGTATGTAGAAGTGTCAAGCAGACGCCTGTCGGTCGTCAGGCCGAACGCCGCGCAGGACAAGGGGTTACGTGCAAGCCGACGTTTCGCAAGTCCGCCGCCCTGCGTTTGACAGGGCGGCAATGCTTTGATAGGCTCGCTGAGTCTATGACCGGTCTATTCTCCAGAGCTGTCTGCCTGATGGTTGGACGGGGCCTTGCCATGGCCTTGGTGGGCGTCCTTCTGACCCTGGCGCCTTTTGCGGCCGCTCTCGAGATCCACCACGAACTGGCCGCGGCCGATCATGACGGCCACGAACATTCCGACTCAGACCTCTGCCAGTGGGTCCAGCACCATACCGGTCAGTCCCTGTCGAGCGATGTGCCGACGCTGGTCGCCCTCATCGTTCCCGACGTCCATCCGCTTCCCGCTCCGGCTCTTCTCGTTTCGGCGACGCTGACTGGTTCCGGCGCGTCGCGCGCTCCGCCCCGTTCCTGATCTCCTCGTATGAAGGCGTTCCGACTCTCCGGTCGGTGGCAGGTGCCTCCGCACTGGGTGTCTCTTCGTTTTTATCAGGAATCGGAAGATTGGCATGCGGCGTATCGTCATCGGCCTCATCTGGGCCTTATTCATTGTGCCGTGCCAGACGGCTTTCGTTCCGGCTGGTTCCGTCGCGCTGGCCCAGCCGGCCGAATCGTCCGACGAACGGCGGACGCTCACCGGGTTCGTCGAAAACCAGGACTTGCGGCGCATTCCGCAGGCCATCGTGGAGATTCGCAATCAAGAAGGGGAGGTCGTTGAGGCTTCGGTGACCAACGATGCCGGGGAATTTTCGGCCGTCGTCCCCCAGGAGGGCACCTACTCAGTCAGCGCGATCCAGGACACCTATCGCAGCCAATATGTGGTCATCAAGGTCGGGGCCGACAAACCGGCCCCGCTCAAGCTGACGTTGGCGATGACCCAGGAAATCGCGCTGGACATCGTGGCGCCCTTGCCGCCGATTCAATACAAGGCGTCCAGCGAGACCTACAGCCTGAGCCGCAAGGAGATCGAGCAGTTGCCCCGCGGCAACAACAACGACCTAAACGAAGTCCTCGCAACAATACCCAGCGCGGCCATGGCCCCGTTAAAACAACTCCATATCCGGCAGGAACATGCGCTCCTCCAGCTCCGCATCGACGGAGTGCCGATTCCGGACACCATCTCGACGGTGTTTTCCGACGTGGTCTCGCCGCGGACCTGGGAGCGCGCGGATGTCATTCTGGGCGGCCTGGAAGCGCAGTACGGCAACCGGACGGCGGCCGTGATCGATATCACCAGCAAGAGCGGCACCAAACCGGGATTCGGCTCGCTTCAGTACTTCGGCGGCTCCAATGCCACGGTCAATCCGTCCTTCGAATACGGAGGCACGATCGGGGAGAAGTTCCGGTACTACATCATGAACAGCTACACCTCCACGAACCGGGGCATCGATCCCCCGACGCTGGGGAAATCCGTCTTTCACGACGACCATACGCGGAATCAAACCTATCTGCGAGGCGACTACCAGCACGACAACCGCAACAACTTCACCTGGCTGTTCCTGAATTCCGTGGCGAAGTATCAGATTCCAACCTCGCCGGGGCAGGATGCCAACCCCACGGTGGTCGGGCTGCTCCAGGCGCAGGAGCCGAATTTCAACCCGGTGGCCTCGCAGAACGTCAACCAGTTCCAGCGCGAGAACAACCAGTACGGACACATGGTGTGGCGGCACGACGTGGATGCCACGCAGTTCTTCAGCCTGGCCGGCTATGTCCGCCAGTCGCGGGCCACGTTCATCACCGACCCGTTCAATTCGCTCGCCTACACACCGAATACGACGGAGCCCTTCTCCACCGCCAGCCAGGACCGCATGGGTTTATCGCTGGGCGTCCGGCTCGACTACACCAACCAAGTCGCGAACCAGCACCTACTGAAGTACGGATTCCAGATCGACCGGACCCAGGCGAGCAATAAGAGTCGACTCTTTGCCTTTCAGCGGGACGGGGCGGGCGATCCGACCGGCCCCGTTATCAACATCGACGGAGATCGGCGGCTTATCGGCTGGCGCGAGGAGTTCTGGGTCCAGGACCAGTATACGCCCACGGATAAATTGACCTTGAACCTGGGGCTACGGTATGACCAGATCCAGGCCTTGACCGACTCCTGGCAAATCAGCCCTCGGATCGGGGCCACTTACAAGGCCGACGAATCCAACGTGTTCCACGTCTTCTATGGCCGGCTGTTCACGCCCCCGAGTTTGGAGTCCGTGGCGTTTCTGGTGCCGAATACGGCCGGGACCACGGCGGAGCCGGACAACTCAACGGTCCGCACGCCCAAGCCGGAACGGTCGCACTATACGGAGGCCGGGTGGTATCATGCGTTTGGCCGTCTGGCGACCTTGCAGATCACAGGATACTACAAGATCAACGAGAACATGTCGGACGCAGGGCAGTTCGGGACCACCCCGCTGCTGAATTACTTTTCGTTTCAGCGCGGGTGGCAGCGCGGGATCGACGGTATTGTGAAAGTCAACTTCACCGATAACCTGACGGGCCGTGGCAATGTCGCCTGGGGACAGTCCAAGGGTTACGGGTTGCAGTCTGGACATTTCCTGCTGAATCAGGCCGAGATCAACGACATCAATTCCAAGGGCGGGGTCTTTGCCGACCACATGCAGTCCATGACGAGCTCGGCGAACCTGACCTATCGCTTCCTGGAGCAGAATACGATCTCCGGGCAGATGTTCTATGGGTCCGGGCTGCGCACCTCGCTGCCGGGGGCGAAGACAAACTCGACCCACATGCCGTCGTATACGATCTACAATGCCTCGTTGACGCGGGAAATCCCGCTTCCGTATCACCAAAAGTTTCTGCTGGGTTTCGATATTGTCAACCTGTTCAACCAGGGATTCTTCTACAATTCCAGCGAGGGCAGTATCGGGCTGGGCGTGGCCCATGCCAACATGCCCCGGTCGTTCTTCTTCCGCGGCCAATGGTTTTTCTGAGGAGCGTCAAGCGTGGCAGGTGACACCTTGCAGGAAAAGGCGAAGATCCTCTTCCGTTCCGGTTGGTTGGCGTGCCTGATCGGCGCCGCCTGTTGCCTCGCTCCGGCATGGGCCGGCGCGGCGGAGGGCGATGCGGCGACGCACCAGGCCGACCATGCGGACGATGCCGTGGACGTCGTCCTGCCGGACGTTCACGTCCACGGCCTGCCGCTGAACAAGGATCAGCAACTGGGGCCGGTGCCGACTTACATGCCCTGGCCGAAGATTCCCTCGTCGCTGGACGGGCAGGAGTTGGACGACTGGATGAAGGCGCGGTTTCTCGTGAACAAAGAGGCGCAGGTCACCGTCGTGGTGCTGGAGCCCTGCAAACACCGGGAACTAACCGGCGCCGGTCTGACCGCGTTGAACCAGTGGAAATTCGATCCCCAGTTGAAGGGGGACGAGCCGGTGGACGGGGAAATCACCGTCCGTATCCATTTCCGGACCAAATAACCGCAGACGAGTCGGATTAGGAGACGACACTGGACTGGGACCGGGCACTATTCGTCAGTATCAACAGTTTGGCCGGCCGTTCCGGCTTGGCCGACGCAGCCATGCTGACGTTGGCCCAACCGAACAGCTTGTGGCTTCCGGGAGCCTTGGTCCTGGCCTATTGGGTCTGGGCGAACAGGCGGGAGGCGTTGATCGGAGTCGGGGCGCTCGCCTTGCTCATTGTCCTGGTGGATCAGGTCGGGGCCCAGATCAAGCACTTGGTCGGGCGAGTGCGGCCCTGTCAAACATTCACGGATATGCATCTGCTCGTTGGTTGCGGCGGGACGGGCAGTTTTCCATCCAACCATGCGCTGAATACGGCGGCGGCTGCCGCCTTTGCCCACGTGCTCTATCCCAAGACCGGCTGGATCACCTGGCCGCTGGTTGCCTTGATCGGGTTATCCCGCGTGTATGTCGGCGCCCACTATGTGACCGACGTGCTGGGCGGTTGGGTCATCGGGGGGGCGGTCGGAACGTTGGCAGGCCTTCTTCTCGTGCGATCGCGCTACTTCAGGCCGGCAGGAGGCGCCTCCTCAGCTATCCCCTTGAGCCGACTTGAGGACTGACGGGAGGCGAAATTCTTAGAATGTTTGAAGGCAGCTCTCCCTGGCCCATGGAGTGCTCAAAACGTGTGGCTCCCGCAGCAGCCGGATAGGGAATCTCCAGCGTCCGCCGGACATCTTCTTCCAGCCAGTCCCTCAGTCTCACCAGGTCTTCCGCGCTCAGGTGATCGGTATAGACGAATGATCGGTACGAGCCCGGGATGCCCTTGTAATACTCGGCCACCTGGCTATAGTCGACCGACAGGCTGTGCAGCCTGTCGCCGGTGCGCGGGAACGTATAGGTCCAGATCCCCGGAGCCGTTTCGATCGCCTCGTCGAAATAGGGGGTGCCCGGGTAGGTCGTGATCACGGTGGCATCGAAGTCATCGGGCTTGGTGGCCAGCAGCCACGCCCGGGTCGCGTGCACCGTGGATTCGGACTCGCCGGGATGGCCCAACGACATCAGGGCCTTCACCTTCAACCCATGCCGCTTGGCGATCCGGATGCAGTTCGTATTGTCTGCAAGCGTGGATTGTTTGTGAATGTTGGTCAGTATCCGCTCATGGCCTGATTCAAACCCCACCAGGATCCATCGAAATCCGGCCCGATACATCGCCTCGGCTTGCTGGTCCGTCAACAACTCGGCTTTGATGAACCCTCGAAGTCTGAACTCCACGCCCAGAGTTTTTTGTGCCTCCGCGATCGCTTGCATGAGCTCGAGCATTTTCGGATTCACGTTCAACTCGTCGTCATAGAGCATGAATCCCTTGACGCCGTAGGCTTTGTACAAATGCACCATCTCTTGGACGATGTTCTCCGATGTCCTCATCCGCACCCGGCGCAGGGAGGGGCTGAGTCTCCCTCCGCAAAACCCGCAGCCGAAGGGGCAGCCCAACTGTGCAATCAATGAGAGCGCCCCAACCCCGTCGATGGCGTACCGATAGCTGGTCACGTCGATGAGGTGCCGGGCGGGAAAGGGGAGGTTCGTCAGTTGTGCATTCTCGAGAAACCAATCCGACTTCGGGTTGTCGCCGTCGAGCAGACGCGGCGGAGAAGCGCCAAGGGCCTCGAAGACAGCCAGTTCGCCGTCGCCGGCTACCAGGACGTCGAACATATTCTCCAATTGAGCCAAGGCGCCGGTGGCGCGATTCGCATGCCCTCGCTTTTTCTCCTGGACATGAGCCGCATGCACGAGGGTGACATGAGGCCCGCCCAAGATAAGCCTGGCGTGCGGCTTCAACCGTCGGATGACCGCCACGATGCGCGTGACCGCCGGCAATTGCGGGGTGGTCGCGGTCAACCCGAAGCAGGAGATCTCGGTGCCGGCCAGATAGTCGGCGGCCACCTCCTCAAAATTCTCCACCCCCGACAGGTCCAGCAGCTCCACCCCTACGCCAGCACGTTCCAGCATGGCGGCGACTTTCAGGATGCCGAGCGACATGAAGACTCGTTCATCAAGCAGAAAGGGGGAAGGGGGAATGATGAGGCAGACACGATTGATCATGACGGACCCTGCGAGGTTCGATGCGGCGGGTGCTTCATCAGACTTATACCGGCGCGAAGCGCCACCGGGCGATGGTCCAGAGGATCTTCATTCCGTGTTTCCAGGTAATCTTCTTGCCGGTCGCGTAGGTTCTCGGCTTATATTGAATCGGCACCTCGACGATCTTGAACCCTTTGCGCAACATCTTGCAGATCAGCTCGTTGTCGAATTCAAATCCCTTCGCCTGAACCGGCACCTGGGCGAGCGCCTGCTTGGTGAAGGCTTTGTAGCACCCTTCGTAGTCCGTAAAGCGCTGTCCATAGAGCAAGTTGGTCACCTTTACGATGAGGAGATTGCCAAGGTAGTGGGTAAAGTAGGGGGAGCGGCGTTTTCCGAAGAATACGGGGCGTTCGTAGAGGAATCGTGATCCCATCACCGCATCACAGGTCCCATCCAAAATCGGCTGGATGACCGTCGGTAATCGCTGGGGTCGTATTCCAGGTCGGCGTCTTGAATAAGCACCACATCGCCGCCGGCGGCTTTGATGCCGGTCGTCACGGCTGCACCCTTGCCGGCGTTGCGGGAATGGACGACGGTATGGATGTCGGGGATGGTTTTCAGGATATCCAGCGTCTCGTCGTGGGACCCGTCGTCCACCACGACGATTTCCTTTTCAACGCTCCCCAGGTCAACCGCCGCAACGCGGTCGATGACCATCCTGATGGTCTTTGCTTCGTTGAACGACGGGATGATGATGGATACCTTCATGGGGTGGATCCGGTCTTCCCGCTCAGGTAGAGGTTGTGCGCATCCTGTGGTCTTCTGCCCATGATGTCAAGGACATTTCCATTATGACGGCCGATCCCGGACAGTCGTTAGGAGGAGCAGGAAATGTGCCGTGGAAGCTGGCAAGAGTGGGAAGCATTTTGATCGTCCACGGATGCGGTCGGTCTCAGGTCGCCCGCACTTTTGTTTATTGCCAAACTCGTGCACGAAGCCTGAAAAAATCTCTACGGGATTATTGAATGAAGGGGCCGTTCCTGGAGAGAACAGGGACAAATACTGGCCACGAGGGACGTTTTTTGCGTAACGTCCGGACTATCAGGACCTAGGATCGGACGGGACAAACTCCAGAAAATACTGTTTGGGCAAGAAGCTGTGTTCCCGCAACAGCCGATACCCGGCTCTGGCCATTTCTGCGACCAGGGTGTCGCGTGCGACCAGATGGCGTTTAGGAAAGCCGAGGTTGCCGGACCGTTCGTCAGGGTAGAAATCGATGATCGCGATGCGGCCGCCGGCTTTGAGCGATGTCTTCACGTTGGCGAAATAGGTTGCCCGATCCTCGAGATGATGAGCCACGTTACAGATGAAAATCAGGTCTGTGGACTCCCTTGGCAACTGAGGCCTGTCCGGAGCGGCCAGAATGAACTCGACTGAGTAGGGTTTGTGGGAGCGGTCCAAGCTGGCTTTTACGTAATCCAACATTTCCGGTTCCACATCAACTGCGTAGACCTTCCCACCGACGGTGACGGCCTCCACAAATCGGCGAGTGAAGTAGCCCGACCCGGACCCCAAATCAGCCACCGCCATCCCCGGCTTGAGCGCCAGCGCCTCGACGACTTGCGCCGGCTGCTGGTCCTTGTCCCGCTCGGCACTGTCCAGGTGTTCCAGGTAGCTCTTCAGGTCTGTCGGATTCCGGTGCTTGCCCTGTTCTTCCTGTCCTCCGTGCCGGTGCTCGGTCTGGGCCAATGCCGGCACGGCCCAGAGGGTCAGGACGAGGATCAGACGAATCACAGTGGGCGCAGACAATGTCATGGGGTGCCCTCCTTGTCGCTCGTGACGGCAGAGCTATGGTGCCGAACCTGATTCACCTGAAAGACGTAGACTCCGTTCTTCGAGAAAAGAGGCGTTAAGGCGCGAGGAAACTCTTTGAGTCGCTGATCCAGCGTTGCGGCATCAGGACCTTGAAAGGCCAACAGGCCGTACTGGTCGTGCAGGCGCTTGAACTCGCGGACGTTGAGCACGACGTGGGTGAAGCCTTCGTCCGCGATCCGTTGAGCCAGGGTCTCCGGCGACGCCGCTTCGATGACCCATTGGGCGAGCGGGTGTTCGCTGACCGGGTAGGGGGCCATCCCGTCCCGCTCGAAGTACAGGGCGCGAGCTTCGCCGATGAACAAAATCCGCGCATCACGGGGGACTTGCTCGCGCACGAATCGGGCCGCCGCATCCTGGTCCAATCTGCGTGTCATATAGGCGTCTCCGGTCTCCCGCCCCAACGCGACATCGGTGGCTGAAAAAACACTCTCCTGTTGCTCGATGAAACGACTGCTCCCTAGAAGCCCCAGGATTATAAACGACGCAGCTACGATGGCTTGGGCTGGGCGACTCAGGCGGGCGGTAATTCCCACCAAGCCGACCAATCCAAGCACGAGGGCCGGGGCAAAGAATCGGACGGTCGTGCTCGTGGTCAGCCATGCAAGCCCTGCCAGCCAGGTGAAGGCTCCCGCCGCATCCGCTCGGCGGCGTTCCTGTTCGGTCCATCCAAGCAGTCTGGCGAGCAGCGGCAGGATTGCAAGGACCCCAACGCCTGCCACTGTGAGGATGCCCGCATCGCCGGCGGAGCCGAATCGTTCCGGATGTTGGATGAGATCGAGGGGGAGCCGCAAGAGTCCATCCAGGCCCAGGTCTTGGATCGAGGGGGGGATCTCGCCTTTGAGCCTGGCTTGGTTGGATTCGCTCCAGTAGGGGCTGACGAAGAGACCGGAGGCCAGAGGAAAGATCGGGCTCCCTGTGCCGAGCCATGCGCGGACCCACCAGGGGGCTATGCAGAAGACGGCGACAAGGCAGGCCTTCGCCAGGTGGCGCCTGTCCCAGCCCAATATGGCGGCGGCAACAAGCGTAGCCAGGACCCAGGCCAAGCCGGAGAGTTTGACGCAGGCTGCCAAGCCGAGAAGCAGCCCTAAGGCCAGCCAAGGTCTGACCGCAGGAGCGCCAAACAGCAGACAACCGGCGGTTACCATGGCGGCAGTCAGGGCCGTTTCAGCAAAGGAGAGAGTGCCCAGGAACCAGAGGGTCGGTGACGAGGCTAGCGCGACGATCGCCAACGGACCGGTCCAGGCCGTTGCCCGTGAGGCGGCCATAGTTTCGGCCAACCCCCAAGCAGCTACCGTACAGAGCATCCAGAGGCTCACGTGGGTGGCCTTGGCGCCGACCTCGCCGGCTGGGACCATGCCCCAAGCCAGCAGGAGGTCCGACACGTGGGGCATGGCTGTATGATAGACCCAGGGGAGGAACTGGTCCTTGCCCGTCGCGAGGGCTCGCTGGGGGATGACGAGATGGTAGGTCAGCTCGTCGTAGAAGGTCGGGGGAATGGTGGCCCAGAGCCAGACGAGGAGCCAGCTCGCGCCCAGCACCGTCCCGCCGGCCAGGGAGACCAGGAGCGACCCGCGAACAGGTACGCGCCGGTCGCTCAGAGCAAGGGTCCAGAGTCCATAGAGGAGACAAGCAACGATCGCCGCCCCGGCCGACTGGAACCATCCGCCCATGGAACAGAAGGCCGCCACTGGCGCCATGGCCGCGAAGCCGACGCCCAGTATACAGGCGGTCCGGAGAATCGTGGGGGCAGCGATGTCTTGCAGAGTGTCGGCGCTGAACCGACCCATCAACGTGCCGGCTCCGTAGGCCGACAGCAGGAAGGACAGGGGAATGAGGAGCAGCCAGAGGCGGGGTGGGTCTATGAGCGCCGTGCCGAGGAGCACGATGGCGCTTGCGCAGAGCAGCACGGGGATCGGGTGGCATCGGGAAACGGGTGGGGGATCGCTCATCGCTTGGACGGTCTGAGTTGCTCCGGCAAGACCGGGTACTTCGCCTCACCCGCGCCGAAATGGTCTCCGGTCTCGTCTGCTGCGACCACGCGTAGGGTGATCCCGTCCGGGGCCTCGGTCGGGAGGGGCACGAAAAACGGGGCTTCAAAGCGGCTCTTGTCGCCCGCATAAAACATCTGCAGCCGTTCGACCACGTGCTGGCCGATCAGGACCTCGCCGTAGATCTTCACCTTGCGGGAATCCCAGTCTCCATACGGCCGCACCAATGAACCGGAGAGAGTCCGGACGGAGGCCTTCAACGTCACGTCCTCCTTGGCGATCAAGGGAGTGCCCGGCGCCGGGGCTTCGATCTGGACGATGAATCCGTAGAGGTGCAGCACGATCCCGTCGTTCTTCATCGCCTGCCCGGGAATCAGCAGCACGGTCTTATTGGCCCGTTGCATGGCCCAGGGGTAGGCGAGCGGGCCTTGCACGGCGATGTCGACCAGGGTCGGCCGGTCCAAAAACAACGTGGTGCTGAACGAGGCGGAGGGGCGAGAGGAATAGCGCGGCTCTTCCATGATGCGCGGGGTGCGCATGATTTGAGTCTGATCCCCCGGCTCTCCCCGCTGTAGGCCGGTGGCGAGGAGCCGGCCCGTCGCCACATCCGTGATCGTGATCCGGGCGCCGCCCACGTCGTCCCCCAGGACCATCGCTCCGTGGGCCACGACGCGCACCAACACGTCGGTGGCGACCGACTCGTTGGGCTGGTCGGCTGGAAGAGGTGCGATGGCGGGCGCCTCTGCTGCGTGGAGCGGGAAGCAGGTCAGAAGGAACAGGGCGATGAGGGTTGCAGCGAGTTTCACCGGCCTCGGCCCTTGCTCACTTCACCTTCGTGCCGGGCGGCACGTCTTCAATGACCGTCACGAGCCCGCCGACATCCTTGTCGCCGGCCGCCAGGACCATCCCTTGCGATTCGATTCCCATCAGCTTGGCCGGCTTCAAGTTGGCCACGATCACGATCCGTTTGCCGATCAGGTGCTCCGGTTCGTACTTCTTGCCGATGCCGGCCACGATCTGGCGCTGCTCGCCGCCCAGGTCCACTTGCAGCTTGAGCAGCTTCTCGGACTTGGGGACCCGCTCGGCGGTCAGGACCGTCGCGGTCTTGAGTTGAATCTTCATGAACTCGTCGATGGAAATCTGATCAGTTGCCGGGGCGGCAGGCGCTGGCTGTGGCGATGTGGCCGGGGCCGTGGTCGGAGACGATGAAGGTGTCGGAGACGTGGATTGTTCAGTGCTCACGGGTGCTGCTCCTTGTGGTTTCAATTCGATGCGAGGGAACAAGACGTGACCCTTTCGAATCTCTAGGCCGGGATCGAGGCGTCCCGATGATCCCCACGACCAGTCTATGGATAAGTGGGCATAATCATCATATCGGTCTCGCAACCCTAGCCGGTGGTTCATCCCGTTTGCCGTGTCGGGCATAAACGGGGAGAGGCATAGGCTCAATATCCGCAATGTTTCGGCCATGTGGTACAGCACCGTGTGTAAGCGCTGGGCGTTCTCCGGCTGCTTGGCCAAATTCCAGGGAGCGGTTTTGTCGGCGTATTGATTGGCGAGTTGCACGACGCGCCAGATTGCTTCCAGTGCTCGATTGAATTCCAATCGTTGCATAGCTTCAGGGAAGTGCTTGTCGAGCAGATCGAGGCAGGCCTGGCGCAGTTCTGATTCGAGCGCGGTTTCTGCTGATGAAATGGGTGCTGGGATGCGGCCACCCGTATTCCGTTCGATCAAGGTCAATGTTCGGCTGAGAAGATTTCCGATGCCGTTCGCCAACTCACTATTGATGCGGCCGATCAATGCCTCCCTGGAAAAGTCGCCGTCTTGTCCGAACGGAACTTCGCGCAGCAGAAAATACCGGAAGGCATCCGCGCCGAACTCGTCCACGATGGCATAGGGATCCACCACGTTCCCGCGGCTCTTGGACATCTTCTCGCCGTTCACGGTCCACCAACCGTGGGCGAAGATGGTTTGGGGCAGGAGCAGATCCAGCGCCATGAGCATGGTGGACCAGTAGACCGCGTGGGTGGTGAGGATATCCTTGCCGATCAAATGGATCGTGGCGGGCCAGAAGCGCGAGCCGTTTCCATCTTTGACCAGGTACTCCAAAGCAGAGATGTAATTTACCAACGCATCGAACCAGACATAGGTGACGTAGTCTTTGTCGAAGGGGAGTTCGATACCCCAGGAGAGCCGGGATTTCGGCCGCGAGATGGAGAGGTCGCCGAGCTTTTGAGTCTGGAGGAATCCCAGTACTTCGTTACGGCGTGACTCGGGGCGGATAAAGTTTTCGTGGGCCTTGATGTGGTCGATCAGGCGGTCCTGATACTGCCCCATCTTGAAGAAATAATTGTGCTCACTGAGCTGTTCGACTGGGCGTTTGCAATCAGGACAGAGGCCATCCACAACATCTTTTTCGGTCCAAAAACGCTCGTCGAATGTGCAATACCATCCGGTGTAGTCAGCCTTGTAAATCAATTGCTTGTCGAATAATTCCTGAAGATGTTGTTGGACTATCCGTTTGTGCCTGACATCTGTGGTTCTGATGAAACCGTTATTCCAGATGTTGAGCTTCTGCCAGAGGTTCTTGAACTGGGGGGCGAGGCGGTCGCAATGGGTTTGCGGGTCGACCCCGGCCTTGGCTGCAGCCTGCTGGACTTTTTGTCCATGTTCGTCTAGGCCGGTCAGGAAAAACACGTCATCGCCACGGAGTCGCCGGTAGCGGGCGAGCACGTCGGCGGCCACGGTGGTATAGGCATGTCCGATATGGGGCACGTCGTTGACGTAATAGATCGGCGTCGTGATGTAGAAAGTCTTCGGCATGGCAGGCTAAAGATAGCAGGGAGGCGGCCTCGAAAGCTAGATTATCGGGGAGGGCCGGCGAGGGCCGGCGAGGCGACCGCATCACGCAGGTGGAGGAGGATCTGTTCCAGGGCCATTTGAAGATTCAGGTTGCGACCGGCGTTGCGCTCGACCGCCTGAATCTCCTCCAGTACCTCGGCTAGCAGCTGGGGCTGGACGGTTGCAGCCGCCCGCTGTAATTCCGGCAAGCGGTCTCGGTTCAGCAGATGGTCCGGGTCGGCGCCCAGGCGGACTAGCAGAAGGTCGCGGCCCCAGCGTGCCATCCACTCCAGGGCTTCGAGGGCCCGGTCCGATTTATGGAGCGACTCGGCCGCCATCAAAATCGTCGCAATGGAGCGCAGGGCGGCTGGGTCGGTGAGGGAAGAAAACTCGTCTTGTTGTTTGCGGGCCTCGGCCAGGTCGGTCCGCAGGGCCAGCCCGATCCGGCCCTGGGCGATCATGGACAGAAAGTGCGCATCGTCCGGCGGCAGGTTCCGCTGCGTGATCAGGGCGGCTTCGACCTGGGTTCTGGCGGGCGGCACGAAGCGGATGCTCTGGCAGCGCGAGCGGACGGTCGTCGGCAAGGCCGACGGTCGGTTGCTGACCAAGAGGAACAGACTGTGTGCGGCCGGCTCCTCCAGCGTTTTAAGCAGCGCGTTGGCAGCGCCCTGGGTCAGCCGGTCCGCGTCGTCGATGAGGTAGACCTTCCAGGGGCTGACCAGGGGACGATAGACGATCTGTTCTTCCAACTGGCGGACTTGCTCGATCTTGATCTGGGGGTTGGCCAGTTCGCGGTCCGGTTCGATCAGGAGAAAGTCCGGGTGCGTGCGTGCGTCGATCTGAGCGCAGGAGCGGCAGGTACCACAGGCATCGGGGCCTTGGGCGCCATAGGGCGTTTCGCAGTTGACGGTTTGGGCAAAGAGGGTGGCGGCCAGTTTTTTCCCGATGCCTTCTTCTCCATGGAAGAGATAGGCGTGGGCGATCCGGTCGTGGAGGATCGAGGCCTTGAGGATCGCCTTGGGCCGGTCGTGTCCGATGAGCTGGTTAAACGGCATGGTTAGAAAGCGTCGTAAAGTCGGAAAGTTATCAAGTCGCCATAAGCAGGGGGAATGGGGTTCTTTACCATGAGCGTGACTTTCCAGACTTTATGACTTGGAGACTTTCTGATGTTTTGCCAGGCATCGCTGGACCAGCGTCCAGGCCGCTGCTTCCACCTGGTCCGGGTCCGCTCGGGCGTCGAGCACTTTGACGCGGCGCGGCTCTAGGGCGGCCAGCGCGAGGAATCCCCGGCGCACCCGTTCGTGGAATTGTTTGGCTTCCCGATCGAGACGATTTAATTCCAGTTCATTGCGCCGCCGACGGGCCAAGCCCGCCTGAGCCGGGAGGTCGAACAGCAGTGTCAGCACAGGGGCGAGTCCGTTGGTGACAAACCGATTGAGGGTCCGGAGAGTCTTGACGTCCAGCCTGCGTCCATAGCCTTGGTAGGCGAGGGTGGAGTCCACGAAACGGTCGCAGAGGACGATCGTCCCTTCCCTGATGGCCGGTTCGATCACCTGCCTGACGTGTTGGCTGCGGCAGGCAAATACCAACAGGGCTTCGCACTCCGGCGTGATCGGTTCGGCCGGGTCTGTGCCGACAACTGTGCCGAGGAACAGAGAGCGGATCCGTTCGGCCAGGGGCGTCCCGCCCGGTTCCCTGGTCTCCAGGACCCGGTGGCCTGCTTCCCGGAGGCGTTTGGCCAGCCTCGCGCACTGGGTGGTTTTCCCGCTTCCTTCGACCCCCTCGACGGTGATCAGGAGGCCTCGACGGCCCCCCCTTTGGGCACCCATTTCCCCCTCCCGATTCTCCGCTGCTTGAGACGGGCGATCCTAGTCCAAGTGCTTGAAAATAGCAAGAAAAGGCTTGCGACACCATTTTGAAGACTGTATGATGAGGCCGCAAGGAGAGCACCCTGGTGAAGACACTCAAAGCTTCCCTCAAACGCTACTTCCTGACGGGGTTGCTGGTCATTACCCCCATCTGGGGGACGGTGCTCATTCTGAAGACCTTGTTCCTGACCGTGGACGGGATCTTGGGGGGCGTGCTGGCGAAGTTCGTGATTCCCGAGTACTACGTACCAGGGATCGGCATCCTCACCCTGATTGCGTTGATTTTTACCACCGGTCTGCTGGCGACCAACATCATCGGGGGGCAGGTCGTCAAGCTGTGGGAGGATTGGTTGCACCGAGTCCCGGTGGTCCGCGGCATCTACGCGACGCTCAAAGCCATGATGGACATCCTGTCCTTCAAGGACAAGGAAAAGTACAACCGCGTCGTCCTGATCCAGTTTCCCAAAAACGGCCATTACTGTTTCGCGTTTGTGACCGGCATCACGCGTGGCGAAGTGCAGCAGATTTCCACGGAGCCATTGTTGAACGTCTATGTGCCCACGTCGCCGAACCCTACCTCGGGCTATTTCTTGTTGGTGCCCGAGCAAGAGGTCGTGTCGCTGGACATCAGTGTGGAAGAAGCGATGAAGCTGATCGTATCGGGCGGACTCTACCAGCCTACGCCGTCCATGCCGGCGGTCGTGCAGCCCAAGTCGGCGCCGGCGTCGGCCGAGCGCCCCGGCGTGGAGGTTCCGATCGCATGAGAGTTTGTTGGTTGGGCGATCTGGTGATGGAGTGATTGTCGTCCGAAAATGAAGCAAGCAACAGATCAACAGATGCACAAATCTCCCCTTGCAGGTCTCGCCGCGATTGTCATGGCGGCGGGGCTGGGGAAACGGATGAAGTCCAAGCAGGTCAAAGTCCTGCATGCAGTGGCGGGCCGTCCGATGATTCTGTATGCGCTGGATTTGGCGGCTCGGCTGGCCGGCGCGGGGACGGTCGTCGTGGTCGGCCATCAGGGGGAGCAGGTGAAGGCGGTGATCGACGCTCATGGCGCGGCCGGCGCGCGTGGTTCGGCAAAGCGCGAGAAGGGGCTCACGGCCCATGTCGGTCGAGGGGCCGCTTCGACGCCTTCGATTCTCATCGCCGAGCAGCAGCAGCAGTTGGGCACCGGCCATGCCGTGATGCAGGCCCGCGGCGCGTTCCTGCGCGCGCGGGGCGCGCCGGCCTCGACCTATGTGATCCTGAACGGGGATACCCCCTTGCTGCGGGAGGGGACCATTCGGGCGTTGATCCGGTTGCACGAATCCGAACGAGCGACGGTGACGATCCTGACGGCCCTCTTGGACAACCCGGCCGGCTACGGCCGTGTGGTGCGGCAAGGCGCCGGCGGGCCGGTGTTGCGCATCGTGGAGGATCGCGATGCGACCGCCATCGAGACGGCGATCCGGGAGATCAACGTCGGCACCTATGTCGTGGACGGGTCCTTTCTGTTCGAAGCCCTGGATAAACTGGCGCCGCGGAATGCGCAGCGGGAGTACTACCTCACGGATATCGTTGGCTTGGCGGTGGAGCGGGGGATGACGGTGGCGGCGATGGCTGCGCCAAGCGCCGAGGAATCGCTGGGTATCAATACGCGTCAGCAACTTGCGACAGCCGAGCAGATCATCCGGCGGGAGATCTGCGACCGGTGGATGGAGGCGGGGGTGACGCTGCGCGATCCGGCCACGACGTGGATCGATCACGATGTCGAGATCGGGCAGGACACGGTGATCTATCCGAACGTGACGTTGGAAGGGCATACCAAAATCGGCGAGGACTGTATCATCCATGCCCAGACGCGTATGACGAACAGCGAGGTGGGCCGGCGTGTCGTGGTGCAAGATGGCTGCGTGGTGAAGGACGCATGCCTGGAGGAGGGCGTCACGATCGGGCCCTTCGCGCATCTCCGCCCCGGTACGGTGCTTCGGAAAGGCGCCAAGGTCGGGAACTTCGTCGAAATCAAAAAAACCGAACTGGGCGAGGAGTCCAAGGCCAACCATCTGAGCTATTTGGGCGACGCCCGGATCGGGCGAGGCGTGAACATCGGTGCCGGGACGATCACCTGCAACTACGATGGCGTCCATAAGCACGAGACCGTGATCGAAGACGACGTCTTCGTGGGCAGCGACAGCCAGTTTGTTGCGCCGGTGAAGGTCGGCCGTGGGGCCGTGATCGCCGCCGGTTCGACGGTGACGCAGGATGTGCCGCCTGATGCTTTGGCCGTCTCGCGGGCCGCGCAAGTCAACCGTCCCGGTTGGGCGGCGCGCCGGCGGGTGTTGATGGCCTCAGAGGGCCGAGAGGCGTCAGACGTGAAACGGGAGGTGACGCTCCGAAAACCCCTCGTGCCTCATCCCTCGCGCCTCACGAAGGGCGGTATGGCCAAACGAAAAACAAGAAAAGCAAAGGGCTGAACGGATATGTGCGGCATCGTCGGATATGTCGGTGATCAGGAGGCCGTGCCTGTTCTGCTGGATGGGCTGCGGCGCCTGGAATATCGCGGCTACGATTCGGCCGGGGTTGCCGTCCTGCACGACGGCACCATCGAGGTGCGGCGCAGTGTCGGCAAGTTGGCCAATCTTGAAAAGGCGCTGGCCGACCGGGCGATCTCCGGCCGGACCGGCATTGGGCATACGCGCTGGGCCACGCACGGGAAGCCCTCCGAGCAGAACGCGCATCCGCATCGCTCTGGTGGTTGTGTGCTGGTCCACAATGGCATCATCGAGAACTACGTTGCGCTCAAACAGGAACTGCAGCAGGCCGGCTATCGGTTCGAATCGGAAACCGACACGGAAGTGGTGGCGCACTTGATCGGCCGGAATGTGAACCGGGGGATGCGTTTAGTGGAGGCCGTGCGCGCGGCGACGAAAGACATCCGTGGCAGCTATGCCATCGCCGCGATCTGCGAGCGGGAACCGCAGACGCTGGTCGCGGCTCGGTCCGGTTGTCCGTTGGTGATCGGCCAGTGCGCCGGCGCGACGCTGGTCGCCTCGGATGTGATGGCCATGCTGGCCCATACGCGGGAAGTAACGTATCTCGAGGAGGGGGACGTGGCCCTGATGACCCCGTCGCAGGTGTCGATCACGGATGCCGCGGGTGCGCCGGTGCGCCGGCCGGTCACGCGGGTGTCCTGGGATGCAGCGGCGGCGGAAAAAGGCGGCTACGCCCACTTCATGCTCAAGGAGATTTTCGAACAGCCGCAGGCGATCCGGGACACGATGCGGGGCCGGTACACGTTCGAAACCGGCGAAGCCGATTTGCCGGATATCGGCTTGACCGACGAGCAGTTTGCGCAGATCGGGCGCGTCTGGATTGTGGCTTGCGGCACCTCCTGGCATGCCGGTCTTGTGGGCAAATACTTGATCGAGGAGATGGTCAGGACGCCGGTGCAAGTCGATATCGGATCGGAATTCCGGTACCGGAACCCGCTGGTCGAAAAGGACGACTTGTTTGTCACGATCTCCCAGTCCGGGGAGACCGCGGATACGCTGGCGGCGGCCCGTGAAGCCAAGCAGCGGGGCGCCCGCGTGGTTTCCATCGTCAACGTGGTCGGCAGCACGCTGGCGCGGGAATCCGACGGGGTGCTCTATACCCACTGCGGGCCGGAGATCGGCGTGGCCTCGACCAAGGCCTTCACGGCGCAGCTCGCGGCGCTCTATTTGCTGGCCTTGCATCTGGCCCGCGTGCGCGGGGTACTGAACGCCAACGACGGGCGTGTATGGCTGGAGCGGTTCGTGGCCCTGCCGTCGCTGGTCGAGCAGATTCTGAGACGCGATGGAGAGATTCAGGCGATCGCGAAACGGTATTATGAGAAACGGAACTTCCTCTACCTGGGACGCGGGATCAATTATCCGATCGCGCTGGAGGGGGCGTTGAAGCTCAAAGAGATCTCCTACATCCACGCGGAGGGTTATGCAGCCGGGGAAATGAAACACGGCCCGATCGCGCTGATCGATCAGGACATGCCGGTGGTGGTCTTGGCGCCGCGCGACCGTCTCTACGAAAAGACGGTCAGCAACCTGATGGAGGTCAAGGCCCGCAATGCGCCGGTGATTGCGTTGGTCAGCGAGGGCGAGCGCGATTTGGGCAATGTGGCGGACGCGGTCTTTACGATTCCCGAGGTGCCGGCGCTGCTGACGCCGATTTTGTTTACGGTGGTGTTGCAGCTTCTGGCCTACCACATCGCGGTGCTGCGGGGTACGGATGTGGATCAGCCGCGGAATTTGGCCAAGAGCGTGACGGTGGAATAGTAAATCTGGGGGTCTCTCAAGTTGGAAAGTCTGAAAGTCGTCAAGTCCGCGGCTTTCATGACTTGACGACTTTCGGACTTTTAAACTTTCGGACTGAGGTTTTTGATGCAGATCACCAAGCAAGACGTCGAGCACGTGGCCAAGCTGGCGCGGCTGGAGATCACCGAGATGGAACGGGACGCGTTCAGCAAGCAGCTCAGTGCAATCCTGACCTATGTGGAGAAGTTGAAGACGTTGGAGACCTCTGGTGTGGAGCCGACCGCGACGGTGTTGGAACAGACCAACGTCTTTCGGGAGGACAAGGCGCGGCCGAGCCTGCCGGTGGAGAAGGCGTTGGCGAACGCGCCGGAAAGTGAAAGCGGACATTTTCGGGTGCCGCGGATTCTGGAATAGGCGGCGGAGTTCGTACGGACCGCGGCCATGCAACATACACAGACCTGACATAGAGGACAATCATGTTTCGACAAATGCTGCGATCCAAAATACACCGTGCGGCGGTGACCGATGCCTGCCTGGACTACGAGGGCAGTCTGACCGTGGACGAGGATCTGCTCGATGCGGCGGGCATCCTGCCCTACGAGGCCATCGTCATTTCCAACCTGAACAACGGTGAGCGGTTCACGACCTATGCGATGGCCGGAAAGCGGGGGAGCGGCGAGGTGATCCTGAACGGCCCGACGGCCCGTAAGGGAGCGGTGGGCGACCAGATCATCATCTTCTGCTACGAGTATTACGCGGAGGATGAGATTAAGCGTCATGTGCCCAAGATCATCCGAGTGGGCGAGCGCAACAAGATTGTAAGGTAAACCGTAAGTCATCCGGTGTCGAGGGTTCATGTCGCTCTACAAGTTGACGTTGCGCGAACTGCAGGAGAAGTTCACCAAGGGCGAAGTCACGGCCTGCGAGATCGTGCAGGCCTATACGCTGCGTCTCAATCAGCTGGAGCCCAAGGTCCGGGCCTACATCACGCTGACAAAGGAGGCCGCTCTGGCCCAGGCGGCAGCCCTGGATGAAAAGCTCAAGGGCTGGCGTCGTACGATGCCGCTGATGGGCATGCCGGTGGCGGTCAAGGACAATATCTGCACGCAGAACGTGCTGACGACCTGTGCCTCGCGGATGCTCGGCAACTTCGTGCCGCCCTACGATGCCTCCGTGATCGCGCGGTTGCGCGGCCAAAGCTATCTCCTGCTGGGCAAGACCAACCTGGATGAATTTGCCATGGGTTCTTCGACGGAGAACTCGGCCTTCGGTCCGAGCCGGAACCCATGGAACCTGAGTCGGGTGCCGGGCGGGTCCAGCGGCGGATCGGCGGCGGCCGTGGCGGCGGATCTTTGCGCCGCCGCGTTGGGATCGGATACGGGCGGCTCCATCCGGCAGCCGGCTGCCTGTTGCGGGGTGGTCGGGTTGAAGCCCACCTACGGGCGGGTGTCCCGTTTCGGCCTGGTGGCCTTCGCGTCATCGCTGGATCAGATCGGCCCGATCACCAAAGACGTGGCGGATGCGGCGATGTTGCTGGGCGTAATCGCGGGGCACGATCCCTTGGATTCCACCAGCGCCAACCTCCCGGTGCCGGATTATGCCAAGGCACTCAAGAAGAAAGACTTCAAGAAGTTGAAGGTCGGCGTGCCGCGGGAATATTTCGCGGAAGGGCTGGACCCGGAGGTCGAGCAAGCGGTGCAGGCGGCCATCGAAGAGATCAAGCAGCTGGGGGGGGAGGTCAAGGAGATCGCCCTGCCGAGGACCGATGCGGCGATCGCCACCTACTACCTGATTGCGACGGCGGAGGCCAGCTCCAACCTGGCTCGGTACGACGGGGTCAAGTTCGGGCTCCGGTCCAAAGAAACCGGGAACCTGCTGGACATGTACATGAAGACCAGGCAGGAAGGGTTCGGGCCGGAGGTGAAGCGGCGGATCATGCTGGGTACCTATGCGCTCAGCGCCGGCTACTATGATGCCTTCTACGGCAAGGCCCAGGCGGTGCGGACCTTGATCCGGCAGGATTTCGAGGCGGCGTTCCGCGAGGTGGATCTGATTGTCACGCCGGTGACGCCGACGCCGGCGTTCAAGCTGGGTGAAAAATCCGAAGATCCGTTGCAGATGTACCTCTCGGACATCTATACGATCTCCGTAAACCTGGCGGGGAACCCGGCCATTTCGGTGCCCTGCGGGTTCAGCAAGGCGGGGCTGCCGATCGGGCTACAGCTCATCGGTCGGCCGTTCGAAGAGGAAACACTCTTGCGCGGCGCTTATGCCTACGAGCAGGCGACCGGCTGGCGGGCCAAGCGGCCGAATATCAGGTGAAAAGGTGAGCGGTAAATAGTGAGGGGGGCTAGAAAGACAAGAGGGCTCGCTCGAATTCACTGTTTGCCGTTCGCGTTTAACGGAGGAGAAGCATGACGGGCATAGAAGTCGCGGCGATCGTGGTGGCATTGGGCGTGGCCGTGTTTGTCGGCGTCCTAGTCCCAGTGCTGATCGAACTCAAGAAGACCGTGGCGGAATCGGGACTCTTGCTGGCCCAAATGAATCGGGATCTGCCGTCGTTGCTGAAAGAGATGCGCGAGACGACCCAGAATTTGAACCAGCTGGCCGAGTATACGCGGGAGGGGATCGAGCATGCGGCGGTGTTCCTCCACGCGGTCGGAGAAGTCGGCGAGACCGTGCAGAACGTGCATGACACGGTCCGGGGGCGAAACGGTGCGTGGCTGAGGAATGTGGCCGGCCTGGTGGCCGGATTCAAAGCCGCGTCGTCGGTGGTGAAAGCACGGATGTCTCATGGAGAAGGAGGGCAGTCCAATGGCGGATGATCGCGGATTTTCACCGGGGGCAGTCGGGTTGGCGTTTTTAAGCGGGGCTCTGGTTGGTGCGGCGGTCGCCCTGTTAATGGCTCCGCAATCGGGCCGCGACACCAGGGAGCAATTACGCGGCTATGCCCGGAAGGCCGAAGATGACCTGCGCGATCTGGCCGGCAAGGCCACCGAGGCGTTCGACCATGTGGTCGAGAAGGGGCGCGAGGCCATCCACGAAAAGAAGTCCATTCTGAGCGAGGCCCTCGATGCCGGCCGCGAGGCCATGCGGCGCGAGCGGGATCGGCTGGCGGGAGAGAAGAAAGGTTAACGGGTGTCGTACGAAGTTGTGATCGGGCTGGAAGTCCATGCCCAACTGCTCACGCAGTCCAAGATGTTCTGCGCCTGCGGGACCAAATTCGGTTTGCCGGCCAACAGCCAGACCTGCCCGATCTGCCTGGGGATGCCCGGCACCCTGCCGGTCATCAACAAGAAGGCGGTCGAGATGGCGGTCCGGACGGGGCTGGCGTTGCAGTGTCGGATCGGCGAGCAGAACCGGTTCGCGCGCAAGAACTACTTCTATCCCGACTTGCCCAAGGGCTACCAGATCTCGCAGTACGAAGCGCCGATCTGTGAGCACGGGTCGGTGGAGGTCGGCCCGGCGAAGAAGCCGGTTCGCATCCGCCGTGCGCACCTGGAAGAGGACGCGGGCAAGAACATCCATGAAGCCGGCGTCAACGGGAGCCGCGTGGACTTGAACCGGGCAGGCACGCCGTTGCTGGAAATCGTGACCGAGCCGGATATGCGCTCGGCCGACGAAGTGGTGGCGTATCTGAAGATGTTGCGGGAGATTCTCATGTACCTGGAGGTCTGCGACGGCAACATGGAGGAGGGGAGTCTGCGCTGCGAGCCCAATCTCTCGTTGCGGCCGGTCGGACAAAAAGAATTCGGCACGAAGGTCGAACTGAAGAACATCAACTCCTTCAAATTCGTGAAGGAGGCGATCGAGTATGAGATCAAGCGACAGACCAAAGTGCTGAATGAAGGCGGGAAGATCGCCCAGGAAACGCGCCTGTGGGATTCGGACAAGGGCGAGACCGCCACGATGCGGAGCAAGGAAGAGGCGCACGACTATCGGTATTTTCCGGACCCTGATCTGGTCCCGCTCAGTCTTGCCCCCGAGTGGATCGACGACCTGCGCAAGACCCTGCCCGAGTTGCCGGCGGTCCGCCAGCGGCGCTTTGTCGGCGAGCACGGCCTCCCGGAGTATGATGCGGGAGTATTGACCGGCAGCAAGGCCCTGGCCGATTACTTCGAGGCTTGTGTCAGGCTCTTTCCTCAGCCCAAGACCGTGAGCAATTGGGTCATGGGGGAACTGCTGCGTGAGTTGAATAACGCGGGGATGTCCGCTGCCGCCTCGCCGGTTAGCCCGGAGCGGCTCGTCAGCCTGTTGCAGTTGGTGGAGAAGGGCACGGTCAGCCTGAAGGTCGCGCGGGAGATATTCCCGGAGCTGTACGCCAGCGGGAAGTCTCCCGAACAGATCGTCAAAGAAAAGGGGCTCACGCAAGTCTCGGACGAAGGATCGCTTGCGAAGATCATTGATGAGGTGATCGCCAGGAACCAAGCGCAGGTGGCGCAATACAGGGGCGGCAAGGAAGCTGTGCTCGGATTCCTGGTCGGCCAAGTCATGAAATCCTCCGGTGGCAAGGCCAATCCGGGAAAAGTGAACGAGTTGCTGAAGAAAAAACTGGCGGGATAGAAGTCGCGGCTGCACGGGCACGCGACGTTGAGATGAGGCGACCGTACGGACTTTTTAACTGGAGTGAGGAATGAGCGCGATCAGGGAAATTAGGGCGAGGCAGATTCTGGACTCACGCGGCAACCCGACGGTGGAAGTGGATGTCACGCTGGAGAGCGGGGCTAAGGGACGGGCGGCCGTGCCTTCTGGCGCGTCCACGGGCGAGAAGGAAGCGATTGAACTGCGGGACGGGGACAAGAAGCGCTGGATGGGCAAGGGTGTCTCCAAGGCGGTTGCCAACATCAGCCGGGCCATCGCGCCGAAGCTCCTGGGGATGGAAGCGTTGGATCAGGCGGCGGTGGACGGGACCATGATCGCGCTGGACGGCACCAGGGCTAAGAGCCGGCTCGGCGCCAATGCCATTCTGGGCGTGTCCCTCGCCGTCGCGAAGGCGGCGGCGGCCGAAACGGGCCTGCCCCTCTACCGCTACATCGGCGGCGCCAATGCGCGGGTCCTGCCCGTGCCGATGATGAACATCATCAACGGCGGCGCCCATGCCGACAACAGCCTCGACCTCCAGGAGTTCATGATCATGCCGGTCGGCGCCGCGCGGTTCAGCGAGGCGCTGCGGATGGCCACGGAGGTCTTCCATACCTTGAAATCCCTGCTGAAGAAGCACGGGCTCAATACGGCGGTGGGGGACGAGGGCGGGTTCGCGCCGGACCTCAAGTCGAACGAAGAAGCCTTAAGCCTGATCATGCAGGCCATCGAGCAGGCCGGGTACCGGCCAGGCAAAGACATCGCCCTGGCTTTGGACGCGGCGGCCAGCGAGTTCTACGAGAAGGGCCGGTACGTGCTCGAGGCGGAAAAAGAGGAGAAGTCCTCCGAGAACATGATCCGCTACTACGCCAAGCTCGTGGACCGGTATCCGATCCTCTCCATCGAGGACGGGCTGAGCGAGCTGGACTGGAAAGGCTGGCGGATGCTCACGGAGCGGTTGGGCAACCGGGTGCAGCTCGTGGGCGACGACATTTTCGTGACCAACGTGGAGATTTTCTCGCGGGGGATCAAGGACGGGATCGGCAATTCGATCCTGATCAAGCTGAACCAGATCGGGACGCTGACCGAAACGCTGGAGGCCATCGAATTGGCCAAGCGTTCCGGCTACACGGCGGTCGTGTCGCACCGGTCCGGCGAAACCGAGGACACGACGATTGCGGACGTGGCGGTAGCGTTGAACACCGGCCTGATCAAGACCGGCTCCCTGTCGAGGACGGACCGGGTGGCGAAGTACAACCAGCTGCTGCGCATCGAGGAAGAGTTGGGCGCTCAGGCGGTCTACCGCGGCCGCGGGGCCGTCAACGCCGCCCGCTAGCGCCAGCACCCCGGAGGAGGTGTGGTGACCAGACGAAACCGCAGCCATAACACCTTGCACCGGCATCAGCTCACGCTCCGGCGGGCGCCATGGCTGGTGGGCGGTGTCATGGCGGCCCTCGTGGCGGCCTCCTTCTTCGGAGAGATGAGCATTCCGAAATATCTGGAGATGCGCAAAAACGCCCAGGCGCTGGAGCTTGAAATCCAGGCCATGGCCAAGGCCAACGCGGAGTTGCGGACCGATATCAGCCGGCTCCAGAGCGATCCGGCGCGCATCGAGGAAGTGGCCCGGGAGCGGCTGGGGTTCGTCCGTAAGGGCGAGACGGTCTATCAGGTTGTGGACGAACCGGTCAAGATCGGACAGGTTGAGCCGACGAAGTGAGGGATCATGAAGACGGGAACGGTGGCGATCATCGGGCGCCCGAACGTGGGGAAATCCACCCTGCTGAACGCGCTCCTCAAAGAAAAAATCGCAATCGTCTCCGATAAGCCCCAGACCACCCGCACCCGCATCCTGGGCGTGGTGCACCTCCCCGGCGCGCAGTTCGCGCTGCTGGACACGCCGGGCATTCACAAGCCCCAACATCAACTGAATCGACGGATGGTCCGCACCACCATGGACTGCATGAAGGAAGCGGACCTGTTTTACGTCATGGTGGAGGCCACGGCGGCGCCGGGGCCCGGCGACCGGTTCGCGATCGAGCAGGTGCGCGAGGCGCGAAAGGAAGGGCGACCGCCGGCGTTCCTGCTGATCAACAAGGTGGATGCGGTCAACAAGAGCCGGGTGCTGCCGCTCATCGACGCCTACCGGAAGATGCTGGACTGGTCGGAGATCGTACCGCTGTCCGCCAAGAACGGGATCAACGTGGACCGGCTCCTGGAGCTGACCGTCACCGCGCTGCCGGAAGGGGAGGCGGGATACGAGGAGGACATGCTCACGGACCAACCCATGCGCACGCTGGCGGCCGAGATCGTTCGGGAGAAAATTCTTCATCTGACGCGCGACGAAGTGCCCTATGCGGTGGCGGTGGAGATCACCAGCTTCAAGGAGGAAGGCAAGCTGGCGCGCATTCAGGCCTCGATCTTCGTCGAACGGGACTCCCAGAAGGCGATCGTGATCGGGAAGCACGGGGAGCTGCTCAAGACGGTGGGGACCGAGGCGCGGGTCGAAATGGAAAAGCTCTTCGGGATGAAAGTGTTCTTGGAGCTGTGGGTGACCGTGAAAGAGTCCTGGCGCGAGGACGAGCAGACGCTTGTCGAGCTGGGCTACTAAATAAGTGAGAAAGTCGAAAAGTTTGAAAGTGTGTAACGTTGAAGAACCGCACACCAAGAGACTTTCCAACTTTTTCGGCTTGTTGACGTGAGAGACTAGAGATGCAGCCGACCGAACGTACCCGACAAGCCGAGAAGGACCTGCTGAAGGACCTTTCCAAGGAGGTCCCGGAGAAGGGGCAGGGCAAGTTCGAGTTGGTATTGGCCTCCTTCCAGCGTCTGCTGCGCCGCGGCGCGATCACCAATCTGGGCAAGATGATGGGCCGCATGCATCCGGCCGATATCGCCAAGGTCATCGCGCACCTGTCCTCGCAGAAGGAAAAGCGCACGGTGTTCGAGCTGGTGCGCGGAGAGGCGGAACGGGGCAAGGTGCTCAGCGAATTGGATCACGGGAGCGTGCCGCAAGTGCTGGCGGACATGCCCGCCTCGGAAGTGGCCGCGCTGCTGAAAGACCTGGGGCCGGACGACGTAGGCGACATCCTGGGCGTGCTGCCGGACGAGCAGGCCCAGGAGATTCTCACGTTGATGAAGACGGAGGACTCCACCGAGATCGCCGAGATTCTGAAGTACCCCAAGGATACGGCGGGCGGCATCATGACCACGGAGTTCTTCTCACTGCCGGAGGATGCGACGGCCCAGGAGGCCATCCGGCGCCTGCAGCAGGCGACCGACGCCGAGATGGTCTTCTACATCTACGTCACCGACAAGGACGAGCATCTCGTCGGGGTCCTGTCGCTCCGCCAGCTCCTGACCGTCCCACCGGGGACGCCGCTCAAGAACATCATGGCCACCGACGTGATGAGCGTCGCAGTGGATGTGGACCAGGAAGAGGTGGCCCGCCAGGTGGCGCGCTACAACTTGCTGGCCATTCCCGTGGTCGAGAAGGACAACACGCTGGTCGGCATCATCACGGTGGACGACGTGGTGGACGTCATCCGGGAAGAGGCCACGGAAGACATGTTAAAGATGGCCGGGGCCACGGAAGAGGACGCCCTCATGGAGTCCTCCAGCCTGGATTCGTCGCGCCGGCGCCTGCCTTGGCTGTTCACGAACCTCGTCGGCAGCCTGGTCTCGGGCTGGATACTCTGGCTCTTTCGGTTCACCATTCAGGAAGTCGTGGCCATCGTCACCTTTATCCCGGTCATCGCGGCGATGGGCGGCAACGTCGGACTCCAATCCTCGACGCTCATCATCCGGGGGTTGGCGACGGGCCGGATCGAGCTGTCGGACGTGTGGAAGGTTTTCTTCCGCGAGGTCCGCATCGGCTTCATCCTCGGGGTGACCTGCGGGGTGCTGCTTACCATCGTCGGGTGGCTCTGGCATGGCCAATGGTTTCTCGGCATGGTCGTCGGGGCCTCGCTCATGATCGCCTTTCTGGTGTCCACCAGCATGGCGACGATCATGCCGGTCGTGCTCAAGCGGATCGGTGTGGACCCGGCGGTGGCGGCCGGGCCCTTTGTCACCACGGCCAACGACATCAGCGGCATCACGATTTATCTCGCCCTCTCGACCCTTCTGCTGGAACATCTCCGATGACGGGTGCCCGTTGGGCCCATTGGACTGTTGGCGCGGCTTGTTTCTGGACAAGCCTTGGCCTCAGCGGGCTTGTGGCGGCCGCGCCTCCTGCTGCGCTCCACGAAAGCGGGGGCCGATCCGTGGTCTTCGAACTGGCGGAACAACCGGGACAAGGGCCGCTCCAGGCCGAGCCACGGGCTACCCTGACCCTGCGCTTGCATGGTGAGCCGGCAGGGCCACAGGAGATGGTGGCCATCGTCGAAGGAACCCTCCTGACCCGAGTCATGGTTTCTCTGGCTCCTGGCGAAGGGCCCCGTTCCTGGCAGGCCGAAGTGAGCCTGGATCTGCCGGCCACGACAACAGGAGGGGGAGAGGAGCCTTCGCCGAACGGACAAGCCGCTCGGCGCGATTTCCGGCAGCGGTTTCACCGGGTGGACGTATCGTTCGCCAGGTTGCGGGGCATGGGTCTCACGCCGTTTCTGCATCGCTCCGTCTATATCAACCTGGAGCCGCATCCTGAGCGCAAGGTTGAGGCCAAGCCGGAACCGGCCCAGCCGGAGGCGGTTCCTGAAGTTACGCAACCGGTCGCGCCTGCCGTCATGACCGAGTCGGCTCCTCTGCCGGGCATCGAACGGGAGCCGGTCTCTCCGGTACTGGATGGGGTTATCACGGAATCGGACTTACCCCTGCCCAAACCGATCCCCGTATCCGTGGAGTCCATGGACTACTGGCAGGCGCTGGAACAGCGCGTCACCGCACAGTTCAGGCAAAGGGTCCGGGCCAAAACGTCGCCGATCCGGTTGCCGCGCGTGCAATTCCGGCTCTATTGGGACGGTGTTGCCAGGATGGTTGCGCTCGAACGGTCCTCCGGAAGCCAGCAGGTGGACCAGGCGGGGATGGACAGTGTCGTCGATGCCCATCCCTTTCCGCCCTTTCCGGAGCACATTGCCGATCCCTACGTGGACGTGCATGTGGACTTTGCCGCCCCGAAGCCTGTGCCCCAGCCGCGAGGGGGGAAGAAACGATGAGGGGCGCATGCCGCTGCTGAAGACCCCCGCCATCACACTCAAGAGCCGCAAGTGGGGCGAGGCGGACCGGATCGTCACGTTCTACACGCTGCGGTTCGGCAAGCTGCGCGGAGTGGCGCGGGGAGCCAGGCGGATCAAGAGCCGGTTCGGCAGCGCCTTGGAACCCTTCGTCCAGTGCGATTTGAACCTGTTTGAGAAACCCAACGACACGTTGCACCGCGTCTCGCAGGCGGACATCAGGGAAACCTTCCCGGCCTTGCGCGAGAACCTGGCGATTATGGCCGGGGCGGCCCGCATGGCCAACCTGGTCACGGCCATCACGCCGGACGCAGACCCGGCGCCCAAAATCTTCGACACGCTCTTGCGGGGGTTCCGTTCGCTCAACGAAGGTCACGATCCGGGCCTCACCACGCTGCTGTTTCAGATCAAACTGTTGGGACTCACCGGGTTTCGTCCGCAGACCGACCATTGCGTTGCTTGCGGTAGGGATACGCAGGCCTCGGGGGTCGGTTCGGCGGGGCGCTTCTCGGCCCTGGCCGGCGGGCTCGTCTGCGACGGCTGTACGAGCCGTCGATCCGACCGGTACCTGTTCCTGTCTCCCGGCAGCCTCGCCTTTCTGCAACAGGCGCTGCGGATGACCCCGGAAATGTTGAGCCGTCTCAAAGCCTCGGGCCAGGTGCGGATCGAGTTGGACTTGGCCATCGAAGCCTATGTCACGATTGTGGCGGGCAAACGCCTCCCGCCGGTGGACTTCCTGGTCGCCGAGCCGGAACCACCATATGAGGTGAAGCCTGCTTTACCGCAAGTCGGGCCGATATAGATCGGGGCGGGGCGGATCGTTCATCTGCGGTAGGATAGAAGGGTCGAATTGCGGCGGAGGCTCGCCGCCGGTCTGCGGAGAAGAGAAGGAAGAAGAGGACGGAGAAGGACCGGGAGAAACTCTAGAGGCTGGAGCCTGTGGAGGTGCGAGCGGGACCATGGGAGTCGGGACAGCGTCAGGCGAAACGGGCACGCCCGTACCGGTGCCGAGGGATTCCATCACCGCCGGCTGGTTTTCAGACGAGCCCGGCCTGATTGGGACTCCAACCTCGGCAGCGGCCGTGGTAGCCAGCAGGGCAAGCGTAAGAACAAGCAAGATTCTCATGGCAGGACCTCCAGCTGCCGTCTCGACGCTAGCATAGGACCGGACTCCACGCAACAAGGGCTCTATAATCGATAAACGGGTGCCGTAACGTCCTGCATTGCTTGGCTATTCATCTCTTGCACGCAATGTTCGTCTAGTTTTACGTGCCAGCCGGCAAATCGTCTTTTGTTTGACAAATCTAGATAGGTGTGGTTTCTCTAAGCAGAACTCCCTTAGTAGGAGATGGGAAGTTTCGAGGACGTGATGGCGATTCGTGCAAAAACACAGACGACGATTCCGGAGGCGATTACCCAAATCGCGTATCCCGCCTACATGGTCAATCGGCAGTGGGATATTGAATGGATTAATCCCCAAGCCGAGGAGCTGATCTTCGGGCAGTCGGTCCGCACGCTCCGCAATATCGAAGAACGGCATTTCTTCTCGCTGGCGTTCACGAGCAAAACCCGCGACCTCGTCACGGATTTCGATGGCTTCATCAAGAGCCACTTGCCGCTGGTCCAGGGGGATATCCCTCCGCCGTCCCGGAATCCGCTTTTGGTGCCGTTGGGTATCGATACCGTAAGTTGGCTGGGCCGAATCTGGCCGGACGAGGTCGAGGCCTTGCCCCAGATCAACTATCGGGAAGAGCGGTTTCGCTTCAAGTCGTCGCGGTGCGAGGGGTATCACCGCGTTGCGGCCATGTTCCGGGAGGGGATCCTGATCATCTGGATTCCAACCGTCGTGAATTTGGCACCGGTTTTGGATCTGCTGACCGGTAGGCGGAACATCATCAACGATCTGCTCATCAACAAGCTGCCGGCCATGCGCGCCATGGCGGTGTTGGTGGCTGATTTGCAGAACTCCGTGAAAATCTCGGCCGACCTGCCGCCCGAGGAATATTTTGACCTGATTACGGCCATGTGGGCTAGGCTGGAAAAGCCGTTCCGCGACTATGGCTGCTATTCGGGCAAACATGTGGGTGACGGGGTGGTGCAGTTCTTCCTGGCCAAGCCGGGCGATGCGTTCGGCCACAGTGTCAATGCCCTGCTCTGTGCGAATGCCATTCAGTGCTCCATGGCGGATATCAACCGGGAGTGGAAGCGGAAGAAACAATGGCTCAATGAACTGGTGCTGAACATCGGGCTTCACGAGGGGCGTGAATGGATCGGCTACATCCCCTCGGCTTCCACTCCGGAATTCACCGCATTGGGGGATACGGTCAACGTGACAGCGCGCGTCTCGGGCATAGGGCGGAACGGCTGCTTGTGGGTGAGCAAGCATATGCTGAGCGCCTTGCCCTCGCAGATACTGGATCATGTGGAGTATGGGATCCGCCGGCCGATGGAGGGGCGGGACCTGTTTATTCCCAAGACCTATTCCCGTGTTGTAGACCTGCCGAATCTGGAGCGCATTCCCAAATCGACCGATATCGCCAACTTGTCTGTCACCGAGGTGATCCGCGTCGATCAGCCTGCGATCCAGGCTGTGCTTCGCTCGATGGTCGCCGAAGAACCCCAGGCTTGACGCAGTCCCTTCCGCGGTACTCGTCCGCTGCTCAATTCCTCCGTTATCCTGTTGTGATCAATGGGTGCCAGCTTGTCGGAGTCTGTCTGTCTCTGGTATGGTGCGCCTGACAGAGATGGTAGGGGAGCGGGCAGGCATGGCTACTAGCGTTCTTGAACCCAGAGACATGAGCTGGTTGGAGAAGGGAGTGCTCGGGATCGACTGGTCCGACGGGCACAAGGGGGTCTATCCGGTCCGCTATCTGCGCCTGCACTGTCCTTGTGCGGCCTGCACCGATGAATGGACCGGGGAATTGCGCTTGAAGGCCGACGACATTCCAATGTTCGTGGCGGTTAACGACATCGAACCGGTCGGGCGGTATGCCCTGAAGTTCACGTTCAGCGACGGGCACGATACGGGGCTCTTTTCCTATACCTTCTTGCGGCGCGCCTGCCAATGTGATACCTGTGTGCCGGTCAAGCCCCAAGAGCCCAAGAGCCGGAGGCTCCTCTGAAGCGTCTAATCATTTTCCTGCTGTCCTGTCTGCTCCTGACGGCCTGTTCGTATTTGCCGATCGACTTACAGCTCCTGCCGCCCATGGATGTGCAGAAAGCCCACATCAAGAACAACGAGCTGATCGGACAGGTCCTGGGACCGGAGGCCTTTGTGCAGGTTTGGGGCCCGCCTACCTATGCGCATGGGGAGCATGCCCAGTTTCTCCCGGCTGACAACGGCAACTGGGTGCCGAGTTTCCGGATCCCCATGGGCCAGGCGCCGGCCGGCTGGGATGCGACCATTCGAACCGGCGACGGCTATTTCATGATCTATCTGGAGCGTGGGGAGTTGCTCGGATTCCTGGAGGGCCGGCTGGTCTCCCGCGAGAAATTAGGGGCCGAACATCTCCATACGATCGGCAAGGTCTGGAAGCAGGAAGACATCTACAAGACCGGGTTGGAAAAGTCTCTCACGGTGCCTAAGTAACCCAGGAGCCTCTGTCTGCCGTTGTTGGCTCACCCTCCATCCTGCTGATGGTCCACAAGCCCCTCAATATTCTCTTCGTTTCTCCCGAAGCCGCTCCGTTTGCGAAGACCGGAGGTCTGGCGGATGTGGCCGGCGCCCTCCCTTGTGCCTTGGCCAAGCTGGGCCATCGGGTCCGTCTCGTCATCCCACGCTATGGCTCGATTGACGGGGCTGCCTATGGTTTCAAGGAATGGATCAAGATGGAGGTGCCCTCCGCTTCCGGGCTGATCCCAGCCGTGATTGAGCGCGGCTTCTTTTCGGAAGACAAGATCCCGGTCCTGGCCGTGCGGCACGATCCGTTTTTTGCGCGGGCGGGTCTGTATGGGGAGAGAGGGCTCGACTATCCGGACAACCTCGATCGGTTCACCTTCTTGTGCCGTGCGGTGATGGAGTTGCTCCCGCGACTGGCGCAGGACGGCTGGACCGCCGATCTGCTCCACGCCCACGATTGGCAAACCGCCCTCTGCATGGTGTATCCCCGGACCCTCTACGCGCAGGTTCCGGAGGCGAATCATCTTGGCACTGTCTTTACGATCCACAATATCGGTTATCAGGGCCACTTCCCCGAGGCCGACTATTCCAGGACCGGGCTGGGAGTGGACTTGTTCACGCCGGCCGGTCTGGAGTTCTACAGCAAGCTGAACCTGATGAAGGGCGGCCTGCTCTTCGCCGACCGGCTCACGACCGTGAGCCCGACCTACAGCCGCGAGATCCAAACGCCCGAGTTCGGGTTCGGGTTGGAGGGAGTGGTGCGGGAGCGGGCAAGCCGGCTGGTGGGGATCGCAAATGGCATCGATACGGACGTTTGGGACCCGGAAACGGACCATTACCTCGCCAGCCGTTACAGCTTGACCACGATTACCGGCAAGTCGGTGTGCAAGGTGGCCTTGCAACAGGAAATGAGGCTGCCGGTGCGAAACGTCCCGCTCCTCGTCGTGATCTCCCGGCTCTCGGACCAGAAGGGCCTGGATCTAGTGGCCGACATCGTGCCGGCGCTGATGACGGAGGATCTGCAGCTGGTCCTGCTGGGATCCGGCGATCCGGACCTGGAAGTACGGTTTCGGTCGTTACAGGAACAGTGGCCGCAGAAGTTCGGGTTGCGGATCGGATTCGATGACGGGTTGGCCCATCGCATTCAGGCGGGCGGGGATATGCTCTTGATGCCCTCGCGCTACGAGCCTTGCGGCTTGAGCCAGCTCTATAGTCTTCGGTATGGAACGGTTCCGATCGTCCGGCAAACCGGCGGGCTGGCGGATACGGTGGTGTCCTACGGGGTGAGCGAGAACCCCACCGGATTTGCCTTCAAAGAGGCGACAGCCGGAGCGCTCCTTTCGACCATCCGCGCGGCCCTGGTCGTCTATGCCCACCCCAAACGCTGGGCGCCGTTGATGCAGGCCGGCATGAAAACGGATGTATCCTGGGCCAAGTCTGCCCGCGCCTATTCCGACCTCTACGAGCAGGTGACGACCCTCCATTCTCATACCTAGCCATTGCTTCGATAGATCGCGCTGAAAGCGCCGGATTGTTTGCATTGGCAGACGTCTGGCGCAAGTGCGCACGCCGCTCGGCGTATTGACCCGCTGCGTGTTTTGGCCTAGCATGCCCGCATACACTTGTCTAAAGGTGTCCCATGCGCCGCCTCATCAGTTTCAGCCTGCTCTTCGCCACATGTGTTCTGGTTGGCTTTGCGCCAGCCCTCGCCGAGACGCGCGGGGTGAAGATCGAGGGCAAGGATCCGGCGGCATACATCAGCACCCACTATGGCAAGTCCTGGGCCGTCGTTATCGGGATCAACGAGTACCAGCACAACATTCCGAAACTGCGTTATGCCGTGGCCGACGCCCAGGCCATCGGCGAAGAGCTGGAACGGCGAGGGTTTACCGTCATTCGGCTGTTGAACCAGCAGGCTACCGGCGAGCGGATCCGCGCGGTGCTGGGAGATGAGCTGCCCGCTCGGATGAAGCCGGAGGATCGGCTCTTGGTCTTTTATGCCGGACATGGCGAAACCCGGACGATCAGCGGCGGCCAACCCATGGGCTATCTGCTGCCGGTGGATGCGTATCGTGAGCGGCTGCATGGCACGGCCATCAATATGGCCGAAATCAGGAACCTGGCAGCGCTTCTGCCGTCGAAGCACGTGCTCTTTCTCGTGGATGTCTGTTATGGCGGCATTGCCGGTCAGCAGTTTCGTAGCCTGCCCCCGCAAACGGAGTCCTATCTGAAGCAAATCACCAAAGAGCCAGGCCGGCAGCTCATCACGGCGGGCGGAGCGGGCCAGCAGGTGGTTGAGGGACCGCAATGGGGGCACAGCGTATTCACCTATTTTATCCTGAAGGGTCTGAAGGATGGTCTGGCGGACCTGAATCAGGATGGCGTGATCCCAGCTTCCGAGTTGTATGCCTACCTCGATGGCCGTGTGCCGGCCGAGTCCGAGGGCCAGCAACGGCCGGAGCTCTGGGCGCTCTCGTCGGAAAAGGGGGAATTCGTGTTCTTTGCGCCGTCGGCCAAGGCGCCGGCGATAGCCGAGGCGCCGACACGTGTACCCGCCCTCCCTGCGGACGAAGTCGCCGCCATGAAGAAGCGGATGGAAGAGATGGAACGGAAGCTGGCCGAACAGGCGAAACCGGCTCAGCCGTCCAAGTCCGTGGACGTGGCCCGGGCGCGGCCCTATGAGCAACCGCGTTACCAGATCAAGGAGATCATCGGGAAAGACGGCGCGCCCATGGTCCTGGTCCCGGCAGGCGAATTCACGATGGCCTCCGGGTCGGCCACACGTCGCGTCGCCCTCGATGCATTCTATCTAGACAAGTATGAAGTCACTGTGGCGCGATACGGCAAGTTTCTCACTGCGACGAAGAGGAAAGAGCCGGAAAACTGGGGCAACTCCTATACCTATCAAGCGGGCCAGCCGATCACCGGTGTGACCTGGGACGACGCGCTTGCCTACTGTCAATGGGCCGGCAAGCGGCTGGCCACCGAAACGGAATGGGAGAAGGCGGCCAGAGGGACAGATGGACGGCTCTATCCATGGGGCAACGATCCGCCCGATCCCAGGCTGGCCAATTATCAGGTTGAAAGCGGATATTCATCCACGGCTGGGCTGAAGGCGGTTGGAAGCTATGAGGAGGGAAAGAGTCCCTACGGAGCCCATGACATGGCTGGCAATGTCTGGGAGTGGGTGGCCGACTGGTACGACGAGGACTACTACCGACACGGGCCGAACCAGAATCCTTCCGGGCCGGCTAGCGGAGAGGAGAAGGTGATCCGCGGCGGTTCCTGGGATTTCCAGGCGCGGGCGCTCCTGACCGTGAGCCGGATGTCCTACGCGCCGACCATGCGGACCGGCTTTATCGGCTTCCGCTGTGCGCAGGACGCCGAGCGCTGACCGTTTTTCTGCTCTGCTCCGGAGTCTCCAAGAAATGAGGGTGTGATGATGACGCTGATCCTCCGGCTTGCCTGCTGCCTCCTGGTTGTGCTGCTTCCGCTGTCGAATCCACTGCTGTCCTCAGCCGAGCTGTTGCAGAAAGACGGCCAGCAGTCCGGCTCCTGTCCGCAACCCACCGGCGGCAAGGTTGAAAAACAGGGTCTCCTCGGCGCGGGGGAATCGGCTCCGGCCTGGAAATCCTTCGTTCAGGGCAAGCTCGAGCGGGACCGGCATAATCTGCAGGGCGCGATCGATCAGTTCGCCAAGGCGCTTGGACAGAAGGGCGACTGGCCGCTGGCCCGGGCCTTGGGGGCGTTGAGCCAGTTTGAACTTGGCCGGGCGGACTGGGCCAGGCGGGAGGCGCAACCGATCCTCACGCTGCAGCCCGCCACAGCCGACGACTGGCTGGTCCGCGGCATCGGGTTCTATGTCTTCAAGCAACATACGGAGGCCGTTCGCGACCTTTCGCAAGCGATCGAACGTGCCCCTCAATATGCGCTGGCCTATGAGATCAGAGGCAAAGCCAGGACCGCTCTCAGCGACCGGGACTGCGCGGTGCAGGATCTCGTCAAGGCGATCCTTATCGAGCCCCAAAGCCTGCCGGCCTATGGGACGCTCCTTTACACCAAGCCGGCGAATTCCACCGCCTTCGAGCAGTTCACGGCCCTCCTCCGGCGTGCCCCTGACAATCCCTGGCTCTACGCCTACCGTGCTCAAACCCAGCAGCCACGGCCGGCCCAGATCGAGGACTACACCAAGGCCATTGCCCTCGCTCCGAAGGAATGGCGGCTGCTCAAGATGCGCGGGGACCTGTTGTCCTACACCACCGGACCGGACACGAAGGCAAGAGCAAAGAGCGACTGGACGAAAGCGCTCGAGCTGGTTGACGTCGCTGTCAAGACAGACCCCCAGAGCGACTGGCTCTACCGGCAGCGGGCTTCGCTCAAGTTCACGCTCGGGGACGTCAAAGGCGCCGGGGACGATTGGGCCAAGGTGGTCAGCCTGAACCCAAGCAGCGACGCCTATCATGACCGGTCGTATTTCCGACGCTACAGTTTGAATGACCTCAAGGGAGCTCTGGATGACGCCAACAAGTCCATTGAGCTGTCTCCGCGAAACGACAAGGCGTACATCTACCGGGCCGGGCTCAGGGAATCCCGCGATACGGAGGGCATGAGTCAGGATTATGCCAAGGCCCTTGAGCTCAATTCCTCGCCTGAAAATTACATGTCGCGCGCCTCCTTCCGGCGCTACACGACGAAGCATCTCAAGGCGGCGCTGGAGGATGTCAACAAGGCCATCGAGTTAGAGCCAACCTACGACTATAACTACGGCTACCGCGCCGATCTCCGGGCCGATCTGGCCGATAGAGACGGCGCGCTGCAGGACCTAAGCAAAGTCGTCAGCCTCCAGCCGACTCCGGCCAACTACCGCCGCCGGGCCTCATTCAAGAAAGACAAGCTGAACGATCTGAACGGCGCCCTGGCCGATGCGACCAAGGCGGTGGACATTGCGCCGGCAGAGGACGAGGGCTACACCTATCGGGCGGAGATCAGGCTCAAGCTGAAAGATACGGAAGGCGCCAAGCAGGACTATGACGAGATCATCCGGAGGCACCCCACCCCCGAGAACTACCGGAAGCGCGCCTACTTTTCTCGCTACTCCTTGAATGACCCGCAGGCCGCCCTGGCTGACGTGACCCAGGCGATGCAACTGGCTCCGAACGACCCGAGCCATTATGAAGCCCGCGCCGACCTTCGTCTGGCCCTGCAGGACAAGGAAGGGGCCTTGAAGGAGTACGCCCAGCTCATCAAGGTCCAGCCCGTCGCCGCCAGCTACCTCAGCCGGGCCACGTTTCGGAGCGGCTATCAAATCGGCGACGTGGCCGGCGCGGTCGAGGACGCGACGAAAGCCATCGAGCTGGCGCCGAATCAGGACGACGCCTACAGGCTGCGCGCCGGCTGGCGCGCCAGTCTTAAGGACAACGAGGGCGCGCTTAAGGATTACGACAAGGCGGTCCAGCTCAACCCGTCCGTAGACAACTACAAGAACCTGGCCACCTTCAAGGCCGACGTGTTCAAGAATTTCGAGGGTGCGCTGGACGACGCCACCAAAGTCATGCAGGCCTATCCACGGGACGCCGGTCTGTTGACGTTTCGGGCCAAGCTCAAGGTCAAGGCGCAAGACATCCCCGGCGCCCTGCAGGACATGGAACAGTATGTCCGCATGGTGGCGACCGCCTCGGGCTACTGGGATCGGGCCTCCTTTAAGAAATATGAGCTCAAGGATCTGAAAGGGGCGATCGAGGACACCACCAGAGCCATCGAGCTGAACCCGGGCTATGACTGGTATTACCGCAACCGGGCGGAGCTCAAGATCGAACTCAACGATTTGGACGGGGCGCTGGAGGACTACTCCAAGGCCGTCGAGGTCCAGTCCGACGGGTCCAACTACGAGACGCGCGCCGAGTTTCGGAAAAACAAGCTCAGCGATCTCTACGGGGCTCTGCAGGACTACTCCAAAGCCTATGAGCTGTCGCCGAGCCCCAGCCTGCAGCTCAAGATGGCTGGCATTCGGGCCAGGCAGGGTGACATGGACAGCGCCCTCAAGGACGCCCTGGCGGTGATCAGGAAGAATCCAGACGACTACTGGACCTATTCGGCGATCGAGGATTTCGGCTTGACCGGCAAGGAGGATTACACGCAGCGGTCGCAGAAGGTGGCGGCCACCTACAGCCGGTTGCTGGAGATGGCGCCCGACCTTTCGCAGCTCTATGTGCGGCGCGCCGGCGCGCGATCGTCCAGTCAGGACTATGTGGGCGCCTTGCAGGACTACGACCGCGCCATCGCCGCGGACCCCAAGAACCTCAATCTCTATTTCAACCGGATCGACGTGAAGGTGTACTTAAAGGACCCGAGAGGCGCTCTTCAGGACTATGCGGAGATCATCCGGATGAGCCCCACCTCCGAGAACTACCAGAAACGGGCGAACTTCAGAAAAAATCAGTTTCAGGATCTGCAGGGCGCCTTGGAAGACGCGAACCAGGCCGTTCGATTGCTGCCCGACAATCCTGACGTCTATGGCTTCCGGGCGGGGTTCAAAAGGGAATTGAAGGACCTAGACGGAGCCCTGCAGGACTACTCCCAGGCCATCGCCCTGCAACCCAAGGGGACCGGGACCGATTACTATCAGATTCGAGGCGCTCTCAGGATCGAAATGAAAGATTTTGCCGGGGCGATGCAGGACTACACCAAATCCATCGAACGCAATCCCTCCGATTCCTGGGCCTATATCCGACGAGCGGAGCTGCGCGAGCAGCAGGGAGAGGTGGAAGGGGTCATCAAGGACTACACCAAGGCCATCGAATTCCAACCCAAATATGGCCGACTCTATTTCAAAAGAGCCCAGATGCGAGAAAAGAAGGGGGATCTCCGGGCCGCCATCGCCGATTGCACCAGGGCGCTCCAGGTGGAGCCGGACAATTACGACTGCAAGAACTACCTCGGAGAGCTGCGCAAGAAGGATCGCACCGCCAGCCGCACCGGATCCGGGCCCAGGACGATCCTGGTGGCGGCGGACGGCAGCGGCGACTACACCTCCATCGCGCAGGCGCTCAAGGAGGCCTTCGCCGGCGACACCTTGAAGATCGAGCCGGGCACCTATGTGGAACCCGATTTCTCGATCGAGGTTTCTGTTACGCTGCTGGGGAATTCGACCGATCCGAGAAAGGTCCTGGTGGACATGACCCCCAAGGACGAGTTCACGAAGAGCATGCGCGCGTCACGGGGGCCGGCGATCACCTTCGGCTGGGACAGCAAGGAGCCCAGACGGATCAAGATCAGCGGGATGACGATACGGGGAGGGGACTTCTCTACCTACAACGAGGACCTGACGCTGGAGAACGTCCACTTCCTCGGCTATGCCAAGCGCACGGACAAGGGCGAGTTGATCGAGGGCATCCGGGTAGGAGGCAACAAGCCGGTTTTGATCAAGAACTGTGTGGTCTCCGGCTGGGGGATGGGCCTTGGCATCAATAACGCGCAGAACGTCAAGCTGGAACATAACCTGATTCAGGACAACGACATTGGCCTGGACATTCTCGGATCGGAGGTGGCGCTGGAGAACAATACGATCGTGCGGAATACTTCCGCCGAGTCGCGCAAATATGGCAACAGCGGCAGCGGGGTCTACATCGGCGTCTATACCGATGCATTTTCACCCGGCAGAGAGGTGGGCAGCAAGGTCACGCTCTACAACAACATCGTGGCCTTCAACAGCAAGGGCATCGTCGTGCGGAAGTCCGAAACCCGGATCGAACACAACAATGTCTACGGCAACCCCGAAGGCAACTACCTCGACGTCACCCCTTCCGGCACCAACATCTCAGCCGATCCATTGTTCGTGGACGACATGCGGGGGGATTTCCGGCTGAGACCCGGCTCGCCGTTGCTTTCTAAGGGAACGGGAGGGACCTATATCGGTGCTTTTGGCCAGGGCCGGCGCTGAGCGTCGACGAAGAAAGTTTCGAGGCAGGCTTTGCAATGCAGCAATAAGTCCGGTCTTCTGCATGCATCTTTCTAGCTTGCGGACTGGAGCTGGGCGTATTGTTCGAGATGCTAACGGCGCGGCCTGATGGTCTCTTCCTCATACTGAGCAAAGAGCCGCTTGGCCTCCGGGTGGAGGGCGCCTCCCTGTCCGTGAGGAATGCCGACGGACCGGAAGAGGGGCGAGAGTTTGCCGTTGGGGTGGAGGTAGCCGGCCCGCAAGGGCACAGTGCGGCGGTTATGCCGGATCAGGTGGCAGGGGCTGGGCCTGATGCTGGTGAGCCAGTCGGCCACATCCTGCGGGTTGCCGATGGAAGCGGAGAGCAGGAGCAGCTTCGCCTGGGCCGGGCAGAAGATGATCGTCTCTTCCCAGACCACGCCGCGTTCCGGATCGGAAATATATTGGGACTCGTCCATGATGACCAGTCCCAAGGTGTCCAACCGCACGTCGATCTCGCCGCTCGCCGCGTCGTAGAGCAGGTTCCGCAAGATTTCGGTGGTCATGATCAGGAGCGGGGCTTGCGCGTTGTCCTTCCGGTCCCCGGTCAGGATCCCGACCTTGTCCGGCCCGAACAGCCGCGAGAATTCGGTGAACTTGGTGTTCGACAGGGCCTTCAGGGGCGACGTATAGATCACGGTCCGCTCCGCCGCGATCGCCCTCCTGGTGGCTTCCAGCGCGACATAGGTCTTGCCGCTGCCGGTCGGCACGCTGACGATCACGTCTCCGGTGGCCAGGTGCGCCACGGCCTCCTCCTGCCAGCCATCCGGCACGAAGGGTTGGGGCGCTGGGACGCCGATGCCCTCCAGGAACGATGTGAGATCGGTGGCCGGCTCGGTCGGTTCGGCCTGGGCCGGATGGGCGCTGCGTAGGCTGCCGGACCTGGCCGGCTGCGGGCCTGCCGGGCGCCGCTCCTTGGCGGCAACGGGCGGCGCGGGCAGCGGCTCTTGCATGAGGGCTTGCAGGTCGGATTCCAGCCCGGGCCGGTTCTCCGGCGTGCACCGCAACAACGCTTCGATCAGCCGGCGTTTGCCCAGACGGAAGTGCCGGTGGATGCGCCCCCGAGCCAGCCGGTGCAGACGGCTGACCGGCTGTTCTTCGAGGAGTTTTTCAAGTTCGTCTGTGGTCATATATTTCAGATTTATTTCACTTTAAATCTAATGTGTTATGCCTTATCCATCGTGTTTTACGGTAACTCTTCAAGCACGCCCCTCCGTAAGGCCTTGATCGCGCGGCTGGCACAGTCGGCGAGGCCAGGATGGGTGCCCCGCAGCGTATGGATCTGTGACAGAAATTCCAGGGTTCTGGCCAGCAATCGGTAGATGTCGCCTTCGGCCATGGTGGTCAGGCGGCAGAGGCCGATCCAGGTCAAGGTCGGATCGCCGATCCACCGCTCCGTGACGGCCGCGATATCGGCGCGCAGGAGCGGGGGGGCTTCGTGCGGCTCCAACGACTCGGCGAGGTGTCGCACTTGCCCCAAGAGCGAGGCCAACCCCGGACTGATGCGAGGAAAGGCGCCGGGGCGGTCGTCGTCGTGTGCGATGCTGGACATGATACCGGCGAGGACCTGCGGCTCGATCCCGCTGAAGGCGTCGGCGCGGATCAGTTCGGTGATCAGCAGAGAGTGGTCGATCCGGATCAGCCTGGCCCATTCGCCGATCTCGGTCAGCTGGCAGGTGGGTGTCAGGTAGCCGAGCTGTTGCAAGACCTCGGTGCGGGACTGGAAGCGGTGCCAGAGCCCCGTGTGCAGGGCCTGGATCATTTTTTGGTTCCGGTGCACCTCCTGCCGGAGCTTGAGCGCCCCCGCATGGTCCTTCTGGCAGGCGGGCCGCGACGGGCAGGTGGGGCAGGGGAACTCGTCGTTCAATGTCTGCACGATCTGGCTTTCTTCCGGTTTCTCCTGCACGAGGATGGGCAGCACTGGCATCCGCACCGGCAGGTCGTCCGCCTGGTGCGTCAGCTCATCCAGGCAGCCCGGCGTGCACCAGGGATACACAGGGGCTTCGGCTACCTCGAAGGTCTTGTCGAACACTTGGATGACGGTTGAGGCCGGACATTCCGTGACGGCTCCGCCCGGTCGCAGGAGCGTGAGCATTGGCTGTCTCTGGCCCTTGCTGCGGTACTGGCGCAGGATGATCCCGCGGGCTTTGGGCACCCCGACCACCCGGCCGGGCGTCAGGAATTGCAGCCTGGCGGTCAGCTCGGGCGACTCGTGCCGTTTGATCTGCACGCGGTTGGCTTTCTGTTTCCGGGCATGGTCGAAGACCTGCCATTGCGTGATCCAGTCCGTGCAGACGCGCGGGCCATAGGGCTCCATCTGGACGTGCAGGACATCCAGCTTGTTTTCCAAGATTTCCGCCCGGCGGTTGAGTTGAAACTGGGCGAAGCTCTTGGCCAGGATGGCCTGGATCTGATCCAGCGGGTGGGCTTTGAGCAAATTCAGGATCATCGGATAGGAGATGACGAACTGGCTGTCGATCGCCTCCGGCTGGCCGGTCAGGCCCTTGGTGATCACGCTCAAATCAATGTAGGGGGAGGGGGTGAGCACGGCGAAGCCGACCAGATCTTTCCCGCGCCGCCCGGCCCGGCCGGCGAGTTGCTGCACTTCGCTGATGGTCAGGTCGGTGAAGTCCCGGCTCTTGCGCACGCTGGATTGGGTGATCACCACGGTGCGGGCCGGGAAATCCACGCCGGCCGCCAGGGTGGTGGTGGCGAAGACGGCGTCTAAACAACCCTGCCGCATGAGTTCTTCGATGGCGATTTTCCAGGACGGCAGGTGCCCCGCGTGGTGCGCGGCCACGCCGACGCGCTGCACCACGGATTGGAGGGGATGCTCGGCGATGCTCGGATACTGCGCGACCAGCTCCGCAAGCACCGCCGCGATGGCGTCCTGGCGCGCGGGCGGGATTTCGACTTGGCTGCGCTCGAAGGCTTGCATCGCGTCGTCGCAGGCGCGGCGCGAAGTCAGAAAGACGATGGCCGGGGTCAGGTGCTTGGCGCGCAGGGCGTTGATCAGGTCAACCGGATGGATTGACGGAGGCATGCAATTTCATTCCCTTGGAAATAACCACTAGGCCGGACTCGGTCACGGTAAAGCGGCTCCGGTCGGCCTCCATGTCATAGCCGATCTCGGTCTTGGGCGGGATCACGACGTCTTTGTCGATGATGGCGCGCCGGATGCGGCACTGTTCACCGATCGTCACGTTTTCCATCACGATGGACTCCCGGACATCCGCATGGTCCTGGACGATGACGTTGGGCGAGAGCAGGGAATTTTGCACCCGGCCGCCGGAGATGATGCAACCGCCGCAGACAATGGAATCGAGCGCCACGCCCATCCGCCCCCCCTGGAAGTCCTGGGCGAATACGAACTTAGCGGGCGGGAACTGGCCTTGATAGGTACGGATCGGCCAGTGCTGGTCGTAGAGATTGAAGAGGGGGTCCACGGCGACCAGGTCCATGTTCGCTTCCCAGTAGGCGTCCAGCGTCCCGATGTCGCGCCAGTACTTGACGGCTTTACGGTTCGCATCCTGGAACTTGAAGGCGAAGACCCGGTTCTCCCGGATCATGCGGGGAATGATGTTCCGGCCGAAGTCGTGAAGGCTGTCCTCCTTGGCGTCGCGCATCAAGTGATCGCGCAGCGCGTCGGTTCGGAATAGGTAGATCCCCATCGAGACAAAGGCATGGTCGGGGTCGTTCGGGATCGGCGTAGGGTGCTCGGGTTTTTCCGCGAACTGCTGGATTCGGTATTGCTCGTCGACGCCGATGACCCCGAACCGGCCGGCCTCCTGCATGGGGATCTCGATGGCGCCCACCACCACATCCGCCTGCTTCTCTTGCAGGAAGTCGAACATCTCCGAGTAATCCATCTTGTAGATATGGTCGCCGGCCAGGATCAGGATGAAGGCCGGCTGCTCGTTGTCCAGCAGGAAGAGGTTCTGGAAGACGGCGTCGGCGGTGCCCCGGTACCAGTCTTCGCTGATGCGCTGCTGGGGCGGGATCGAGGCGATGAACTCTCCAAGCTCCGGATTCAGGATGTTCCAGCCGGTCCGGATGTGGCGGTCGAGGGAGTGGGATTTGTATTGGATCAGCACCGCGATCTTCCGGAGGCCGGAATTAAGGCAGTTGCTGAGGGTAAAGTCGATGATCCGGTACTTGCCGCCGAAGGGCACCGCCGGTTTGGCGCGATGCTGGGTCAATGGAAAGAGGCGTTCCCCTTTGCCGCCGGCCAGGACCATAGCGAGGATGCTTTGCATACGGGCGAAATTGTAACAGGAGCGCAATCAAATAGGAAGCCGCGGAACGATTGACAGCCGCCGCCGGTCGGACGATACTAGCCCCTTAATATCGGCAGCGCATTGATGCACAGAGGAGGGAGCATGCCCAGGCAGGCAACGCCGAAGCGGAGTACGGGCCTCGCGAAAGTCAAGAAGCGGTTGGACAAGCTGCCGCTGGACGGTGCCACGCAACCACTGTTGCAGAGTCTGCTGTGGCGGGTGGATCGGTTGGAGCGTCAGGTCAGGACCCTGTCGGAGCTGGTGCGGGACCATGCGGAGGATGCCGACCGTCTGGTCAGGATCGTGAGCGCAGACCATGAAGTATTGCGGCGGGAGTTGCTGGAGGAGCACCGGGAGTTGGTGCGATTGCGGAAGCAGACGCGGCAACGCCGTTCGAAGATAGGTCTGGCGCGGTAGCGGGCGTGCAGGGCATGGCTGAGTCCAGCGTCGAATTGCGGGACGTCAGCAAGCGGCATGGCGATACCCTTGCCGTGGACCGGGTCTCCCTCAGCATCCGGCGCGGCGAGTTTTTTTCCATCCTGGGGCCCAGCGGGTCGGGCAAGACGACGATCTTGCGCATGCTGGCGGGCTTCGAGTCGCCCGACGCGGGCGACATCCTGATCGACGGATGTTCGGTGCGCGGGGTCCCTCCCAATGAGCGGCCGGTCAATCTCGTCTTCCAGTCCTACGCCTTGTTTCCCCACCTGACCGTCGCCGGCAATATCGCCTTCGGCTTGGAGATGCGCCGCGTGCCCCGCGCCGACATTGCCGCGCGCGTGGAGGAGGCGCTGGACATGGTGCGCTTGCAGGGCAAGCAGGACCGGTTACCCGCGCAGCTGTCGGGCGGGGAGCAGCAACGGGTGGCGCTGGCGCGTGCCCTGGTCAATCGGCCGGCGGTCCTGCTGCTCGACGAGCCCTTGGGGGCGTTGGATCAGCAGTTGCGCACGGACATGCAGGTGGAGCTCAAAACCATCCAGGAACGGGTGGGCCTGACTTTTATTTGCGTGACCCATCACCAGGAAGAAGCGCTGACGATGTCCGACCGTGTTGCGGTGATGGGGCAGGGGCGGTTGCTGCAAGTCGGCAGCCCGCGGGACATCTACGAGGCGCCCCAGTCGGTGTTCGTGGCCAACTTTATCGGCCGGTCCAACCGTCTGACCGGACGGATCGAGACGGTGAGCGGGCCCCGGTGCACGGTGCGAGCAGCCGATCTGCCTGCGACGTTCCCTGTGGCGGCCATTTGTCCGGCCGGCGTCGGGATCGGCAGTCCGGCGACGCTGGTCCTGCGTCCGGAGCGGCTGCACCTCTCGGCGGACGTGCAGGTGGACGGCTATGATAATGTGCTGCCCGCCCGGGTCAGCAAAGTCATTTACAACGGGAGCGAGACGCAGTATTTCCTGGCGCTCTCCGATCGTCTCTCCTGGCAGGCCTTGGTTCCCAATACCGGCAACGGGCAGAAGCGTTACCAACCGGGGGAGTCCGTATGGCTCCGCTGGCGTGCCGAGGAAGCGGTGGTGTTGCCCGAGTGAACCCCGATGTGCTTGCACCCGACCGGCCTGCATCCGTTCGTGCGACTCTCGTTCCGCGCCCTCCCAGTCTGCTTCTTCTCCCTGCGCTGGCCTGGCTGGGGCTCTTCTTTTTCGTGCCGCTGGCGCTGATGCTGGCCATCAGCTTCGCGTCGCGCGGGACCTACGGCGGGGTGGTATGGATCCTGAGTCTGGCCAACTATGCGAACGTCCTCGACCCCCTCTACGTGAAGGTCTTTCTCCGGTCGGTCCTCCTGGCGTTCGTCACGACGGCTTTGTGTCTGGCCTTGGGGTTCCCGATCGCCTATTACATTGCGCGGCTCCCCGCCCGTCGGCAGGGCATCTGGCTGCTCCTGGTCATGATTCCCTTCTGGACCAACTTTCTGGTCCGGACCTATGCCTGGATCTTCATTCTCCGCACCGAGGGCCTGATGAACCAGGTGCTGGCCGGCCTGGGCCTTATCGGCAGTCCGGTCGACGTCCTCTATACCGAAACGGCCATCGTGATCGGCCTGGTCTATGGCTACCTGCCCTTCATGATCCTGCCGCTCTATGCGGCGGTGGAACGGCTGTCTCCCTCGCTGGTAGAAGCGGCCTGGGACCTCTATGCCTCTCGCTGGGCCGTCCTGTGGCGCGTGATCGTGCCCCTCACGAAGCCGGGGCTGGCGGCCGGCTGCATCCTGGTGTTCATCCCGTCAGTGGGCGCCTTCATGACGCCGGACTTGATGGGGGGCGCGAGGACCATGATGATCGGCAACCTGATCCAGCATGAGTTTCTCGTGGCCAGGGATTGGCCTTTCGGATCGGCGATTTCGCTGGTGCTGATGGCGTCGGTGCTGCTCGGTCTGGCGATCTACTTGCGTGCGGAGGGGGCCGGCAGGGGCAAGGAGTGGGCACGAGGATGAGCAGCCGACGACAGCCCTGGTTGTTGAGCGCCAGCGTGGCGAACCTGGTGTTTCTCTATGCGCCGATCATTGTCCTGATCCTGTTCTCCTTCAATGCGTCGCGCCTGTCGGCGACCTGGCAGGGGTTCACGCTGGAGTGGTATCGGCTGCTGGCGGAGGAGACGGCCCTGGGCCTGTCCGTCCGGAACAGCCTGGTGGTCGCGGTGGTCTCGACCGTGGTCGCGACCGGGCTGGGCGTGTGTGCCGCGGTGGGGCTGGAGCGGCGTCCGTTCCGCGGGCGGGAGGTCGTGGAAGGGGCCATGTTGTTGCCGCTGGTGATTCCGGAAATCATGATGGGCGTCTCGTTGATGCTGTTCTTCCTGCTGGTGAAGCTGCCGCTCAGCCTGATCACCGTCACGATCGGCCATGCGGCGTTTAATGTGCCGATCGTGCTGGTCATCGTGAGGGCCAGGCTGCGGAAGCTGGACCCGTCGTTGGAAGAGGCGGCGCGCGATCTGGGGGCGACGTCGTGGCAGGCGTTCCGCCGCGTGACGTTGCCGCTGCTGATGCCGGCGATTCTGGGATCGGTCCTGCTGGCATTCACGATTTCACTGGACGATTTCATTGTGACCTTTTTCACGGCGGGACCCGGGTCCACAACCTTGCCGCTCTATGTCTATTCCATGGTCAAATCCGGCGTGACGCCGGCGATCAATGCGCTCTCGGCCGTCCTGGTCGCGGTCTCCATGGCGCTGATCGGCGCTTCACTGGCCTTGCAGCGGCGGTGAACAAGCGGCCGGTTCGTTGACAGACGTAAAAACCTGTGTTAGGGAGTAGGAACTCCGAAGCTTCAAGAGCGCGTTTTTATTGATGCCGAGGCTTGGCGTGAAACTGACGATAACTCGAAGCCGGCGTGCCTCCATGCTCCCATCTTTGCGAGCGGGGGGCTGTTTCTTCGTCGCGCTCTTGTTGTTTGTATGTCTGGTCGGGCTTCCCTCCAGTCAGGCCTCGGATGTTTCACTCACGCAGGCGGCGTTGGAGGATTGGGACGAAGCGGATCCGGCTGAAGACAAGGGGGCACTCCCCCTGTCCGATCACCAGCAGGACTTCGCCGGCTGCTATCTGTCCCTGCTGTCGCCTGCCGTTGCACGCAGCACGTCCGATCCGCAGCGCCCTGGCGGCTCTTCGTATCTGTTGCTCCGTTTTTCCGTCGCTCGCGCCCCCCCGGTTCGCTAAATCCGTTCCGTCTCGACGCCTGAAACCATCGTGTGCGTGCCATGCCTTCCGCCGTGGAGGATGGGCTCGTCCAGGTCTGAATGGGGATACCCTTTTCTATATAGCGAGCACATATGAATCTCTCACAATACCAGTGGCCGTGGAAAATAGTGCAGGGTGTGTTGTTGTCCGCCCTAGTCCTCCTTGTGGTCCATCAGCAATGGCCCGGCGATGGCCTTATGAGCGGGCTGCCGGCCAGGTTCGCCGGAGGTCCGCCGGTCACGCTGCATTACTTCACCTGGTCCGATTATGCGGACAAGAATGTGATCCAGGCCTTCGAGCGGGAGGCCGGCGTGAAGGTCGTGGTGGACACCTTCGGGAGCAATGAAGAGCTGCTGGCCAAGCTGCAGAGCGGGGCCGGCGGTTATGACGTGGTGGTGCCGTCGGATTTCATGGTCGCCATCATGATCAAGCAGGACTTGCTGGCTGAGCTGGACCTGGACAGGATTCCGAACGTCCGGTTGGTGTTCGAACGATTGCAGCATTTGCCCTTCGATCCCGACAATCAGTACTCCATTCCCTATCTCTGGGGAACGGTGGGCATCGGCTACGATTCAGCCGTGATACCCGTGCCGCCCGACAGCTGGGAGGCGCTCTGGGAGCCTCGCTATAAGCGCAAGATCAGCATGTTGAACGATCAACGGGAGGTATTCGGGGTGGCGCTGCGGACGCTGGGGCAGTCCGCCAACGCCGTCGATCCCGTGGTGATCGCCAGGGCCAAGGCCAAGCTAACGAGACAGAAAGACCTGGTCAAGACCTACACGAGCGAGAACTACCAGCAACTCTTGGCCTATGGCGAAGTGACGCTGGCCCATGGGTGGGGCGGGACGGTGGCAAGGGCCATGGCCGAGCGTCCCTCGATCAAATATGTGATTCCCAAGGAGGGCGCGACGATCTGGGCCGACTGTCTGGTCGTGCTCAAGGCCTCTTCGCACAAAGAACTGGCCATGCGGTTCATCAATTATTTGCTGGACCGTGACGTGGCCGCCAGGACCACGGAGCGGCTGTTGTTTGCGACATCGAATCGAGAGGCGCAAGCGCTGGTGCAGGCGCAATATCGGGACAATCCTGCCATCTATCCCCCGGATTCCGTCTTTGATCGGCTGGAATGGATGTCGGATCTGGGCGAAGCCGCCCGTTTGTACGACCGGGCCTGGACCGAGGTGAAGTTGCAATGAAGGTATCGGCAGAAATTGAGCTTTTACAGCCTGCGGGAACTCGCTATAATGATTAGTCAATGTGACTGAGCCTCGCAGAGGCAGGTCTTGTTTCCCGGTCCGAGCAAAGGGAACTATGGTTTTTGACATGGTGAGCGGCGGGTATCGGTCTGTGTGCGGGGTGGCGCTTCGAAGCGTTGGGATCACGGTGATTCTGTTGGCCGTCTGCCTTCTGCCCGGGCGGTCTGCCGCGGCCGAGTCTTCCGTGAAGGCCGGGACCCAGCCGGCAGCGAAACAGGCGATGCTGCCGCCGGTTGATTCGTCCTTACCATCCGTCTCAAGGCTCAGTCTGGACGAAGCGATCGCACTCTTTCTCCGCGAAAACCTGGACCTGTTGATCACCAAGTTCGGGATCGATCAGGCCAAGGGCCAGCAGATCACGGCCGCCTTGTTTCCGAACCCCTATCTGTCCATCGGGACCTTGAGCGCCTATACCCAATCAAACGGCCGTCTCCAAACGATGTCCGATAGCGGGCAAATTACCACTCAGATCCAGCAACTCTTTGAAATGGCCGGCAAGCGCGGATTCCGTATCGAGAGCGCCGCCTTCGGGGCTAAAACGGCCGAGGCCAACTTCGAAGACACGATCCGTCAGCTCAGCTTCACCGTCAAGGATGCCTATTACCGGGTGCAGTTGGCCCAGCGGCGTCTGGCCTTGGCCGAGGAGAACCGCGATCGCTTTGCCCGCATCCTGGAGGTAAATACGATCCGGTTCAAAAAGGGCTACATCGCGGAGGTGGACCTGATCAGAATCCGCCTCCAGGTGGTGGATTTTCAATCGCAAGTCATCCAGGCCATCCAGGATGCGGAGAACGCCAGAGCCGACTTGCGCGTGCTCCTGAACCTCAGGCCGGTTGTGGAACTGGTGCTGACCACGGAATTGGACTACCACCGGTTCGAGCCGGACATCAATGCGTTGCGGATCATCGCCTTGGAGACCCGGCCGGATATTCGCGTCAAGCGTCTGACCCAATCCCAGCGAATGGCCGATCTGAAGTTGGCCCAGGCCTACAAGTACCCGGACATTACCATTGGGGGTGGCTATGCGCTTCAGGGGGCTCACGGTCCGGACAACCAGCAACAGGTGGTGCTCAACATGGGCGTGCCGTTGCCCCTGTTCAATCGCAATCAGGGCGGCATCGTGCAAGCCGAAGTCTCGGTGCAGCAGGCCGAGGCGGATCTTCGCAAGACCTTGATTCAGGTCGAGACCCAGGTGGACGTGGCCTATATCAACTTGGTGCAAAGTCGTCGGCTGGTGGAGGCCTACCGGGCCGGCGTTTTGGAGGACGCCCGCTCGACCTTGACCATCGTGGAGCGGGCTTACGAGCGGGGTGGAGCCACCATCCTGGACCTGCTCGACGCGGCCCGGACGTCGCGGACGATTCAACAGAGCTATATCGAGGCGCTGTATAGCTATCTCCGAAACGTGTTCCTGTTGGAAAGTGCAGTCGGGCGGGAGATTACATCATGATCCGATGGCTTCGTTCAGTTTTGTGGATCGCGCCGTTCCTGCTGCTGTCGTCCTGCGGGCAGCATGAAGAGCCGACCGCGTCCAGCGCGGCGACCCCCCACCTTGCTCCCGCTCCCTCCGGAACCGGGCAGGGACGCATCGAAACCGCCGTGGTCTCAACGAGCCAGGTCAATCCGGTCGTGACCCTGTCCGGAAAGGTTGCGTATGGGGAGGACCGCTACTCGCGCATTTCCTCTCCCCTGCAGGGACGGGTCTTGGAGGTGCGGGCTAAATTGGGCGATCGGGTAAAGGCGGGAGATGTGCTGCTGATCATCGACAGCCCGGACATCACCTCCGCCTATTCCGATTTCATCAAGGAAGCGTCCGACATGGACTTTGCCATCCGTGCTTATGATCTGGCCAAGGACTTGTACGAGAACAAGGCGATTCCCCTCAAGGATTACAAACAAGCGGAGAACGACCTGGTCAAGGCGAAAGCGGAGTTTCGTCGGGCGAAGGAACGGCTCCTTTCGCTGCGGGTTCCGGCCGGGGAATTGGACAAGCCGTTGGCCGAACAAAAGATCACGGCCCGGTTCGACATGAAGAGCCCGCTGACCGGCACGGTGGTAGAGCGGACCGTCACGCCCGGCTCCATCGTGGGCGGCGACCAGTCCCAGGTGCTGTTTACGGTGGCGGACTTGGACAATCTTCAGGTCGTGGCCGATGTGTACGAGCGGGACTTGGATCTGGTCCACGTCGGGCAGGTGGCGGTTGTGACCGTGGAGGCCTATCCCACTACCAACTTCCCCGGCGCCATTGCGGCGATCGGCGATGTCGTGGACCCCAACACCAGGACCATCAAGGTCCGGGCCTGGGTGACCAATGTGGAGCACAAGCTCAAGCCTGAAATGTTCGCCCGTCTGCACATCCAGGTCGGCGATGCCAGCGCCTTCCTGACCGTGCCCAAGGAAGCGGTCTTGGAAGCGGACGGCAAGCATTTCGTCTACGTCGTGCAAGGAGACGGCAAGTATCTCAAGCGCGAGGTCAAGATCGCGACGGCTTCGGGAGACCAGGTGCGGGTGGTGGATGGGCTCAAACCGGGGGAGCGAATCGTGACCAAAGGGGCCGTCTTGGTCAAAGGCCAGGAGGTCAAAGGATGATGTCTGCCGAGCGGTTCCCGTCCGATCGTTCACCCATCCGTGCAATCCGATGATTCCACACATCGTTGAGTTCGCCCTCCGGCAACGATTCTTTGTCTGCGCCCTCGGCCTGCTGCTGCTCTTTGGGGGGCTTTACGCCTTCCATATCCTTGACGTGGTCGCTTACCCAGACCCGTCGCCTCCGATGGTCGAGATCATCACCCAGTATCCCGGGTGGTCCGCGGAGGAGATCGAACGTCAGATCGCCATCCCCATTGAAATCGGCCTGGCCGGCATGCCGGGGCTTTCTGACACCCGGTCCTTGTCCATTTTCGGTCTCAACGACATCAAGGTGTACTTCGATTTTCGCACCGAGTACTTCCGGGACCGGCAGGAGGTGCTCAACCGCCTGTCGATGCTCAATCTCCCGGACCCGGCTCAGCCGACCCTGTCTCCCTGGTGGGCCATTGCCGAAATCTATCGCTACGAGCTGGTCGGAAACGGAACCTCTCTCACCGAGCTGAAAACCCTGCAGGATTGGAAGCTGCAACGGGAGTTCAAGCGGGTGCCGGGCGTGATCGATGTGACGGCGTTCGGTGGGACGACCAAGGAATATCATGTCGATCTCAACCCCGGTGCGTTGATTAGCTACGGCGTGAACTTGCCCCAAGTGATGACGGGGTTGACCAACAGCAATGCCAATGTCGGCGGCAATTACCTCACCGCGGGGGCGCAAAATTTCAACGTGCGGGGCGTCGGACTGATCGACAGCCTCGACGATATTGAGAACGTCGTCGTGGCCGAAAAGGATGGGACGCCGATCTATGTCCGGAATTTGGGCAAGGTCAGCGTCGGACACCGGGTCCGCCTGGGCAAGGTCGGCATCGACGATCGGGATGACGTGGTGGAAGGGGTGGTGCTGCTCGCCCGCGGCTCCAAGGCACTCCCGGTGCTCGAGAAGGTCAAGGCAAAGGTGGAAGAACTGAACACGTGGAAATTGCCCAAGGGCGTGCAGGTGAAGACCTTTTACGATCGGACGGTGCTGATCCACACCACGGTCGAGACCGTTATGGACATCCTGATCAGCGGGATCGTGCTGGTCTTCATCATCCTCTACGTGTTCCTGGGACATATGCGGACCGCGGTGATCGTGGCTTTGACGGTGCCGGCGGCGCTGTTGTTCACGTTCAGCATGATGGTGTTGGTCGGAGAATCGGCCAACCTGATCTCGCTCGGTGCCATCGACTTCGGCATCATCGTGGACTCCACGCTCATTATGGTGGAGAGCATCTTCGCCCACCTGTCCCACCGAGCCGGGCCAGGCTTGACGGTCCCGATGCACATTATGCGGGCCGCGCGGGAAGTCGGCCGCCCGATCTTCTTCGCGACCACGATCATCGTGGTCGCCTTCATTCCGCTGTTCACGATGACCGGCGTACCGGGCAAGATATTCGCCCCCATGTCGCTGACCTATGGCTTCGCATTGACCGGGGCCTTGCTGATGGCCTTCACGCTCGCTCCGGCGCTCTGTTCGTTGTTGCTCACGGGGCACATCAGCGAGGAGGAAACGGCCCCGGTCCGCTGGATTCGGCGCGTCTATCTGGACGCACTGCACTGGGCCCTCAGCCACGAGTTCATCGTGGTCGGTGTGGCGGTTGCGCTGCTGCTGGTTGCGCTGGCGGTGGTGCCCTTTCTGGGCGGGGAATTTATGCCGGCGCTGGAAGAAGGCAATCTGTGGGTCCGCGCCACGATGCCGGTGGACATTTCCTTCGAACAGGCGGACCGCTTGGCCGCAGAAATCCGCGGTATTTTCCGCCGCTACCCCGAGGTGGACCGGGCGGTCTCGCAACTCGGCCGACCGGACGATGGCACCGATCCCACCAGCTTTTCCAACGCCGAATTTCTGGTCAGCCTCAAGCCAAAAAAGGAATGGCGGCTGGAAGTGAGCTCGAAGGATAAGCTAATCGAGGAGATCGAAGGGGAGCTCGCGAAGATCCCCGGGGTGAACTTCAACTTTTCCCAGGTTATCCAGGACAATGTTCAGGAGGCGATGTCCGGGGTCAAAGGCGAGAACTCCATCAAACTGTTTGGGACAGACCTCAAGTTGATGGAAGAGAAGGCCGTCGAGATCGAGAAGGTCATGCGGCAGGTGCCGGGCGTGAAGGACCTGGGCATCTTCCGACTGCTGGGGCAACCGAACCTGGTCATCAAGGTGGATCGGCAAGAGTGTGCCCGGTACGGACTGCAGGTGGCGGATGTGAACAGCGTCGTGCAGGCGGCGATCGGAGGGCAGGCGGTAACACAGGTTTATGAAGGGGATCGCTGGTTCGACTTGGTGGTCCGGTTCCTGCCGGAGTTCCGCCAGGATATGGAGACGATCGGAAATATCCAGGTCAGCACGCCGGAAGGGGCGCGGATTCCCCTCAAGCAGCTGGCCGAGATCACCAATCAAACCGGGGCGTTCATCATTTATCGAGAGAACAGCGAACGCTATATCCCGATCAAGTTCAGCGTCCGAGGCCGCGATCTGGAAAGCACGGTGAAGGACGCGGAAGCCCGGATCCGCACGCAGGTGCAGCTGCCCGAGCGATACCGGATCGAATGGCACGGGGAGTACGATCAACTGCAGGACGAGAAGAGACGGCTGGCCACGATTGTACCGATCAGCCTGGTGATCGTGCTGTTCCTCGTATACCTGGCGGTGAACTCGCTCAAGGATGCGGTGCTGGTGTTCATCGCGGTGCCGTTCGCGCTGATCGGCGGCGTCTTTTCGCTGGTGCTCACGGGCACCGACTTCAGCATCTCCGCCGCGGTGGGGTTCATCTCTCTCTTCGGGGTCGCGATCCAGGGCGGTCTGATTCTGATTGTCCGGATTCGCGACCTCTTGGAAGAGGGACATGACCTGCGGACCGCGATCTTGACGAGCGCGGAGGTCCGGATGCGTCCCGTGCTGATGACGACCCTGGCGGCCGCCATCGGGCTGCTCCCGGCGGCGGTGGCCACCGGGATCGGGGCGCAATCTCAGCAGCCGTTGGCCCGCGTGGTGGTCGGCGGAATGCTCACCTCCGCCGTGCTGATCCTGATGGTCTTGCCGGTTCTCTACCAGCTTGTGTATCGTGGGCGAAGCGGAGAACGGGAAGCGCGGGTTGCCGAACCATTGGAACTACAGCCAGGGGACGAATAGTTTGGAAACGACAACGAACGGTCGAAAGGAATTTTGGCGATGGCGTTCATGAAATTTTGTCGGAGCCGGCACAAGCAGCGGGAGGGGTGCGATTTGCGCACCATTCTCCTCTGCAGCGCGGTGATATTGTGCCCCGGGCTTGTCGGGGCGACGGGCGAGGAAGGGGAGTGGGCCCGCCCCGTTCCGGTGCAGATGCCTTACGATCTGCCGCCCAAGGTGGAAGCGGGGCCAGCGACCTCGGTGCCTCCGTCCAACCAGCCGCTTGGGCCGGAGGAGCTGAAGCGCGCCGAGGCGCTCCTGCCGCTGTTGGAAGGGAAACAGGAATTTTGGGCGATGGGGGAGTTCGTCCACTTGGGGGCGCCCGCGGTACCGGTGCTGATCAAAGCCCTGACGATGCCGGGCCCCAGAATCCGGTACAACGCGATCGAAACCCTTCTGATGATCAAGGATCCCAGCGCGGCGCCGGCGTTGGTGGAGGCCGCCAAAGAATCGAATGACATGCCCCGTGTGCGCGAGCATGCCTTGCGGGCCACCGTCCGGCTCAACCCGGCCCTGGCGCCGCCGGCGATCGAGGCGATGGCCAAGGACCAAAATGCTTCGGTCAGGAAGGTGGCGGCGTTCGAAGCGCGGTATGTCCGGCAGAAGGCCGTCGTGCCAGTCTTGATCGGTCTGCTCTCCGATCCGGAGCGGTTCGTGTCGATCTCGGCCATTCACTCGCTTTGGCTGTTGACAAGACATGAGAGCGAGATCCACGACTGGGACTCCTCCAGCAAGGAGAATCGCCAGGAATGGGCCCAGGAATGGGCGGACTGGTGGACGTCGGTCCGGGATACCTTTGAGCTGCCCGATCCGCGCCGTCCGAAAAATCCGCAGCCCCAGGGCTGAACCGGCTGATTTATCACGTGGATTCTTGCCCGGGCCTTTGGTTGCGGCTCCGCGGGGGCCTGTGTTATAAAATGTGCGCAAGGTGGTGGCACCTTGCGTGACGTAGCTTGTGCAAGGAGCAGCAGTGATGGCGGTCCTGCCCGTTGCGAAAGTCGGCAATCCGGTTCTCAGGCAACTTGCCCGCCCCGTGGATCCGGCTGAGATCCGATCCAAGGCGATGCAGCAGTTCATCGAGGACATGTTCGAAACCATGCACGAAGAGGAGGGCATCGGGTTGGCGGCGCCGCAAGTCTCCCGTTCCCAGCAGCTCCTCGTCATGGGGTGCCCGGGAGAGGGCGGGTTTCCGGATACCGTGCTGATCAATCCGGTGATCGTCTACTACGGTCCTCAACAGGAGGAGATGTGGGAGGGCTGTCTCAGTGTAGACGGGCTCCGCGGAAAGGTGACGCGGCCCTCGATGGTCCGGGTCCGCGCGCTGGACCGGCAGGGGGCGGCGGTGGAGTTCGATGCGACCGGCCTGTTCGCCGTGTGCATCCAGCACGAGATGGATCACCTCATCGGCAAGCTGTTCCTGGATCGGATGGCCGACCTCTCCACGCTCACCCAGCTCGAGGAATTCGATCAATACTGGCGGAAGGAACCGACCTCTGTCATCTAGATTTGAAGTGTGAATGATGAATGCGGAATGTAGAGTTCGGCCTCGCGGACACTGTCGTTACATCCCGCCTCTGACGCACGTTCATCGTTCATCATTCACCGTTCCTGCTTGCCCGTGAAATCTCTCCTGCGAGTCCTTCGCTATCTCCGACCCTATCGTGCGCTGGCCCTGTTCACGCTGCTCTGTGCCTGCCTGGTCACGGCGCTGGAGCTGGTGCCGCCCTGGCTGATCAAGGTCGTCATCGACGATGTGATCCAGGCCCGCCGCCCGGATCTTCTGCCCCGGGTGATCGCCGGCCTGCTGGCTGCCTATGCGTTGAAAAATGTGTTCGCCTCCCTCCGTATCCGCTTCAATAACACGCTGGAGCAGCGGGTGGTGCATGAGCTGCGCGAGCAGGTGTTTGCCGCCCTGCAGCGGCTCTCAGTGAGCTACTACGAGAGCCGCTCCACCGGCGAGATCATGTCGCGGGTCACCAACGATACGGAGCACGTCGAACGGATCTTCATCGACGGCCTCGAAGGGATGCTCACGGCTTCGTTGACCCTCACCGGCATCACGGTCATGCTGTTCGCGCTGAACTGGAAGCTGGCACTGCTCTCCATGCTCCCGATCCCGGTGCTGATCCTTTCCGCCATGTTCTTCACGAAGCGCGTGCATGGCTATTACCACCAGATCCGCAAGCACGCGGCCGACCTGAACGCCTATCTCCAGGATGCCCTCTCGGGCATCAGGGAGACGATGGGATTCAACCGGCAGGCCTACGAAGAACGGCGATTCGGCGCTATCAGCCGTCAATATAGCGAGAGCAACCTGCAGGCCATGTGTCTCTGGTCGGTGTATTCACCGGGCATGATCTTTGTGGGCAGTCTCGGAAGTCTGTTGATCCTTTGGTACGGGGCCGGCGAGGTTCTGAGCGGCGTCCTCACGGTCGGTGAGCTGGTGATGTTTCTGTCCTACCTGGCGCTGTTTTACGTGCCGATCAACCAGATCCATTCGGTGAATCACATGCTGCAGCATGCCTTGGCCGCCAGCGAACGGGTCTTCGAGATTCTGGATCAACAGCCCGAAGTCGGCGACCGGCCGGGGGCCGTCTCGCCCAGCCGGCGGTTGGTCGGGGCGGTGCAATTCGAGCGGGTGTTGTTTCACTACCGGCCGGATGTGCCGATCCTCCGCGAGGTCTCGCTGGCCGTCAAGCCGGGGGAACGTATTGCGTTGGTCGGTCCCAGCGGGGCCGGCAAGAGCACGATGCTCAAGCTGCTCATGCGCTTCTATGATGTGCGGGGAGGGGCGGTCGTGATCGACGGCCATGACATCCGCACCCTTCCCCTGGCTTTTTTGCGCGGCCAGATCGGCCTGGTGCAGCAGGAGCCGTTTCTCTTCAACGGCACGGTGCGGGAGAACATTGCCTATGGAGACCTGGCCGCCGGCCAGGACCGGCTTGAGGAGGTGGCCCGCGCGGCCCGCGCCCATGAGTTTATTGCCTCGTTGCCGGAGGGCTATGACACCTGGATCGGAGAGCGGGGCGTGAAGCTGTCGGTCGGCCAGAAACAACGGGTGTCCATCGCGCGGGTATTGCTGAAGGATCCGCCGATCGTGGTCTTCGACGAGGCGACCTCCAATATCGACACCGAGACCGAAGTGAAGATCCGGGAAGCGCTGGCCGTGCTGACCCGAGGGCGAACCACGTTCATCATCGCCCATCGCCTGTCCACCCTGCATGACGTGGACCGGATTCTGGTGGTTGAGCAGGGCCGGATTGTAGAGGAGGGGCCCCATGAAGCGCTGTTGGCGCGAGGCGGTCTTTATACCGGCCTCTACGAGGCTCAGTTTCAGGTCTAGCTCCGCACAACCAACCCCGCGTTCCGGTCCACCTATCTATCGCATCTGTGCGAGCAGCTTGGTATGGCCCGCATAGTCAAGCGTGCCCCGGCGTATCCGGTTGCGGATACGAGCAATGGATGGGTATACTTTGGCCTGGTGAAATCAGGAGTCGGAGCGATGGTGCTGTTGTACGAAAACGAACCGTTGGATAGCGAGCATGCCAGGGGGCATTTTTTTCACGTCTGTCTGGGGCAGGTTCAGAATACGTCGCTCTCAGTCCCCCCGCCGGACAAACCCTACGAATGTCCCCGATGCGGGATCGAGTTGGAGACCGAGGATTTCTGGCATGCGCAAATGAAGGGGTCCGTGTAGCTCTGTCTCATCGGGCCGGGAGATAAAAACATGCAAGGGAGTGCCGGGCGAAAGACCGTGTCCGTGATGCGGGGCTTCATGATGCTCTGCGACACGTGCCATGAGCACGTGCTTGCCGACAAGCTGGTGGACGGCCGCAACTACGTCGCCGATCACGAAGCGCTCTTCGACGCGATTTGTCTGGGGTGTACCGACATCAACCGTCCGCTGATCGACGATATGCTCGGCAGTTCCGAATAATCCGAAGTCTGAAAGTCCACAAGTTAGAAAATCGAGAATGTTGGGTTGCCGCCGATTGTTCTGACTTGATGACTTTCAGACTTTTCGACTTGCCGCCCTTCTGCCTACTTGCAGGTCTTCCCGTCGAATATCTTGCAGGCCGAGTCGCCCGCTGCAAGTTTCCAGGTTTTGAGCAGCGGCGCGTTTCCGGGCCTCACTTCCACCACGATGTCCAGCATACCGGACACCGGCAGCTTGTCGAGATGTGGTTTGGCCGCCTCGGGAACCTCCACGCCGAAGACCGCCCCCGAGTTGGACACCACGATGAAGCCTTTCTCCTTGTCCACGAAGATGATCGGACTATAAATGCTCTTGTCCTCCGCGGCGGCCGGCACGACCCAGGAGAAGCAGGCCAGTACCATAGCGGCCAGGAAGAATCGAAAAAAGTGGGTAGCGATCTGCACGGGACCCTCCCTGAAGAAGTTTGGAATTATTATGGCATCGTTCGCGGGAACGGTCTACTGGATTTTGGCTCGACGAACGGGCAGGGTTGCGCCGAGGTTCAAATCGCCTGAAACTCGATCTGGGTGACTTGCTGGCCTTTGATGGAATACATCCGCAAGTCTGGCGCAGCCTTGAGTTCAAGGGAGATAATGAGATAGGCCGCGTCCGGATAGAGGGCCAGGCCCACGTCGGTCATGGAAGGATAGGCGGGCGAATGGGTGTGGGAATGGTAGATCACCGCGAGGTCGAGGCTCCGTTCCCGCATGTCCTTGAAGGCGGCGAGCATCTCCTTGGGGTCCATGAAGTAGGCGACTTCGGCTTTTTGGGCCTCCGACAGGTCCGCGAGCTGCTTGACGTTGGCCGCGTCGAACACCTCCACCGCCTGCGCGTCCTTCGCCACGGTGTTGGTGATGCGATAGTGTCTCGACACGGCTCCGTCCGTGCCGGCCAGCAGACCGCAACATTCGTAGGGATCCAGCGCGCGGGCGTGGGCCACCATCTCGTCGAGGATCTGGCGGGGAATCTTCAGAAGCGACACGTCACAAACTGCACGAGACGGTGTAGTCGCTGAGCAGGTTGGTGATAGTCGGATTGGGGCCGCAGAGGCGGCAGTCCGGGTCCTTCGGACGTCCCAGCTTGCGGAACTTCATTTCCAGCGCGTCGTAGAGCAGCAGCCGGTCGGCCAGCGTCTCGCCGATGCCGAGAATTTCCTTGATGGCCTCGGAGGCCTGCAGTACGCCGATCGTGCCGGCCAGCACGCCCAGGACGCCGGCTTCCTGGCAGTTGGGGACCAAGCCGGCCGGGGGCGGTTCCGGATAGAGGCAGCGATAGCATGGGTGGCCTTCATGGGGCTTGATAGTCGTGAGCTGACCCTCGAACCGGAAGATACTGCCGGAGACGAGCGTCTTCTTGGCGAAGAAGCAGGCGTCGTTCACGAGAAACCTGGTGGAGAAGTTGTCGGACCCGTCCAGGATGATGTCGTAGTCGTGTAGGAGCCCCATAATGTTGTCGGCCGACACGTTCTCCTGATAGGTCTTGATCGTGATGTCCGGGTTCAGCGCCGCCAGCATCTTGCGTCCGGACTCCACCTTCGGCTGGCCGAGCGTCGCGGTCGTGTGGAGAATCTGCCGCTGAAGATTGGACAGGTCCACCACGTCCCCGTCCACGAGACCGATCGTGCCCACGCCGGCCGCCGCGAGGTAGAGCGCCGCAGGGGAGCCGAGCCCGCCGGCCCCGATCACCAGGACCTTGGCGCGCGCCAGCTTCTTCTGTCCCTTGCCGCCCACGTCCTGCAGGATGATGTGCCGGCTGTAGCGTTGGACTTGTGCGTCGGTGAATTCCATCGGTGCGGCCCTTACTCCACGACGTTCAGCTCGATCGGGTCCACGAGGACCCCTTTCTTTCTGAGTCCATCGACCGCCCGTTCGATTTCGCCCGTCTCGCCGGTCAGCTCCACGTCCATCCAGCCGGTGGTCTCGCGCACGTCGGCCCGCCGGACGTTGGTGACGACCTTGTACTCATGGCCGATCTGGTAAATGATCGGCTCCTTGATCTTTTGCTCCGGGAATCGGATGTGGAAGCGCAAGCTGGGCATTTAGTTGCCTCCCGCGATCGCCGGCACGATGGACACTTCGTCCCCGTCCTTCAAGATCGTGTCTTTGCCCTTGAGGAACCGGATGTCTTCTTCGTTGACGTAGATGTTCACGAACCGGCGCAGCTCGCCCTTCTCGTCGCAGAGCCGGCCCTTGATGCCCGGGTGCGCGCCTTCCAGATGGTTGACCATCTCCTCGATGTTGGCTCCTTTTGCCTCGACTTCGCCCTGGCCCTTGGTCAACGGGCGCAAGGGGGTCGGGATGCGGACCTTGATCATGCGTCGGCCCCTCCGTTCTTCCCCATCTTAAAGGTTCGTTCGAAATTCACCAGGCTGGGCTGGATGCGGACGGGGCGGCCGACCGCGTCGATCACCGCTTCCTGCGTCTTCAACCCGTTGCCGGTGATGTAGGCGACGGTCACGTCGCCTTTTTTGATGATGCCCTGCTTGACCAGCTTCTGCAGGACTCCGATGGTCACGCCGCCCGCAGTCTCCGCAAAGATGCCTTCGGTTTGCGCCAGCAGCTTGATCCCCTCGACCACTTCCTCGTCGGACACCATGTCCATGGCCCCGCCGGTTTCGGCCGTCGCCTTCAACGCATAGTAGCCGTCGGCCGGGTTGCCGATCGCCAGCGACTTGGCGATGGTTTTCGGTTTCACCGGCCTGAAGAAGTCGCGCCCTTCCTTGAAGGCGGTCGAGATCGGAGAGCAGCCTTCCGCCTGGGCTCCGTTGATCTTGGTCTTGACCTTGCCGATCAGCCCCAAGGTCTCCATTTCCTGAAGGCCCTTCTTGATCTTGGTCAGCAGGGAACCGGAGGCCATCGGGATCACCACTTGGTCCGGCGCCTGCCAGCCCAGCTGCTCCACGGTTTCGAAGGCCAGGGTCTTGGACCCTTCGGCATAGTAGGGCCGGATGTTGATGTTCACGAAGGCCCACTTGTGCTCGCCGGCGATCTCGCTGCACAGACGGTTGACGTCGTCGTAGTTGCCCTCGACTTCCACCACGTTGGGTTTGTAGATCAGGTTGCCCAGCACCTTGGCCGCTTCCAGATCGCCGGGGATGAACACGTAGCAGCGCATGCCGGCGGCCGCCGCATGGGCCGCCACGGAATTAGCCAGGTTGCCGGTCGAGGCGCAGGCGACGGTCTCGAAGCCCAGTTCACGCGCCCGGGTCAGGGCCACGGCCACGACCCGGTCCTTGAAGGAGAGGGTCGGGTGATTGACCGTGTCGTTCTTGATGTACAGCTCGTCCAGGCCCAGGAAGGCGCCCAGGTTCTTCGCCCGCACCATGGGGGTGAAGCCGGCATGGGGGCCGACGGAGGGCGCGCCTTCGACCGGCAACAGGTCGATATACCGCCACATGCTGTGCGGTCCGGACTCGATCTTCTTGCGGGAGATGTTCTGCTTGATCTCCTCGTAGTTGTATTTCACTTCCAGCGGGCCGAAGCAGAGCTCGCAGACGTGGATCGCCTTGGTCGGGTATTCCTTCCCGCATTCCCGGCAGATCAGCGCTTTCATCTTGGCCATGACATCACCACCAGTTAGGTCCGAACGGCACAGACTTCCGGCTCATGGTCGAACAGTTCCGTGATCGTCGGATGAGAACCGCAGAGCGGGCAGTTCGGGTTCCGTTTGGTCTTGATCTCCCGGAACGTCGTCCGGCGGGCGTCGAAGTCCAGCATCCGGTCGGTGAGCGGCCGGCCGATGCCCAGTACCAGCTTCAGGGCTTCCGTGGCCTGGAGAGTGCCGATGATCCCGGCCAACACGCCGATCACGCCGGCTTCCTGGCAGCTCGCGACCAGGCCCGGGGGCGGCGGGGTCTTGAAGACGCACCGGTAGCAGGCTGACTTCTTCGGGATGATCGTCGTGACGCGCCCGTCGAACCGCAGGATACCGCCGTGCACCAACGGCTTCTCGGCGAAGAAGCAGGCGTCGTTGATCAGGAACTTGGCCGGGAAGTTGTCCACGCCGTCGATGACGACATCGTAAGCGCGAATCAGGTCCAACGCGTTCTTGGCCACCAGTCGGTCCTCGTAGGTGAGGACTTTCACGTCCGGGTTGATCGCCTCGATCTTCTCCTTGGCCGAGATCACTTTGGAGCGACCGACGTCCGGGGTCTGGTGAATGACCTGCCGTTGGAGGTTCGAGAGGTCCACCAGGTCGCTGTCGATCAATCCGATGGTGCCCACGCCGGCCGCGGCCAGATAGAAGGCGGCAGGGGAGCCAAGGCCGCCGGCCCCGACGATCAGGATCTTCGACTGGGCGATCTTTTTCTGCCCCTTCCCGCCCACCTCGGGCAGGAGGATATGCCGACTGTATCTCGTGATCTGTTCGTCGGTGAAGTTCATATCTGTGAGTCCGAAAGTTGTAAAGTCCGAAAGTCGTTAAGCAGAAAATCTTTGGCCGAGCGACTTGAAGACTTTCCGACTTGTCGACTTTTTGACCATTTGGCTCAAATGTTAAAGTACTTCTCGATGCTGATGTACCGCTCGCCCGTGTCGCAGAGAATCGTCACCACGTTTTTCCCTGGTCCCAATTCCTGGGCCACTTTCTGGGCGGCGAACACGTTGGCGCCGGACGAAATGCCCACGAGCAGCCCTTCCTTCTTCGCGAGCTGCTTGGAGGTCTGGTAAGCTTCGTCATCCGTCACGGTGATCACCCGGTCCAGAATTTTTCGGTTCAACACTTTCGGAACAAACCCGGCGCCGATGCCCTGGATCTTGTGCGGGCCCGGGTCTCCGCCGGAGAGCACCGGCGATCCGGCCGGCTCGACCGCGATGACCTGCACCTGGGGCTTCCGTTCCTTGAACACTTCGCCGCAGCCGGTGATCGTCCCGCCCGTGCCGACGGCGGTCACGAAGGCGTCGATCTTGCCGTCCAACGCCTCCCAAATTTCCAACGCCGTCGTCTTCCGGTGCATGGCCGGGTTGGCCGCATTGGAAAACTGATCGGGCATGTAATAGGACGGGTTCTGCGCCACGATGCTCTCGGCTTCCTTGATCGAGCCCTTCATCCCTTCCCAGGCGGCCGTCAGCACCAGTTGCGCCCCGTAAGAAGAGAGCAGGCTCGCCCGCTCCATGCTCATGCTCTCGGGCATGACCAGGATCAGCTTGTATCCGCGCACCGCGGCCACGAGCGCCAGCCCGATCCCTGTGTTCCCGCTCGTCGGCTCGACGATCGTCCCGCCCGGCTTGAGCTTGCCCTGCCGCTCCGCCTCGTCGATCATGTTGAGGCAGATGCGGTCCTTCACGCTGCCGCCGGGATTGAAGTACTCCACCTTGGCGTAAATCGTGGCGCCGCCTTCGGGGGACAGGCGGTTCAACCGCACCAGCGGTGTATTGCCGATGAGTTCGACGATGGTCTTGTGGGAGCGAGCGGTCAACGGCCACCTCCCATATAAAAGAGAAACTCCAGGCGGTCCCCGTCCTTCACTTGGGCGGTCCCCAGATGGTCTCGTTCCAGCATCGTGTTGTTCAACTCGACGGCGACCATGTGCGGGTCGATATTCTTGGCTTTGAGGAGGTCCAAAACCGTCGCACCCTGGACTTCCTCCGATTTCCCGTTGATTTTCACCTGCATGCAACGGCTCCTGAGTCCGTGAGAGAGAAAAGAAGTTTCAAACGCTAACAAACTCAGCAAGCCCTTGTCAAGGAGACCGCCTTGACTTTCCAAGGGTTTCCCCTACAGTATGGCCACTTTTCGTGCCCGTACGAGGCACGAGATGGGCAAAGGATTCAACGAAGGGGATTGTTGATTGCATGTGGAAGCAGAACTTCTTGTTTCGACACAACGAAGCGGTGCCGCTGAAAGAGTCCGAGAACGAGCTGTTTCACGACCAGGATCCGGCGTTGGATAGTGCCGGACTCAAGCTGGAAAAGTTTCTCTCCGTCTGGGTGCAGGGAGACGGGGACGAATCGCCCGAGGCCTACACGAACATCTATGTCCGCACCGCCACGTTGGACTTCAACAAGCGGGCCGGCTTCCTGCAACCGCTGCAGGGTCGCTCGCATCAGATCAAGCAAATGCTGACTCCCGGCCAGAAGGCGTTCCTCAAAGAGTGGCTTCAAAAGACATCACCGCAGGCCTGGGAATCGTCCGAGGATCACTTCCGCGACCTCTTCGAAGACTGACACATGACATCTCTTCCTGTCTGGCGCCTGGTGCCGGTTCTACTGTTGGGGCTGTTGGGGATCGGCTGGGCCCTGCCGGTCCCTTCGCTTCCAACCGCCGAAGCTGCGACGATCGACCTCTACTATGCGCCGGAGGACTTGCCCGGCGACAAGCTCGTGGCCCTCTATGGCAAGGCCAAGCGATACATTTACGTGGCGGTGTATGGCATCACCTTTCCGCCGGTGGTCCAGGCCTTGGTGACAGCTCATAAGCGGGGGGTGGATGTGCGCGTGATCACCGACCGGGAGAAACTCAAGGACCCCAAGCAGAGGGCGGCGCTGGAAACGCTCAGACTGGCCGGCATTCCCATCAAGGTCAACCAGCACGACGGGCTCATGCATTTGAAGCAAGTGGTCATCGACGACGAGATCAACACCTCCGGCTCGATGAACCAGACCACCAGCGGCCACCGGTACAACGACGAGCGGCTGGATGTGATCACCGACCATGCGACCAGTGTGCACGCGCGAGAGAAGTTCCTGTCCATGTGGAAAGACCAAGTCCGGTATGGGGACTGGCGATGAGGACCTCGTGGCTGCTGCGATGACAGAACGGACGGATGTGGTGGTGATTGGCGCAGGCGGAGGCGGGGCCGTGCTGGGTCTCGCGCTGGCGCAGAAGGGGATCAAGGCGCTGGTCCTGGAGCAGGCGCCTGGGCCACCCGGAGGCCTGCGGGGGGAGATTCTCCAGCCCAACGGGCAGCAGATTTTGGATCGCCTGGGGCTGCTCGACAAGCTCCCGGCGGATGCCACGAGGCCGGTGCGGTATTTTCACTTCTGCCGCGTGGGTGGCGCACGGGAAGGGGCGTGTCTTGGCGCGCCCAGGGCGGGCGGGTGTGAACGATTGTGTACGATTGACTATGGAATGTTGCCCCCTCCCTACAATCGGGCGCTGGTGACATTGCCGAACGTGGCCCACCATGCGATTCTCAGGGAACTGGAGACTCGGGCCCCAGGCAGCCTTCGCTACGGAGCGACATTTAAGAAGCTGCTGCGCGAGGGGAGCCGCGTGGTCGGTGTGGAGGTGGAATGTGACGGTCGGCCCATGACCGTCTCGGCCAAGCTGGTCGTGGGAGCAGACGGGGCTCGGTCGCACGTGCGAGAAGCCCTGGGCATTGCAGCCAAGCTGTACATGTACCCGGAGGGCTATCTGATTGCCATCCTGGAGCGGCCCAAGGACATGGAAGAGGCCCGCTATTTTGTGGGGAAGAAGACGATCCTCGGGGCCTTTCCGGCGGCAGGCGACAAGGCCTATCTGTTCTATATGATTCCGGCCGGGTCCATGCAGCAGATCAAGGACGCGGGACTCGATGCGCTGCGAAAACGATGGCTGGCCATTGATCCGACTTTGGCGCCGATGGCCGAGAGTCTGGTGGACTGGAAGCAGACCGCCTACCTGCCCACAGGCCGGGTGAAAGCCAAGACTTGGGTGGCCGATGGGGCCGTGCTGATCGGCGATGCGGCCCATGCGATCAATCCCCATGCCTCGCAGGGCCGGATGCAAGCGATGGTGGATGCGATGGCCCTGGCTGATCTCATCCCCCGGTGGTTGGAGCGCAACGATTGGTCGGCCTCGGCCTTGGCCGAGTACGAACGGGTCCGTCGGCCGCAAGTGGACATGCTCCAGAAATTGGCGGACGAGCAAGTCCTGTTCTGGAACACGGGCAATCCCTTGCTGGCCTATTTGCGCGACCGGGTGTTCAAGGGCATGGAGCGCAACAAGCGGCTGAGCTATCGGGTGCTGGCCACAACGGCCGGGTTTCGATCCGAGCCGCCGTTTGGACTGTTGGATCGGTTGATGATTGCCGGGTTCCTGCCCGATCCCCATGCGGATCAGCTGCCGGCGGACGCAACGGTAAGGGGGGCGTAGATAGAAGATGAGTCAGGATTCAACAGAAGGTATCCCCAAGCACCTGCCGGCCGAGGTGCGGCAAACGCTCCGGTCTTATCTTGAGGAGGTGACGAAACTCTTCGGCCAGGCCTTGGAAGCGATCATTCTCTATGGCAGCGCTGCGGGCGGAGAGTTCCTGCCGGACCGGTCCAATCTCAATGTTCTCATCATACTCGCGAAGCAGGACACGGCATTGCTGGAACAGTATGCGAAGATTCATAAACGCTGGGGTAAGGAGCGCATCGTCGTGCCGCTGTTTTTGACGCAGCAAGAGTTACAGGCCTCGGCGGCTCTCTTTCCGCTCGAATATCTGGAAATGAAGGAACGGCATGTGCTGCTCGTCGGCCGCGATCCCTTTCCTTCGCTGCACGTGGATCAGCGCAACCTTGGTCTGCAATGTAAGCAGGAAATCCGGGGCAATCTCCTCCGGTTGCGGCAGCGATTCGTCGAAGGCGGCGGCAAGCAGGAGGCCATCCTGATCCTCCTGCCCCTGTCCCTGACATCGCTCTTGCCCTGCCTGAGGGGTCTCCTGCGGATCAAGGGCCTGTCCGTGCCGGCCCAGAGCGAGGGGTTCTTCGATCAACTCCAAGCCCAATTGGGCATAGACCCGGCTGGATTTCAAGAAGTGCTGAGCCTTAAGCGCGGTCAGAGCACGCCTGGGCCGCTGGAAGTGCCAAGGCTCTTCGACCGGTATGTCGCCTCGCTGGAAGGGGTGATTCAACGGGTGGAACAATTGAAAGCGGAAGGCAAATGGTGAAGGCGTTTGTCACAGCATGGGTGGTGATATTGGCATGGGCCGCTTCTGCCGGTCCGGCGCTTGCCTTGCCGGGAGAGAAGACACCGCTGCCGGAACCGCTGGGCTATGTCACAGACCATGCGGGGGTGATCGGGGTCGAGTGGAAGGCGAATATCCGGTCCGTCTGCCAGGATTTGGAACGGAAGACCGGCGTCGAGATGGTGATCGTCACGGTCAAGACGATCAAGCCGTACAAAACCGCGAACGACTATGCGGAGGCTCTCTATCAACGGTGGGGGATCGGAACCGCCCAGAGGGGCCATGGGGTGTTGGTGTTGGCGGCAGTGGAGGAGAGACAGGCGGCCATTACGATGGGGCGGAGCCTGTTGGGCGTGATCACGCCGAAGATCTTGGAACAAGTCAGCACACAGTACATCGAGCCCTCGTTCCGGCATGGACAGTTTGAAGAAGGGCTCTACCGAACCTCCGTGGCCCTGGCCTCAGCCGCGCAGGAGATCCGAGTCGGCGATCCGCCCCGCTCGCATCTCAAGGGCTTGGGCATCTTTCTGACCCTCTTCACCGGCTTCGGCGCGCTGGCCTTTCTCTGGTGGATCAGCCGTCCGGACTTACGCCATCCCTTCGGCCGTCTGCGCCGCGGCGAATATTGGGGCAGCGGTCAGGGCGGCTTCGGCGGCAACTTCGGCGGGTTCGGCGGGGGGATGGGCGGAGAGGGGCTGAAGTAGGGGGCGCAAGCTCGATTGTGTCCTCCTGACTGGTGTGGTGCGGGCGACTGTGGTATGATTTTTTCATACCGGAGGTGCACCATGAGCACGGCTGTCAAGAAAACCATTTCTCTTCCTCCCGCGCTATCGAAAGAGCTGGATGAACTGGCGCGCGAAGAAGGCAAGACGGTTAGCGCAGTGATCCAGGAGGCATTGCGGGCGGCCAAGCGCGAACGGCTCAAACAGAGTTTTTTCGTTGCGCAGGGCTATTGGACAAAGAAAGCCAGAGAGAAGGGAATCCTCACGGAGCGAGACCTTCGCAAGTACTTGGCTCAAAAGTGAGGGTGGTGTTTGACAGCAACATTTACATTTCGGCGTTGATCTTCCCGGGCAGCCAAGCCGAAAAAGCCTTGCTCCGAATCCTCGATGGCGCAGACGATCTCCTGATCTCCAAAGCGATCCTTGATGAAGTTCTCTCGACCTTGGCCGGGAAATTTAGTCATGATCCAGACACGTTAAGCCACCTGGCCGTCACATTAACTGAAATGGGCGAGTTGGTAAGGCCAGAACACAAGGTCAAGGTGTTCGCAGATGATCCGGACAACCGAATCCTGGAGTGCGCCGAAGCGGGCGAGGCTGATTGCATCGTCACAGGCGATAAGGCGATGCTGGGCCTGAAGGAATATCGAGGGATTCGGCTGATCTCATTGCGAGAATATCTCACCACATGAAACGCATAGTGACTGTCAGGCTGGATGATGAGTTGGCGCAAATGCTGGGCCGGGTCTGTCGCCGCTCTAAACGCAAGCGAAGCGAGGTGGTGCGGGACGCCCTGCGGCGTCAGCTTTCATTGCTTCTGCTTGCGCGGCTCCGGCGCAAAGCGATGCCTTTCGCTCGGGCGCACGGTTACCTGACGGACGAAGATGTTCTCATGGGCGTGTCCTGAGGGATCTCCTCAGTAACAGCGGCCAATGCGGCTTCGGCGGGGGGATGGGCGGAGAAGGACTGAAGTGAAGCGCTGGGGTGACGAACGACGCACCAGGTTGGTCAATTGTCGGCGCTTTCAACCTCATAGATGTGGCCTTGTGAAGGTTCACCTTTGTCCTTGCGAACCATCGTAGGTTTAATCCACAGAAGTTTATGCTCGGAAAATCGCTCACCAAAGGCTTGATTTCTCCAATGACCCCTTCTCCAATGAGTGGGAAGTTCTTGCCCGGTGGGCAGGCAGTTGGCTTCCCGTTGTATTTCATCACCACAGAAGTGAATTCTCGTATATCCCATACTGGCGAGCTTGCGAGTTGTCCTTGAAATTTCAGTAGGCCTTTTTGTGGCTTGGAGTTTCTGAAGGAGCGCCGTTGGTACACTTTCAGGAAAACGAGTGTTGACTTGTTTATGTTGTGAAGACAGATAGCAAAGTCCATTGATGACGAGTTTGATTGCTTCGAGGAAGATCGGGAATCCCAGTCGATTCTCTTCAGCAACCTCAATCTGCGAAAGTTTTCCTCGATCAATAAGCGAAATGGTCTTACCTTCAACTCTATAAGTGCCCGTAGTGTCGGGAATATCCTTGGGGCTGAAGGGCTGATGTTCTTTCAGAGATCTCTCAATCGCGGTCTTTACATTTGTTTCTTTCGGAATAAGGTCGAGAGAAAAATAATAGTAACGATCAGGATGCAATATAAAATTGGGCTTGGTTGAATAATCGAGGTCAGTCCTAAGCGTGGTCAATAGAATTTGCAGTATGTTTGCTGTCCTGCTTGAAACTGTTGAAATGTAGGCCCCGTCTACGAAGTAACCTTGTCCCCAAAGGTTCAAGTCTGGCTGCTTTTCAAAAGTCATGTGAAAACAATCATATGGCAACCTAATGGTGTGGAGCAGAACATCGTCCACATCCGTTTTCCGCAGAAGCGAGGTAAGCGCGGGTTGAAAGTGAAAGATATTTCGTCCATTTGCTTCGAACCTTGCGAAGTGCATAAAAAGCGATACTTCTTTGCTCATGAAGCCCGTATTCATTGGGCGTTGCTCAAAAGGCATCTTTTGGACGGCAGTGTTGTATAGCTGCATATAAGAATCGCCAATGGCATTGAGAGCTTCCATTGTCGGCGTTCCCGTTCCAGCGTTTTGTTTGTAAATTGAGAGAAGAGTTTTTATAAATGGTCGGCAATAAGCGTAACGATTAGGATGGTAAATTAGTTCGCTCATACCATGCGAAGTGTAAGCTAGTGTTAGTCAGTAAGATAGCCAGTAGCTATCTGTCTAAGGCGTAGGCGCATTTATAGCCCAATGGAAGTAGGATCGGAACCACTCGACCTTTTCCCTATCATTTGGCCTATCTTTAAGTCGGTAAAGTTCGTTCATTATGAACGAAGTAATTCCTTCATGAATGGTGCGCATATCAGCGGGGAGGGGCCCACTCATATCTGCAACCATGCGAAGAACTCTCAAATAGTGAACAAATACTTTCCCATCATCGTCAACTCGGGTAAGACGGCTAAACACGGTCCTGACAGGTTCTTCGGCCGAGCGGCCTGCTCGTATGACTTCCTCGCTCAGAACAACACGTGGCCATTTTCCATGTTTCTCTATGTCATGCGCAGTGACCACTGCTGGACCGAAAACTTGTTGGTCGTCATGGTAAACGAGCCCTCGCACTACACCCCCTCGATATAGAGCGTTGAGGCGAGCCAAGTTAAAGCCGATCTTTGCCGCATGATGGAGCAAGTGCATTAGCCCCTGTTCGGTGGGATCTGTCGTGAGGACAATACTATCTGAAAAAGCGGTCAATCGATGGCCAGACCTTGATATATCTCCGATACGTCCAAGGATCATCTTGTCTTCGCCAATTGGCGGCGGGATGTCTAATATGGAGCAGATCTGATCCACGGTGACTGGTGCATTCTGACCGACAGACTGGTGAATTAAATCACGGAAGCCCAAAACATCAAGAAAGGCCACGTATCGCTCTGTATATGAACTCACGCAGAGTCGCCTATTTCGTTCCAGCTACTTTCGATACCGCCCCAATCGCATCCAGACCCGCTTGGGCGCAGGCGTCGTCGAGCTGGGTGCCTGGGGCGCCGCCGACGCCGATCCCGCCGACGACTTCATTGCCGAACTGAATCGGGAGCCCACCACCCAGGATGATGATGCTCTCGTTCATCTTTCCTATGGCTTGCAGGTGCGGCATCTTGACGACGAGTTCACCCAGTTCGCTCGTGGTCCTGCCCAGGCTCGCGGCCGTGTAGGCCTTCTTTCTGCTGCTATCCACCGTGTGTGGTCCGGCTCCGTCGCCCCGTTGGAAGGCCCTCAGCACGCCCGCCTTGTCCACGACGGAGGTGCTCACTTTGTAACCGTCCTGCTTGCACTTCTCGACCGCAGCCGCCGCGGCCTTGTTGGCCAGGGCCAGAGGCAGGACCGCTTCGCGGGGCAGGTCTTCGGCGACCGCGAGGACGTTCCCGTTGATCATCACGGCCAGAGTCAGCAGACCCATCCATTTCACGAGTTCCATTCTTATCCCCTCACGTTCGCCGTTCGTTTCGGCACAGGTCGTTTTTCATCCAAGTCCAGCAGGTCGGCCCAGGCGGTGATGTCGGGCCTGCTTGGGTCCACCGCATCGCGCAGTTTTTTGAAGTAGACCCGCTTTTCTTCTGTGTCCGGCTCCCAGGTCAGGAACCGTGCGTTCCATTGCTCAATTTCGGCGGGACTGTGCGATGTGGCGCTCTTCTTGAACCACTCGGCCAGGGCTGGGTCCGTCATGCCGCGGGCCGCTTCTGTGAACTGCTCCGCTGTGATGCCGGCAAAATCCAAAAGCCGTTGGTCCATCGGGCAGGGGTATTTGTACTCGCCCTGCGTGCTGGCCAATGTCGCCCGGCACTTGTCGATCATCCGGGCTAAGTGCACATAGCCGACCAGCTTGTCTTTGGGGCTGCGTGGGAACTGCTTGCGAAGATCCATGCTCACAGCATCTTGTGGTTTTTAAATGTAAGAGACCTGGCAGCCACCTCTCCGTTCTCGTAGGTGATAATTTGTCGGCCGGCCGGCAAGTCCGACGAGCCGATGCGGGTGTGGGTGTCAATGAAGCTCTCCACGTTGGTGAGCTTGCTGTCCTGCGGGTTGTAGTAATAGACCGTGTAGCGGGTGGTGAGGAACTTGTTGTCCTTGGTCAGGGCGCTGTCCTCCACGTTGATCGTGAAGGCCGTGTGCGGCATCTTGCGGTTGATCTGGGTGATCCGGTCGCCCTTGACCCGGTAGTACGAGTGCATCCCGTCCCCATGGATGGTCAGCTTGGGGCCGAGCGGATGGTCGCGATCTTCTCCCAAAGTCAGAGAGTACTTGCCGTCCGCCTCCTCGAATTTGCGTGGGGCTCGGTGGACGGCGATCATGCCGATCTGGCCTTCCGCCCACTTCTGGACTTCCGGGTCTGGCAGACTGACGCTGACGTCGCGCGGTCCTTTCACAGTGACGCTGCCCCGGATTTCCTTGCCGTTCACGTTCACGGTCAGGTCGGCGGTGAACCCTTTGAAGTCCGGTTGCCAGCGGGAGGTCTTTTCGAAGGCCCCTTTTAAGAGGGCGCGGGCTTTGGGGTCGTCCTGGACGTCGGTCTTTCCTTCTTCTCGCTTATACATTTCCATCGGTTAGGCTCCTTTTTGTCATGGGGCGTTATCTTGTGCGCATGAAAGGGCAGGCGATTATATCGCCGGTTTTCGCCTGGGACAACCTACAGTCGCGGCTTCGATTGTATGCGGAACACCGCAATCAAACATATTGTTGCAATATCAATAACTTGCGTTCACTGTCAACAGGTTTGAAGAGCCCCATTTAAGGCCTTGTGCAGTAAAAATGCCCATTTTGCTGGAAAAATGAGGGCTCTTAGTATATATTCTGCCATTCTATCTCAGCATTACGAAGTCCAACCCAAAGGAGTGGGCTGGAGAAAGGTCAGGGGGGATATGGAACGACGAGCAGCGTCCCACACTGAAGAAGAAGAATTGAATCAGCGGCGCCGACTCTTGAACTCGGCCCGCAAGGGAGATCCGAAGGCGATCACCAAGCTTTTCGAACTGTACCAGGTTCGGGTGTATAGCGGCGAACTTCTGAGCAAGCCCAGCCGGATTCCGGCCTGGCCCACCGCGCATCAGAAGGACGGGAAGAGCCATGCGAAGCCGAAGGCCTCCGTTCGGAAGAAGGTCACCCAACGGTCGGCGCGATCCACTCAGCGGGCTGCCACCAGCAAAGCACGGCCTCGCCGGAAAGTTTCGCACCGGTAACCGTCCTAACGCACCAATATTGACGAACGGGAGGGGTAGGCGAGAGCATCGCCTGCCCCTTTCTTGTTATTGGAGCGCGACCCGTAGCCCACCGCCGGCCAGAAACTTCGCGATGCCTTCGGCCGTCTTCCACTCACCTTGATAGACCGTAGCGCTGCCTTCATGGTCGATGCGCCAGGCGAGCTCGAATGCTTTTGCGGGGGTCATGCCGGGAATGACTTCGCAAAAGAGGGCAATGACTTGTTGATAGGTGTGGCAGTTGCAGTTGTAGACGATCACACGGGCTTCCAGCCCATCGCCGACGCCTGTGTGTTCTTCCTCGATGGTCTCGGGAACGGCAACTGTGCCTGGAGACTCAGCCATTGCCGAATATTCTAACAAGCAGCCTGCCGGCCTGCCAAGCCCGGTCCTCTTCTCAGTAGCCTTCTCTGGGGAGCCACTGGTTGGGCAGTGCAATTCCGTCCCTGTCGCAGGTCCGAGTTAATAAGCGAAAGTGAGATTCCGAGTCGGTCACCGCCTCCAGCCCGTGTTGGCGAGCGAGGCGGATCGTGTAGGCGAGCGCGGCGGACGTTTTGACCAGGGCCAGCCCGTACTCGTAGCCGTAGCTGTCCTCCAATGACGACGACGATCCGCTCGACCGCTGCAGCTCCGCGAATGTCCAGGGGTGCGCGACCCGCTCTGCTTCGATGAGCCTGAGCAGGACGGCCGGGCCGGGCACCAGTTGATTCCCGATCCGCATCCCGTGGGACAGGTCGAAGAGTCCCCGCTGAAAACGCCGGTCTTCCCGCAAGGCTCGATGGAACTCCGCTCGCCAGGCCGGGTCGGCCAGATCCCGGTTCACCGCGGCGATCGTTTCTTCATTGAGCGGGCCGCTGACGTTATACCCCTGGACGATGCGGCCCGCCTTGAACAGGGCTTCGTGATAGCCGCCCATCCGGTCTGCGTAGGCGGTGGTGCCGCTGAACTGCGTCAGTTGCAAGGCCATGTAGTCCCTGAAATGGACGGAGGCGTATGTATCCAGGAGGCGCGTGAGCGTCCGCTCGTGGCACAGGTGAAACGGGTAGTAAAGGGCCTGGCGAGATGGTGACGGGGAGACTGAGTCAGCCATAGAACGAGTCCGTTTCTGGGGCTATGCCGCCTTGAGCCGGTTATGCTACTCTGCCGCGATGTTCAAGCGGTTCACCCTCGGGCTCAATATCCTGTTCCTCTTCGTGCCGCTGGCTGTGGCATTGGAGCTGCTCCATGCCGATCCCATGCTGGTCTTTTTTTCCTCCGCCTTGGCGATTGTCCCATTGGCCGGCCTGTTGGGCAAGGCCACGGAACATTTGACCAGCCACGTGGGGGCCGGGCTGGGCGGATTGTTGAACGCCTCGCTCGGCAACGCGGCGGAGTTGATCATCGCCTTCGTGGCGCTCAAAGAGGGGTTGCACGACGTCGTTAAGGCCTCCATTACCGGCTCGATCATCGGCAATATTCTGCTGGTCCTGGGCTTTTCCATGGTGGCGGGAGGGCTCCGTCACGAACAGCAACGGTTCAACCGCACTGCCGCGGGGGTGGGGGCCAGCCTCCTGCTGATCGCTGCGGTCGGCCTGGTCGTGCCGGCCATCTCGGATGTCACCGCCAAGGAGCAAGGCGTGGCGGTGGACCGGGCCTTGAGCCTCGGTATCGCGGTGATTCTCTTTGCCATCTATCTGCTGAATTTGCTGTTCTCGCTCAAGACCCACCGGCACCTGTATGTGGGGGAGGCGGTTGATGCGGAAGAAACCGGCGAGGACGCGTGGCCGCTCCGCAAGTCCGTGTGGGTGCTGGCGGTCGTGACGGCTGCCGTGGCGGTGATGAGCGAAATCCTAGTCGGCGCAATCGAGCCGGCCGCCAAGGGCTTGGGCCTGACGCAGGTGTTTGTCGGGGTCATTCTTGTGGCCCTGGTCGGCAACGCGGCGGAGCATTCGACGGCGGTCATGGTGGCGATGAAGAACAAGATGGACCTGGCCTTGGGTATCGCGATCGGGTCCAGTCTGCAAATTGCCTTGTTCGTCGCGCCGGTGCTGGTGTTTGCCAGCTACCTGATGGGGATGCCGCTGGATCTGATCTTTACGCCCTTCGAAGTGGCGGCGGTGACCATCTCCGTGCTGGTGGTCGGTTTCGTGTCGATGGATGGGGAGTCGAACTGGATGGAAGGGGCGATGTTGATCGGGGTCTATCTGATCTTAGCGCTCGCGTTCTATTTCCTGCCCGCCTAGTCTCTCATAAATTGTGAATGATGAATGTTGAATGATGAATTATTGTGCTCAGCGTGTTGATTCTATCAATTCAGAATTCACCATTCTAAATTCATAATTCGGTTCGTTACCACCGGTCCATGTCGATGACTTCGGTGGCGTCCCAGAGGTTCTTCCACTCGGCGTCCGCCGCGGCCAATTCCTTGTCCCGCTCGGTGACTTCTTCGAGATTCTCTTTTTTCGTCCCCGAGGCAGAATCGCCGCCGGCCTGCGCGTCTTGCGCCGCCGCTTTCTTACGCTTCTTGGGATCCATGTTCACCGGCATGATGACCCTCGTATCTTGCTGGATGGCTCAGACCTCTTCCTACCGCCGCGCCGGCCTTTTGTCAAGGTCCCTGCTGCGGGCTCTGTGCAAGCCCCTGTGCACATTCACGTGATTGACTCATTCCGACCTGACTGCTAGAGTTGGCGCCGTTTGGCCGGCTTGCGTCAGGGGCGGCCTGAATTCGGAGATGCACCATGGTCCTGAGTGCCAAAGTCCTGTGGCCGCTGTTTCCTCTCTTGCTCCTGATCGTTGTGGTGTGCCTGACGTGGGCCCTGGTCCATGTGGTGCGTCGTTCCAGCGGTTCCACAACGGTCTGGCTCCAGGCGGGAGCCCTGGGGGGCTACCTGCTGGCGGCGATTGCCGCTGTTGCCAGCGAACGGGGAGCCATCTCCGCCCACGTGCATCGGCCTTTTTCGCTGGTCACCCAGGTGGTCTTGGCTCTGGCCTTGTTCCACATGTGGGGGAAGGATCGGACGCTCGCCGCGCTCAACATGACGGCCTGGGGGGCGATTCTGGCCGACACGGCACTGCATTACTTACTCACACGCTAGCGTTACAACAGTTCTACCGCCACTTGGTCGGCAAATCGCCGCCCCAACGCAGTCAACCGGACTCGGTCCGCTTCCAGCTCGATCAACCCGTCTCTTTCCAACCGTTGCAGCTTCTGCTTCCACTGGTCCGCCGATTGTGCCAATGATCCGTTGAGCCGGACTCCGTCGGTGAGGCGCAGCCCGAACACCAAGGCTTCCCGCTGACGTTGCGCGGGACTCAATTGCTCCGTCTGCATTGTGGCAAGCCGGCCGGCCGCCAGCTGGTCCTGATACGCGGTCAGGTCTTCCACGTTTCCGAAGCGGCAGCCGTCGAGGTAGGATTGGGCGCTGGGGCCAAGTCCCAAGTAGTCTCCCCCTTGCCAGTAGAGTAAGTTATGGCGGCAGGCAGAGCCGGGCCGGCAGTAGTTGGAAATCTCGTACCGGTCGAATCCCGCTTCCGTCAAACGGAGCGCGGCTTCATCTTCCATGGCGTTTTGTCGGTCCTGGTCCGGCTCAGGCAGGTCGCCTCGGTGCAGGGAGACTTGGAGGTGGGTCTTGTCTTCGACGGTCAGGGCATAGCAGGACAGGTGGGTGGGAGCCAAGGCCAACGCTTGCGCCAGCGTCTCATGCCAGCTGGCGAGGGTTTGGCCCGGCAACCCGTAGATCAGATCCAGGTTGAGGTTGGCGAAACCAACTGCTCGGGCATGGGCGACGGCTCGGTCGACGGACGCCCCATCCGTCTTGCGGCCGACTTGGAGCAATTCCTCTTTGTCCGCTGACTGGATGCCGAAGCTGATCCGGTTAAACCCGGCTTCGCGGAGGGTTTGCAGCCCTTCTTCGGTGACCGAGTCCGGGTGCGCTTCCACGGTCACTTCCGCTTGCCTGGCCAGCCCGAAGCTGTCCCGCACCAGGGCGAGAATTTCGACGAGCTGCCCGGGATGGAGCGTGGTCGGGGTCCCGCCGCCGAAGTAGAGGCTGTCCGGCAGACAGCCCCCCAAACTATTCTGCGCCGCATGCAGACAGATCTCGCGAGCCAGTGCTTCGACATAGGCTTGCGCCCAGTCTTCCCGGTGAATGCGGAGATAGAAAGCGCAGAAGCTGCAGCGGGTGCGGCAGAAGGGGACGTGAATGTAAATGCCAAGCGCCATACCAAGCTTCGCTTGAGCCGGCCCCTTCGATCAAAGGGGGCCGGAGAAGTTTTTTGCCGCCCGTGAAATATGATCGAGCTTGCTAGGCCGGCCCCTTCGATCAGCCGGGGCCGGAGAGATCCTTTGCCGACAGTGAACGTTAAGTCTCAGCCCAAGCCGAGCGAGGGCTTCGAGAAATCCTTCACCAGGGAAATTTCAATTTCATCCAGCGGAGAAAGCCCGCGGTTCCGCACATGAGCCGACCAGGACGGATGCCGCCGGAGGGACTCGAAGAGGACCCGGAGGAGTTCGGGCTTGACCAACCGTTCCCATTCCTGGACCCAGGCATAGTTGTCCACTTCGCCTTCATAGTCGTCGGGAAAGGAAGCTTCGAGGCTGAAGCGGAACGAAAACGTCTTCTCCTCTTGAAACATGTCATCCTCCATACCAAGCTTCGCTTGAACCGGCCCCTTCGATCAACTGGGGCCGGAGAGGCTTTTTGCCGACAGTGAGCGCTGCGAACCGCTCCGGCACCGTTGCGGTATGCGGCGCGAGGCCCTATAATAGCACCCACATGAGTTAACAGGGGAGAGGAACGATGCCGATTTTTGAATATGTGTGTGGGGAGTGCCAGCATAAGTTCGAGATGATCGTCCAGGGTTCCACCGTACCCGCTTGTCCTTCCTGCAAGGCGACGAGGCTGGAGAAACTGATTTCCGGTTTTGCCGTGGGCGCGACCGGCGTGCCTTCCTCCGGCGGCGCCGGAGGCGGCTGCGGGTCTTGCGGCGATCCGCGCGGTCCCGGCGCCTGTTCGATGAACTAGCGGCCGTTGAAAAAGTCTTCCAGATGAGCGAGACCGACGAGCAAGCCGTCCGGCAAGCCATTGCGACCCTCTCGCAAGCCGATCCCATCCCGAAATTACTCCAGCAGGTGAAGCTGGGAAAAATGAAGCCGACCGATGCGGGCCTCAGAGCTATCACGGAGGCTTGGTTGGGTACCTACCGGCACGTCATCGAGAGGGGTTTGGCGTTCGACGCCACGACCTTGCGGCGGCTGGACCCCTCGCCCCGCCTGGCGGTGCTGATTGAAGCCGGGGTGCTGGCGGATGACCATGCAGCCGTGGCGTCGCTCCGCAAGACGTTCGACCAGGCGCTGGCCGGCGCGAAGTAGCATGACCGTGCGAGGCCTGGCGGTGCTGGCGATTATCGGCCTCGCGACGGCCGATCCGTCGCTCCTCTTCGGCCAGGAAGTCACCGGCGTTCGCCCCCTGCTGGTGGTGGAACGAGACAAGCTACCGTCCCTTCTCCCGTCCGGTACTCATCTCCTTGTCGAAACCGCCGCGATCGAGCAGTTCCTGCATGCGCTGGACGGGATGCCGCCCGATTGGGCGCCGGTCTATGGACAGGGGCATCACGATCCGGGTCATGACGACCGGCTGTTTGCCTTGAATCGCGAACGTGACGCCAAGCGTGTCGGGAAGCCGGCGCTCCAGTGGCTGGTCACGTTTCTCTGGTCGGGCGTCTTGTCCGGGTACGATCCCAAAACCGGCGGGTTCAGCGTGGCGCTCGGTCCGAAGTTCAACCCAACCGGCTGGGGCGTCGTGAGGTTCAAGCCGGAAAATCTCCCCTCCAACCTGACGGCGATTCCCAACCCCAGCTTGCGGGAAACCTTGCGCCGGAAATTCGAAAAAGGGCAGCGGATTGAGATCGACATAGCCATGACCGGCCGATTGATCCCGGAGGAGTCGTTGGTCTATGACTTCTCGCACGAGGAGGAAGGCCGGGGCCTGATCATGCCGGTCGTGCGAATCGAGCGGGTGGATTGTTTGTTGCTCCGCTAAGTGGAAGGCTTACGACACATCCTTCGCGCAGCGGAAGCCGGTCCCGCTCTGGCGGTCGTCCGGAAATCCGTAATCCCGGTCGGCCGTCCGCAAACTCTTCGCCGGTTTCAACCAGGATCCTCCGCGCACGACTTTCAAGAGCACACCGTCCGGTCCCTTGGGATCGGCGGGAGGCGCTTTGAGATAGTAATAGGGCTCGAACCAGTCCTGCACCCACTCCGAGGCGTTGCCGGCCATATCGAGGAGCCCGTAGGGGCTGGCTCCTTCAGGGAAGCTCCCGACCGGCAAGGTCAGCACTTCTCCCCTGAGGCCTCGCTCCTCCGAAAGGCGCGACCCCTCGCCCGTGACCCAGAAGGCTTTCCACTCAGCTCCATCTTTGAATTCGACGGTGCGGCCGGCCCAGTAGCTGGCGCTGTTGGCCCGCTTCAAGGCCCACTCGTTTCCCCAGGGGTAGCGGCGCCCGTCCTGGCCCCTGGCCGCCTTTTCCCATTCCGCTTCGGTCGGGAGACGTTTGCCGGCCCACTGACAGTAGGCGACGGCATCGTGCCACGCGACATTCACCACCGGATGCCGCCTGCTATCCGGGAGCGGCTTGCCGTGAAACCAGAGCGTGACATCCGGGTTCACGTTACTAGGGGGCCTGTGGTCTGTGGCAGCGATGAACTGCTCGTACTTGTCGTTGGTGACTTCATGCCGATCCATCCAGAAGGCGCGGAGGGTCACGGTCCTCTGGGGTCGTTCGTCGGAAAACCCGTCCTCTCCTTCCGGACTGCCCATAAGAAATGGGCCGGCGGGAATCAGGACCATGTCAGGTTCGTCGTGTAGGAGAGGGGCGAGCGATTGGCAGCCGATCAGGCTCAACCAGACCGAGACGGCCAGGAAGGTATATCGCATCACGATCTGGGTTGCTTCAGGCCGCACGCGCGGGCGATGCCGTCGCGATAGCGGAGCCAGAGCGCCAGCGTGGTCTTCAGGCAGGCCAGCACCGCCCGTTGCTGCGCCGCCGTCGTCGCACAGCCAAGCACCATGTCGTAGGCGTCGTGCCTGTGTCCTGCCTCGACCAGCTGATGGGCCCGGGTCAGGTCCATGGCCGCAGCGGGAACGCCATAGTGGCGAACCAGCGGATGTCGGGCGATATGGGTTTCGATCTCCGCCTCGGTTTTCGGTTCGGAGGGATGGAGGAGTTCCTGACGGTCGTTGAGGCTGCCTTCCACGAAGACCGTCAGCGCCGCGGCGCCGACCACCCAGTCCCGGTTGTCTGTTGCTCGATCCAGCCAGCGGCGATAGGCGAGGCTGGCCGGCAGCAGGCGCACTCGCTCAAAATCCTTGGCGGGAAAGCCCAGGCCCTCCATCATCGTCAGGAGCAGGTCCGGGTGGGAACGGCCCAGCGACAGGCCGCCCGTGTCCTCTTCGTAGATGTTTTTCGCCAGCATGCTCCGGACCTGCGCGGGCGGGTTCCGGCCGTGGATGCGGGCGAGCAGGACGGGAAAATCCCGGACATAGACGGCATATTCCTGCTGGAAGTGAATCTTGAGCTGCTCTCTGGTCGCCAGGCCCTCGCTGAAATGGGGCCAGGCCCAATGGTCCTTGCGGTCCAGGAAACGGAGCAATCGCTCGCGGAACTGATCGGGCGGCAGAGGGCTCTTTACCATGCGTCCGCCTTGCTTTCGTTGGGACCTCTGTCTAGAATCCAGCATGCATTCATTGGACGCCTGTGTGATGCCCATGGGGTCGTTGGCATGAACCCGATCACGATTCAAAATCCGGACGCTATCCTCAATCTCCTGGCCGAGGTCTCCCTGCGTGGCAAAGGTTTCACCACGGACTGTCTGCTGGACTACGTCCTCGACGAGGGATTCACCGAGCCGATCTATCTGAACGCCGCCGGCGAGGACCCGGAGGCGTTCTTCAAAGACCAGCCGAACGCCTGGGCGACCTATCAAATCCGTGAGTGGAAGCGGGTCCTGACCGTGTCGGGTGGAGCCGGAAAAGAACGTCGCGTCCAGATCACCGAGACCCCGTAGCAGAGGCTCTCAGGCCCAGGCGGTCTTCTATCTTTCCCCTGGCCACACTGAGTGTACGGGGTTCGACAAGCAAAAGACAATCGGGCCACAATGGAACGGAGAGAGGCCTTGCGCACCGGCATGATGACGGTCCTCGTCGGTCTGGCTGTCCTGGGCGTCTTCCTCGTTTCGCTGACTGGCTGTTGGCCGGTGATCAATGATGTGGAAACCGGCAAGACGCCGGAATATCCGGATCTCGTCCCACGTACCTATGCGGCCAAGCCAGAGCTGGTGTTCGACGCGGCGCTGCATGCGATCCATCGTCTTCCACGCTGGTCGTTGGTTGCTCATCGGCCTGAGTCGGGGGAGATCAGAGCCGAGGCCACCAGCCGTCTCTTCCGGTTTGTGGACGATGTGACGATCCGGGTGCGGGACGAAGAGGGCAAAACGGTGGTGTCGGTCCGGTCCGCCTCGCGTGTCGGGAAAGGGGACTTCGGACAGAATGCCAGAAACATTCGCGCCTTCTTCGAAGCGCTGGATGCCCAACTGCAACGTCCCGACGAACATCGGTAGCAACGAGGGTTGCATGGACATGGTCAGGCTGATCGAGCCGCAGGACGAAGGAGAGCTGGCGCTGATCAAGAGCCTGTTGGACGGCAACGGAATCCGGTATTTTGTCAAGAACGAACACTTCGGCGGCTTGTACCCTGGGCTGTCCTTGCCCTTCAATCGGCGCGAGGTGATGGTGCATGAATCGGAATTGGGGCGGGCCGGCACGTTGTTGGGGCGGCTGACGTTGCCGCACGATCTCGGCGAAGCCGGGTGACGCTTACTGGTAATACCAGCCGCTCACCAGGGTATCCTCTTCAAAGTAGAGGTAGCGGTGCTTGACGGTGGCCGAGTCCTTCCAGTCCTCGAAAATCCATTCTTCCCGCCTGATACCCTCTTTCGTATAGCTCACGTTGATCGTATAGGGCGAGCCCCAGGCCTTGAGGACCTGCTGCTTCGTCATGCCGATCATGACCTGCTTGTTTTGGATGTGCTTTTCGAACGTCGGGTCCAGGTAGCCCGGCAGGTAGCGCCAGGTCAGCATGAGCAGGAAGAGCACGGCCATGCCGGTGTAGATTGCGGCCCGGACCGGTTTCCGGCACATCCATGACGTTGGCTCGGACGGGACCGGATCGGCAGGGGGTTGCGCGTGCGCCAGGTCGGACGCAGCCAAAGCGTTGGGCCGGGGAGTATCCTGGATGTGACCGTGAGATGTTGTCATGACGCGGCGCAGTCTAACAGCCGTATGAAAGGACCGTCAAGCCAACCGGTGACGGATGAGTGCCATGTTCGTTGAGGTTGAGAGCAATCCCAACTGCGAACAGTCGGTCTTTGCCCGGTTCAAGGAGGCGGGGCTGGCGAAGCGGGTCACGCAGGTCCGGAGCTACGAACGGAGTGCGCAAGGAGAGTGGTGCTGGGTGACCGGCTGGACGGATGATCAGGAGCATCCGCTCTGTCCCGCCTCTGCACAGTTGGTCGAGGATTCCGGGGCCGGCTTGGCCTATCTGGTCTTTGGGGGGCTTTGGGGCATCAGGATGAAACCGGTTGCCTTGGCGGAAGAGTGGAGCCTGCTTAGCCCCCGGCAATGGGGCGAGCCCTATCTTTCCCTGGCGGATGCCAAAGACATTCGTTTCGAAGAAGCGTAGACGGTGCTATTTGCGGGAGGGCCATGGCCTGGAAGTTGGCTGCTGACTTCGTCGTCCTCATCCATCTCCTCTGGATCGGCTTTCTCCTGTTCGGCGCGCTGCTGGTCCGACGGTGTCGCTGGGGGAAATGGCTTCATGTGGGAGCCCTGGTGTTCAGTGTCTGCCTGCAACTGTTCCACTGGGTCTGTCCCCTGACCTACCTGGAGGTCTGGCTCCGCCGGCAACACGATCCGACCTTGACGTACACAGGAGACTTCCTCGCCCATTACGCCGAACGGTTGGTTTATCTGCGGGTCCCTCCGCTGATGCTGCTGGTTGCCACTATGTGCGTGGTCGGACTCTCAGTCTGGGTCTACAGGCGAAAAGTCTGAAAGTCGTAAAGTTATCAAAGTGAGACTTCAGACCTGACGACTTGATGGGCTTTACGGACTTTCCAACTTTTAGCTAGTCGGCGTACTTGGGCAGGGGAATCTTTTTGGCCTGAGGCGGCGGAGGGGCCTGGCGGGAAAATTCCGGAGAGAAAGGGTTGAGGATCGGCTCGTGTGTGAGCCGTTGGCGCTGCTTGACCAGTTGGATGCTTTGCGCGCTGATCTCCAGCCGGTCGATGGGGGCCTTGAGAGTCAGGAACTCCGGCAGGCCCTGCAACGTGAACAGTTGGAATGCCAGGGTCCAGTCCAGCCGGTCTTTGGCCTGTTCGCGCACGATAAAGCGTGCCGCAGGAGAAGGCTGGCCTTTGAACACCAGCACCCAGATATTGGAGCGAAACGCCGGCGCCGCCGGTTCAACCGGCGGGCGGAATTCAGGCACCAGTGAGGATATCCGCTCGATCGGCACGGCGGGGGAAAACTCGATGTCCACCAGATTGACATAGAGCGGCGGAGCATCCGACGTGTCGCTCAGGTCCGTGACGTAGCCGAAGGAGTAGCGGACATCCACGCCGTCCCGCTTGTACGTGTAGACATCCTCGCCGTTCTGCGGGGCGACCAATTTCTTGTAGAATTTTTCCCAATCCGAAAAGGAATAGTAGTTGAATACCCGCAGGGCGGCTTTCCGGTCGCGGACGGCCTGAGGCTGGCCCAGCTTGGCACGAAGCTCAACTTGCGTGAGCCCCAGGTAACCATCCTCGAAAATGGCGGCGGCTTCGGAACGGCTCGGACCGAGAAGAAGCACCACAAAGAGTCCCAGCGCAGAGGCCGCGAACGAACGCAAGGATAGCCGTAGAGGGGGAAAAATGAACGGGAGAGAAACGTTGAAGGTGTGCGCAGTCACGAAAACCCTCAGTCCCTGCGCATCCTATCCACGGGTCTGTGCAAAGTCAAGGCAACGGATGACGGTAGCGCACGGCTGTCAATGTTCTGGTGCGGTCGGGAATCACGGCAGCGGGAAGGCCGCGTCTTGCGCGGTTTCCGGTGTTCCAGTATAGTGCGAATTCTCAGATGTAGAGCCGGTTTACAGTCATATTCCGAGAGGAACAATGGGACGAGAAATAGACGGGGCTGAGACTCTCCGTCGGATCATGCAGCGCCGCATCGTCGTCATTGACGGGGCGATGGGTACGATGATCCAGACGCACAAGCTGGATGAAGCCGCCTTTCGGGGACGGCAGTTTGCCGCGCATAGCCACGACCTGAAGGGCTGCAACGATTTGCTCTGCATCACGCAGCCGGAGATCGTGGCCGGCATCCACCGTCAGTTTCTGGAGGCGGGCGCCGACATCATCGAAACCAACACGTTCAATTCCACGTCCATTTCAATGGCGGACTACAAGCTGGAGTCGCTGGCCTATGACCTGAATTTGGCCGGGGCCAGAGTCGCCCGCCGGGCCGTCGACACGGTGATGGAAACCACGCCGGATCGCCCGCATTTTGTGGCCGGGGCGGTCGGGCCCACCAACCGTACGGCTTCCATGTCCCCCGACGTGAACAATGCCGCGTTTCGGGCGGTCACCTACGATCAACTGGTGGCGGCCTACACCGAGCAGGTCCGCGGCCTGATGGACGGAGGCGTGGATCTGCTCCTGTGCGAAACGGTCTTCGATACGCTGAATCTCAAAGCCGCCCTGTTCGCGATCGATCAGTATTTCGAGGAGGCGGGCCGGCGCGTGCCGGTGATGGTCTCGGTGACGATCACGGACCGGAGCGGGCGCACGCTCTCCGGGCAGACGGTGGAGGCCTTCTGGAACTCCATCTCCCACATGCCGCTGCTCAGCGTGGGGATCAACTGCGCGCTCGGCGCCAAGGAGATGCGTCCCTACATCGAAGAACTGGCCCGGATCGCGCCGGTCCCCATCAGCTGTTATCCCAATGCCGGCCTGCCCAACGCCTTCGGCGGGTTCGACGAGACGCCGCAGATTATGGGCGCCGATTTGCGGGACTTCGCCTCGCAGGGCTGGGTGAACATCGTGGGCGGCTGCTGCGGGACGACCCCGGCTCATATCCGGGCCATCGCCGAATCGGTCCGGGATTGTCCGCCCCATGTGCCGGCCAAGCCGGAGCCCTATACCCGCCTGAGCGGGCTGGAGCCGCTGACGATCAGGCCGGACATGAACTTCATCAACATCGGCGAGCGGACCAATGTGACTGGCTCCCCCCAGTTCTCCAAGCTGATCCTGGGCGGCCAGTACGAAGAGGCGTTGAGCGTCGCCCGGCAGCAGGTGGAGGGCGGCGCGCAAATCGTCGACGTGAACGTGGACGAGGGCATGCTGGATTCGAAGGCGGTGATGGAGAAATTTCTCCACCTGGTCGCCTCCGAGCCGGACATCGCCCGCGTGCCGATCATGATCGACAGCTCCAAATGGTCGGTCATCGAGGCGGGCCTCAAGTGCGTGCAGGGCAAGGCGGTGGTGAACTCGATCAGCCTGAAGGAGGGGGAAGAGGCGTTTCTCCGCCAGGCGCGCCTGGTTCGGCGGTACGGGGCGGCGGTCGTCGTGATGGCTTTCGACGAAGTCGGTCAGGCGGATACGCTGGAGCGCAAGGTTGAAATTTGCACCCGCGCCTACAAGTTGCTGACCGAGAAGGTCGGATTTCCGCCGCAAGACATCATCTTCGACCCGAACATCCTGACCGTCGCCACCGGCATCGAGGAACACAACAACTATGCGGTGAACTTCATCGAAGCGACCAGGCGGATCAAGGCGACGCTCCCCCTGTGCAAGGTGAGCGGGGGGGTGAGCAACATTTCCTTCTCGTTCCGCGGCAACAACGTCGTGCGGGAAGCCATGCATTCGGCTTTTCTCTACCACGCGATCAAGGCCGGGCTGGACATGGGCATCGTCAACGCGGGACAGCTGGCCGTGTACGAGGAGATTCCCAAGGACCTGCTGGAGCTGGTGGAGGACGTGCTGCTGAACCGGCGCCCCGACGCCACCGAGCGGTTGGTGACCTTCGCGGAGTCGGTCAAGCAACGGGGCAAGGCAGTGGTGGAGGAGGATGTCTGGCGGAAGGGCACGGTCGAAGAACGGCTCTCGCACGCGTTGGTAAAGGGGATCGTGGAGCACATCGAAGCTGACGTGGAGGAGGCGCGGCAGAAATACGATCGGCCGCTGCACGTCATCGAAGGTCCGTTGATGGCCGGCATGAACATCGTCGGCGATCTCTTCGGGGCCGGCAAGATGTTTCTGCCCCAGGTGGTGAAGAGCGCGCGGGTCATGAAAAAGGCCGTGGCCTATCTCCTGCCCTTCATGGAAGCCGAGAAGCAGAAGCTGGGTAGTTACCAGGCCCAGGGCAAGGTGCTCCTGGCCACGGTGAAGGGCGATGTCCACGACATCGGGAAAAACATCGTCGGCGTAGTGCTGGGCTGCAACGGCTATGAGATCACCGACCTCGGGGTCATGGTGCCCTGCGAGAAGATCCTCCAGACCGCGCGCGACCTGAAGGTGGATATGATCGGCCTCAGCGGCCTGATCACCCCCTCGCTGGATGAGATGGTCCACGTTGCGGGCGAGATGGCGCGCGAGGGGTTTCATGTGCCCCTGCTCATCGGCGGGGCGACCACCAGCAAAGCCCATACGGCGGTCAAGATCGCGCCGGCCTACGCATCGCCCGTGGTGCATGTGCTGGATGCGTCCCGCGCGGTCGGGGTGGTCAGTCAGTTGATCAGTCAGGACCAACGAGCGGCTTTTCTCGAAAAGACCCGAACGGATCAGGAGCAGATCCGTCACGCGCATCAAACCAAAACGGCGAAGCCGCTGTTGACGCTGGAGCAGGCGCGGCAGGGCCAGCCTTCGTTCGACTGGCCGGCCGTGGACCGGCCCCAGCCTTCGTTCCTCGGCCCCAAAGTGCTGGAGGCGTTTCCTCTGGAGCGGCTCGTGCCGTTCATCGACTGGTCGCCGTTTTTCCATGCCTGGGAGTTGCGCGGACATTACCCCCAGATTCTGGAGGACGCGACGGTCGGCGCCAAGGCCAAGGAATTGTTTGCGGAGGCGCAACAGTTGCTCAAGGAGATTGTGGCCGGCAAACTGCTCACCGCCCGCGGGGTCTATGGGTTCTTCCCGGCCAATTCGGTCGGGGACGACATCGAGGTCTATGAGGATGACACCCGCCGGGTCGTACGGACGGTCTTTCACACGCTCCGCCAGCAGAGCGAGAAGCCGGCGGATCAGCACAATCTGGCTCTCGCCGATTATATCGCGCCCAAATTCACCGGGCTCGCGGATTACCTGGGCGTCTTTGCCGTGACTACGGGCGTCGGCCTGGACCGCCTCTGCGCCAGGTTCGAGAAAGACCATGACGACTATAACTCGATCATGGCCAAGGCGTTGGCCGACCGGCTGGCGGAAGCCTTTGCGGAGTGTCTGCACCAGCAGGTTCGGGAGGAGTGGGGCTACGGCAAAATCGAGCGGCTCTCGAACGAGGAGTTGATCAAGGAGAAGTATCGGGGCATCCGTCCCGCTCCCGGGTATCCTGCCTGTCCGGACCATACGGAGAAGCGGCTGCTGTTCGATCTGTTGCAGGCGGAGAAACAGGCGGGGATCACGCTCACGGAAAGTTTTGCGATGTGTCCGGCCAGTTCGGTCAGCGGGCTCTATTTCGCCCATCCCGAATCCACGTACTTCGCCGTCGGGAAGCTCGGCCGCGATCAGGTTGCGGACTACGCCCGGCGCAAGCGGATGGATCTGCGGGAGATGGAACGCTGGTTGGCGCCCAACTTGAATTACGATCCGGCGGGGGGGGCGGGATCATGAGCTCTGCGGAGACGGGGGTGCGCTCCGCAGAGGCTCAGGAGGTTATCGGTTAGACGGAGGCCGTCGCGGCTTCGATCTCGGGCTCGGCCATCTGTCTGGCCACGGCAGATTGGAGGGCCGAGATGATCCAGTTGTACCGCTCTTCGGCCCAGGCGTTGAACGCATCGGCATCGGGAAACACAAGGTCCCAGGCCCGAGCGGCGTCCAGGAGCAACAACTGATGGGGTCGGTTCTCGCCGGGGAAATAGACCACCAGCACGGCGGAATTGCCGATCAGGCTGATGTCGGTGAAAACGTGGATCATCGAGGAGGCTGGCAGGTCCACCGCCCTGGTCGCGGCTTCCACGATCGGGTTGTAGACCCGCTGCAAGAACAGCGAAATGGACTCATACGGGGATTTCGATTCATGCAGCCGGGGATTCGGGGCCTCTCCAAACAGGTTGTCGGTAAAATAGGCGGCGGCTTCCCAGGAAGGCATCGAGCCGTTGGACATTTGCGATTCGCAGAGATACCCGAGCCAGTTGCGGGACGATTGGGGGGCAACGCACGTTGGCATGACACACTCCTCCGCTCGATGGAGAGCGTTTGGTTGACGTGGATTTGAATTGACCGGATTCAGTGCCTGGCAGGACGAACCCTGAGGACTCACCGGCGTAAACGACGTAGAATATAAGGCCAATGGGGGCCGGATGTCAATGTATCACTTGGCGCGTTTCTCCCTTAAGGAGATGGCCGAATGCGGCGCAGAGCTTCGCAAGCTGGGCGCTGAAGCGCAGAGCCTGGAAGAGGCGGCCGGCCGGATCGTCCGCCACCTCTATGGACACCTTGGCGATTCGGAGACGGGAAAGAAAGACTGTGTCCTCGTCCGGCTGTTCAAGACCCATCCGTTCGGCGGGCTGGATCAGGAGCTCCAACGCTACGCCAGGGGTCTGCTGGGGACGAGGCCTGCGGCGCCGAGTATACCCTGCTTCACCTTGATGGCCACGGCCGGGCTCTTGCCGGAATGGAACGACCGGCATCAATCCAAGCGCTTCAAAGCCATCCCGATCGCCGACCATCAGTTCGTTTCCCAGTTCCCCATGTTTTCCCAACTCATGACCCAGTTCGGCGTGGAGCTCGGGACGATTTTGGAGTCGCACACGGAATTGCTCCTGGATCGGCACGAGACCAGTTACAACGTCTTCCACGTTTCCGAGGCACTGGGTAGTCCCTACGTGCCGGGCCAGGCGCAGTTCGTGGTGCCGTACGGCGTGCGGTCGGTGCTGGGCTTCGGCGGTCTGCTGCCGTCCGGCTCGCTCTTTACCGTGATCCTCTTCTCTAGGGTGCCCATTCCACGGGACACCGCCGAGCTGTTCCGGACGTTGACGCTGAGCGTCAAAATCGCGCTCCTGCCGTTCGACGGTCGGGCGGATTTTACCGAGCGGGAGGAGCCCCGTGAAGCCGCCCTCGCGAAGGGCGAGCGGGCGATCAACGTGGTGAATTGGTTGCAGGCACGGATGGCCGTGCAGGAGCAACTGATCCAGGCCCACGATCAAGCCGTCATCGATCAGGCGAATCGCATCGAAGCGGCGATGGAGAAAATTCGAGACCAGGCCGAAGCCCTCGGCGCGATCGAGAAGGGGACGGCCCGGGCGGCGGGGGATGATTTCTTTCACTCGCTGGTTTCCCACCTGGCCATCGCGCTGAAGGTGCGGTATGCGCTGGTCGGGGAAGTGGTGCGGGACAAGACGCACATCCGCACAATCGCGGTCTGGGCGGGGAAAGACTTTAGGCCGAACTTCGAGTACGCGCTGGCGGATTCGCCCTGTGAGCGTGTGGTGGCCGAGGACCCCCAATATTTCGGGCAGGGAGTCCAGCGGCACTTTCCCAACTATCCCTTTCTGGCCGAGTTGCAGGCCGAAGGTTATTGCGGGATGCCGCTAGTCGACCGCCAGGGAAAAGTCTTGGGGCTGCTGGTCGTCCTGCATGATCGGCCGCTGGATGATGAGCAAAAAATCCGACAGGTGCTGGCCATCTTTGCGACCAGAGCCGGGGCCGAACTCGAACGGCAGCGCGCCGAGGCCATCCTCCGGGAGCAGAACGTGGCGTTGGCACAGGCGATGCCGGGCATTTCTGAAATCGATGCGCAGGGACGCTATGTGAAAGTCAATCCCATCTATGCCGGTTTGCTGGGCTATACCCCCGAGGAGATGGTGGGGATGCCCCGGACGCAGACGGTTCATCCTGACGATCACCGGATCGTCCGTGAAACCTACGACCGCATGCTGCGGGAAGGGAAAGCCGAATCCGAAGTGCGCGCGGTTCGCAAGGACGGCACGGTCTTTTATAAGCACATCATGATGGTCAAAAGTGTGGCCGGATCGCCGTCAGAATCCGGGCATCACTGCTTCATGCGCGACATCACCGAGCGTAAACATCTGGAGGAACAGCTCCAGCGGGCGGCGAAGATGGAAGCCATCGGCCGCCTGGCCGGCGGCGTCGCTCATGACTTCAACAACCTCCTGACGGCGATCACCGGATACGGCGAGATGCTGTTCCAGAAGCTGGCCCCCGGCAGTCCGCTCCGCGACCATGCCGAGGAGATATTGAAAGCCAGCGAACGGGCCGCCGCGCTGACCGCCCAGCTTCTGGCCTTCAGCCGGGGGCAGGTGGTGCAGCCGCGGGCATTGGATGTGAATCGGGTGGTCGGCAATACCGCGGGGCTGCTCCGACGTCTGATCGGCGAGCATATTGAGCTGGAGACACGCCTGGCACCGAAGCTGTTCCCGATCAAGGCCGACATGGGGCAGTTGGAGCAGGTCCTGATGAATCTGGCCATCAACGCCCGCGATGCCATGCCACAGGGGGGCAGCCTCGTGCTCGAGACGGTCAACGTTCCGGCCGAGTCCGTGGCGAAGCCCGGCCAGGCGCCGGGGTCGTCGCTCGTTCGGCTCTCGGTGTCCGATACGGGACAGGGGATGGATGAGAACACGCTCGCCCATATCTTCGAGCCCTTCTTTACGACAAAAGCTCCGGGGAAGGGAACGGGATTGGGGCTGGCCATGGTATATGGCATTGTGACGAAAAGCGGCGGCACGATCGCAGCGGAGAGCAAGCCGGGGCTGGGCAGCACCTTCACGATTGAATTCCCCGCCGCCGGAGATGCGATCGAAACGGGTTCGGCTCCGGCCGCGCCAGCCCAGGCTCTTGGCGGCACGGAGACGGTCCTGGTGGTGGAAGACGAAGAAGCGGTCAGAAATTTTGTGGGGGCCGTATTGCGGTCTCATGGATATCGGGTGCTCGAAGCCGCCGATGGCGAGGCAGCCCTAGCGCTATGTGGCCGCGATCCGGCGCCCATCGATCTCTTGCTGACCGACGTCGTGATGCCGGGCATGAACGGGCGCGGGCTTGCCGAGCGGTTTGCCGTCTTGCGGCCCGGCGCCGGCCTGCTCTATATGTCCGGATATACCGAAGATCAGGATCTTCAGCAGGGCGTCCAAAACTTGGGCGATGCCTTCCTGTCCAAGCCTTTTTCGGCTGCCGCGCTGGCGGAAGCCATCCGGACGGCGCTGGATGCCCGCATGCAGAATCCGGCGTCTGCTCGCTGAGCGGATCAACGGGGAACGGTCTCTCCTGGCGTGGCGCTCTCTCCTTCTCGGTCTCCGTACCGGTTCTTGATCAGCAAGACCTCAGCCCTCGAGCCGAAGAACAGGTCCAGCAAGGCCGCGTCGAAATGCGTACCGCGCTGCTGGCTCATGATATCGGTCGTCTGTTCCACCGAGAAGGCCGGCTTGTATACGCGTTTGGTGGTTAGGGCATCGAACGCATCGGCGATGGCCACGATCCGGCCTTCGAGCGGGATCGCCTCGCCCACCAAGCCCTTCGGGTACCCGCTGCCGTCGACCTTTTCATGATGGGTCAGAGCGATGGTGGCGGCCAGCTGCAGCAGTGCGGAATCCGACCCGGCCAGGATCTGGTAGCCGATTTCCGTATGGCGCGTCATGACCGCGAACTCGTCGGGTCCAAATCCGCCGGGTTTGAGCAGAATATGGTCGGGGGTCCCGATTTTCCCGATGTCGTGCATGGGACTGGCGATGCGAATCAGCTCGCAGTGGTCCGCGTCCAATCCATAACGCCGCGCAAGCAGGGCCGAGTAGTGGCTCATGCGCTTGATGTGCTGGGCCGTGCCTTTGTCCCGAAACTCTGCGGCAATGGCCAGGCGCTGGACGGTCTCTTCCTGGGAGAGCCGGAGGCTTTGTTCCGCCTCTTCGAGGCGCGTGACGGCCAGACTCAATTCGGCCGTCCGTTCCCGCACCATTTGCTCAAGATGTTCCCGATGGGCGTGGTTCTCGATCTCCAGACGCCGCCGGCGCAGGGCGTTGGCGATATTAATGAGGATTTCGTTGGTCTCGAAGGGCTTGAGGATGTAGCCGTAGGCTCCCGACTCCAGCGCGACGTTGGCCAATTGGGGATCGTCCAGCCCCGTCACCATTACGGCCGCGGTCTGCGGATAGTCCTTCAGGACCTGCCGGACCAAGTCCAGGCCTGATTCGCCCGGCATGTTGACGTCGCAGAGGATCAGGGCGAACTCCCGTTCGCTCAGCCGGCGGCGGGCCTCCTGCGCGTCTCCGGCGAGGGTGCAGGCATAGCCGTATCCTTCGAGCAGTCGGCCCAGCAGGCGCCGGGTCGCATCTTCGTCTTCGACGATGAGAATGCTGGCGGCTTGTTCGGATTCGAATTGTGCCATGGGTGGTCCGGCCTCCCGCTGCATGCATTATAGATCAGGGATAACCCCAGTCAACCGGTAAGTGCGCGGTAAAGGCACTGGGATGCGAGCGGTGTCCAAAAGGGTTGCCAGCAGAGAGGGAACCGGTTAGGCTGGTGTCGTGCCCTATGTCTTCCCTCATGAAAAACTGTTTGTCCTGGGCGTCGGCGTCCTGATCCTGGGGCTGTTGGTCGTTCGTGTATGGCTGGCTAGGCGGCGAGGGGTGGCTCGAGCTGTGTCCGTGCGTGGAGGGAAGCCGGACGAAACGGCATCGGCGCGTCCCGGTGATTGAGCTTTGTTCCTCTCGTCGTTTCCTTTATAATTCCGGAGCCTGGGCTTAAGGTTAAGGGGAGGCACGCATGAATCAGGCCGCACGGCTTTTGCGCCAGGACGGGCGCCGGAAGGATCAACTCAGGCCCGTCAAGATCACGAGGGATTTCATCAAGTGGGCCGAAGGCTCGGTGCTGATCGAAATGGGCGCCACCAAGGTCATCTGCACGGCCTCCATCGAGGAACGGGTGCCGCCCTTTCTCAGGGACAAGGGGCGAGGGTGGGTGACGGCCGAGTATGCCATGATTCCGCGGGCCACGCATGAGCGGACTCAGCGCGAGGCCGCCAAAGGCAAGCAAGGGGGCCGGACCCTGGAGATTCAGCGCCTCGTCGGGCGCGCGCTACGGGCGGTCACCGATATGGAGCAGATGGGCGAACGAAGCATTTGGATCGACTGCGACGTGATTCAGGCGGACGGGGGGACGCGAACCGCGTCCATCACCGGCTCGTTCATCGCGCTGGCGGACGCCTTGGCGGTCCTCAAGACCAAGGGGCTCATCAAAGCCCGCCCGTTGACGGACTACCTGGCCGCAGTGAGCATCGGCCGCGTGGGCGGCGAGGTCTTCGTGGACTTGGCCTACGAAGAGGACTCGCGGGCCGAAGTGGATATGAATCTGGTGATGACGGGCAACGGCCGGTTCGTGGAGGTTCAAGGAACCGCCGAGCGCCTGCCGTTTGCCAAGAAGGACCTGGACGAATTTCTGACGATGGGCGGGCATGCGATCCAGGAATTGGTGGCGCTGCAAAAAGAACTGGTGGGGAGCCTGGCGTAAAGGATGCGCCTGGTCACGGAACTGGTGCTGGCGACGAGGAATCGGGACAAAGGCGCGGAGCTGGCCGCACTCCTGGGCGATCTGGGGGTGAGGACCAGGACGTTGACCGAATTTCCGGATGCGCCGGAAGTGGTTGAAGATGGGGAGACCTGCCAGGCCAATGCGATCAAGAAGGCCAAGACCATTGCGCGCCATACGGGATTGCCTGCGGTGGCCGACGACACGGGGTTGATGGTGGATGCGCTGGGGGGACGGCCCGGCATCTATGCGGCGCGCTATGCCGGGGAGCACGCCACGTATGAAGATAACTGGCGGAAGTTGCTCCGGGAACTGACGGGCGTGCCTCGGACGCAGCGTCGGGCGCGGTTCGTCACGGCGGCAGCCGTGGCCTGGCCGGGGCTGGAGCCTGTGGATGTCGTGGAGGGAACGCTCGAAGGGGTGATCGCCGAAGCGCCGGCCGGCAGCCAAGGATTCGGATACGATCCGGTGTTTTTCGTGCCGGAGCTCGGCAAGACGCTTGCGCAACTCACCCCGGAAGAAAAGAACCGCGTGAGTCACCGGGCCAGGGCCTTTGCCAAAGTCAAAGAACTCTTGGGAGGAAAGCTTCCAAGGATTAAATGAAATGGGCTTCAACCCTTTCCGAGATGAAATCATAGATGCATGACCTAAGGGTTAGCGAGCGTCGGTGCCGAGATCGCCGTTGCCTGTATACGAGCTAAGGTTCGGGGCGTAGCGCAGCCCGGTAGCGCGCCTGCTTTGGGAGCAGGATGTCGGAGGTTCAAATCCTCTCGCCCCGACCAAAAATACAGAATGGGTCTTGAAGAGGATTTGAAGCCAGCGAGCGCCGACCGAATAGGGAGGAAGAGGCTATGTTAGCCCGGCAGCGAGCTGGCCGGTCGGAGGCGCAGGCGGAGCCTGGCGCCGGAGACCTAATCCTCTCGCCCCGACCACTCCTCGCTTCGCTCATGGCTATTGAGGTGGCGCACCCTCCGATAGGCGCCGCCGCCGAATATCTTCAACGATTGCGCGTCTCGCTTGCTCGTCGTTTGGCGCGACAGGTGCTCACAGATGGCTGTGAATCAGGCAGTGGCGCGCCAGCAGTACCGGCGGGCCATGGCGTTTGATCGCTAAACGAGGTGTCGCTACGCGCCCGTAGCTCAGTCGGATAGAGCACGAGCCTTCTAAGCTCGGGGTCGCAGGTTCGATTCCTGCCGGGCGCGCCACCCTCAAGTTTGGCAACCGGCGTCCGATATCGGACATGTAAGGATGGGTGAGATGCGGATGTAGGGCAAAAATGATGGCAGAACCGTCGGCGGCAATTACTGTGCTCCTAGTCGAGGATGAACCTGAAATCCGACGGTTCATCGTCAGGGTCCTTGCCGTACAAGGATACCAGGTCCTAGAGGCCCACGATGGGACACAGGCCCTTGCGCTGTGCCGACAGCACCCGGGCCCCATCCACTTGTTGCTCACGGATGTCGTCATCCCCGACACGAGCGGCCCGGAGCTGGCCGCCAACATCCAGGCGTTTCACCCTCAGATCCACCTCCTCTACATCTCTGCCTTTGACACTGATTTGCTCAAGCAGAACTTCGGTCTGAACGCGCGCGCGGCGTTTCTTCAAAAACCGTTCGACGCGGAAGATTTACTCAAAAAAGTCCAGGATGCGCTGCAGAGCCGGGACTAACGGTCCGTTATGCCGGTGGCATGGGGGGCGGGTACCGGCAGAATGGCGGGGCGTTCACCCCAAGGCTTCGATGGAGTCGATGGGCCGGGCTGTCCACAAACGGATCAGCGTCCGCACCGCAGGCGGGTTCCATAGACCAGAGACATGGTGATTTCTTCAGCCGAGAGTTCAGCCGGGAAATAGGCGCCGGAAACCTTGGAGGCGTTGATGCTGGCTCCCTCCAAGCGACAGTGGCGGAAGTCGACGCCGCGCAAGTCTGCCTGCCGGAAATAACAGTCGCTGAAATCAAGCCCCTGAGCGTCGAGCCCACGCAGGTCCACGTTTCGGAAATCGCAGCCGGTCAGATCGGCCTTATCGCCCCCCGCCTTGATGGCGTTGAACTCCTTGATGTTGCCCTCGCGCAGGAGTTGATACATCCGGTCAGGCGGGCACCTGAGTCCGCCTCTGGTTATCGTCGGGGGCATGGGGGTCTCCCTTCAGCAGGCAGCGGCGGCCTGATCAACGCTTCACCCCCTTGTCGGCAGGTTGGGCCGGATTCTTGAGAGCTCTCCTGTGGCAGGCTCGCCCGTTGATTTGGCGGTACCGGCGGAGTATGGTTTGGGCTGGTCGGTGACCCGCATGAAGTCAGCCAAACTCAAGCAAAAGAAAAAGCGCAAACGGGCCAAGAGCGTCGCCCCGTCCGTGCAGGTCGAACCGGGGGCCAAGCGGCGGTTTCAGGCGCGGCTGCTCAAATGGTATCGGGAGCACGGGCGGGACCTGCCTTGGCGGAAAACCTCCGATCCCTATAGGATTCTGGTCTCCGAAGTGATGCTGCAGCAGACCCAGGTGGATCGCGTCATTCCCAAGTACCATGAGTTTCTGGAGCGGTACCCGTCGTTTCGGCATCTGGCCCAGACGCCCGTGGAAGAAGTGCGGAAGACCTGGTACCCGCTGGGCTACAATATCCGTCCCCACCGCTTACACAGCATCGCCTGCGAAACGGTGGCCCGCTATGGGGGGACGCTGCCCAACGATCCGGAGGAGCTGCTCTCGTTCAAGGGGATCGGCCGGTATACGGCCGGAGCCGTCCGGTCCTTTGCCTTCAACGAAGACGCGCCGATCCTGGACACGAATGTGATGCGGGTGTTGCACCGGGTCTTTGTCGGCCAGGGCGATCCCAAGGCGCAAAAGGCCCGGCTCTGGGCCTTGTCCGAGGCGTTGATTCCCAAGGGCAAAGGCTATGACTTCAATCAAGCCTTGATGGACTTCGGCGCCCTCCTGTGCACGGCCCGCGATCCCTACTGCTTGCTCTGTCCGATGAAGTCGTTCTGCAAAAGTTACCCCTTTGACGGACCCGTCGGACGAAAAACGTGAAGCGTGACGCAAGCGACGAGAAACGAACGACAGTCGTTCAAGTTGCGGCCGGCTTGATCGTGCAGGAGGGCCGGTATTTGATCGCACGTCGCAAACCCGGCGTCCATCTGGGCGGCCTCTGGGAGTTTCCGGGCGGCAAGCGGGAAGCGGAGGAATCGTTGGAGGACTGCTTGCGCCGGGAGCTGCGCGAGGAACTGGGGATCGAGGTTGCACAGCCGGTCTTCTATCGGGTCCTCCGCCATGAGTATCCGGAGAAGTCGGTCGAGCTGCATTTCTTCCGCTGTTCGATTCGAGCCGGACAGGCGCGGGCATTGGACTGCGAAGAACTCCGCTGGGTGGCGCCGGAGGAGTTGCGCCGGTTCGAATTCCCCGCAGCCGATCGAGCGCTGCTCGAAGAGCTGATGGCTGAGAGCTGATTGCCGAAGGCTATTCCATGAAAGTCGTGCTCGATATCGAGACTGTGCAGCCGCCCCGCGAAGAATGGGCGCGATTGGTGGGGCTCGCCGGCCCTCCGGCCGGGGACGGGGAGCCGGCCGACGACTTGTTCGCGTCCGCCGAAGCGGACGCGCAAAAGCGCAACGAGGACGAGCAGTACGAACGGGCCTCGTTCGACGGGACCTTCAGCCGGATCGTCTGCATCGGCCTCATTCAACTGTCCGACCAGCTGGACCCGCTGGGGGCCGTGTCCTGGTATGGCGCGAACGAGCAGGAGTTGCTGCGGCAATTCTGGGCCAAGCTGGGCCAACTGCGCCCCTCCTCATTCATCACCCACAACGGCCTGGGGTTCGACCTGCCGTTTATCAAAAAGCGATCCGTCATTCATCAGGTGAAGCCCAGTCTGGAGATCAACCTCGCCAAGTTCAGGACCGAGCCGGTCTACGATACGATGGCCGTCTGGAGCAACTGGGACAATCGGGGCTGGGTCAAGCTGGATGTGCTGGCGCGGGCGCTGAACGTCGAGAGCAAGTCGGGCAGCGGCAAGCAGGTGGCGGAGATGTGGGCCAAGGGTCAGGGCAGGGAGATCGCTGAGTATTGCTTGCAGGACACCTACGTGACCTATGCCTGCTACTGCCGGATGAACTACCGGCCGCTCCTGCCGCGCGACCAGGTGCTGGCGATGAAAGAATTGATCGAGGTGCGGTGAGGTCCGTGCGTCCAGCGGCGCTCAGGGGATCGGTGGCGTAGTCGGCGCAGGAGTCGGCTTCTTTTTCTTCTTCAGCTTCTGTTTCTCTGCATCCTGCTCGGCCAGTTGCTTCCTGATTGCGCGGAGTTCCTCCTTCAGCTCCTGCATCTCCAGATCCTTCTTGATCAAGAGGTCCTTGACGGACTGCATCTCCGAGGCCGAGCCTTCCGCCTGGGCCGGCTGAGGCTGGGCCAGGGCTTTGGCCGGCGCCGGTACGGTTGCTCCCTTCGCCGCGCTTGTATCTTTCGCCGGCAGGGGCCGGGACGAAGGCGCGGCCGGTTGGGCGGGCGCTGCGACCGGCAGTTTGGCCAAAAGCTGGTAGTCGATCACCAGGGTCGTGGCGTCGGAGTCGCCGAAAAAGCCGGACTGCTTGAACGAATCAGGCCGCTTGGCCGCCTCCGGCGTAAACAGGACCTGGAGCCGGTCTAATCCAGTCCGGTCGGGAGTCTGACGGTTCGGCATGTTGATCGCATCGGGCCGCGTCGGCCGATGATGGTATTCCGCCAGCGTGAGGTGCAAGGACAGGCCGTGGACATAGAGACTTCCGGAAGTCGTTTCCGGCTCCGGACCGTAAGGCGGCGACTCGGAAGAGCCCACAGCGGCGCCCTCTCGCTCCTGGTAGGCGATGGGGCTGACCAGATGGGAGACCCGAAACCCCACTTGCTGTGATGCGCTGGCTTGGGCCAGAGCTTTGATCAGAGGCGGGGTGAGGAATGCGACTTCTTCGTCCGTGAACACCCGGGTCGGCTTGGGCTTGCCGTCGAACAGGCCTTGGACCGTACTCTTGTCCCCCACGACCTGGATCCCGCGCAGCGTCTGCGTGATCGTGCTTGCCGGGAGGGTGATGGGATGGGCGGCCTGAAGGGCCTTGTCCGGCAGGGCCTCCAAGTAGACGCGTCCATGCTGGCTGTCGTAGACGATGATCTCCGGGCCTGCGGCCGACACACAGCCGGCCGAAAACAAGCCGGTCAGCACAGCGGCCAGCAGAGACGCGAAGGGCCGTGGAGACCGATGCGAAGGAGGTGGCATCATGTGAGCAGGGCTTGGGTTGGGTTCCGATTCAGTGCGCCGCAGTGTACCACAAAGACCGGGCCGGGCAGAAAGAAAGAATCGGGAAACAAATGGTTGACAGGAATCGGGTGGATTGGTATAAGTGGCGCCCAATACACGTAGGCGCGAGCGCGGCGGACAATGTCGTCCACGCTTTCGGCGTCGACAACGGTGAAGGACAATGGCGTCCTTTTGGTCCACGGCGGACCGGAAGGGCGTTTTTTTTTGCCTTGAAGCCCTCCGGTCTCATTTTCACATTGAACGATTTGGGGATACGGAGGAGGTCATGTTGAAGAGATTTGGTATGTGGGGCGGCATCAGCCTGACGCTGTTGGCCGCAGTGCTCATGGTCGGCGCGGCGCCGGCATTTGCGCAGGAACAGAAGGATGGCGGTCCGAAGCCCATGCTCGAGGAGTTGCACAAGCAGGAGGTGGCGCCGCAGCAAGAAGAAGGAGCCGGGCAGTTGATTCGCAAGGAAGAACCAGCGACGCACCTCTGCGCCGGCTGCCTCTCGGCCATCTACACGGAAGGCAGCAAGGGGAGCATCACCCCCTATGGACGCATCGAGTTGGATGCGATCTATAGCAGCCGCAACAACAACCCCTTGGACCCGGGACAGTTCAACGGATATGCCACGGCGGCCGGCAAGGGCAACAACGCCACCTCGACGCTGAACCCGCGCTACAGCGTATTTGGCCTCCGGGCTGACCGGACCGATGGAAAGCATTCTCTGACCGGTGTGGTCGAGGCGGATTTCTACTCACAGACGGACAACGCGGGCAACATCTCGCCCCGTCTCCGCCTGGCTTTCGTGAAGTATACGAACGACAAGACCAGCCTGACGGCCGGCATGGACTGGACGCCGATCATGTCCTTGCACCCGGACCTGATCGACTTCTCGATCATGGGCTACGGCGGAAACCTCTGGCAACGTCTGCCGCAAGTCACGGTGCGGCACCAATTCAATCAAAACCTCGAGGGCCTGGTGACGGTCATGCGCTTCGAGCGTGGTCTGTCGGCCTGCTGCGGCAATACGCAAACCAGGCCTACGACGATCCCGTCGGCCCAGGTCGGCGGCGGTCCGACCAACGTCGCGCCGTTCAACGACCCGGTGCAGAATCCCTACTATGGAGGCAGACTGGCCTACAGCGGGACCGGGAACCTGCAAGGTTCGATGTTGGCGGCCAGCGTCGGCTATCGGTACTACCGCTCCGCGCCGATTACAGGCAATACGACGTTTCAAGCCGGGCGAGACATCAATTCGTATCTGTTCGGCGTCGAAGCGGTGCATCCGCTCACGAAGAACCTGAAATTCTCCGGCGAAATTGCCTATGGCCAGGCCATGGGGGTGGAGTTCTTCCGCTTCAACCAGGAGTTGAACCTGACGACCGGCAAGCCGGTCCGGGCCCTGGTCGGTTGGGGCCAATTGTCTTATGCTCCGTCGCACTCGCCCAGCACGATCCTGGTCGGCTATGGCTTCGACAATCCCAACAAGAACGACCTGAGCGGCAGCACGACGGCAGCGAACATCCAGTACCTCTCCAACCAACGGATGTATGCGACCTACGTCCGGCCGATCTGGGCCGACTTCTACTTCGGGGCGGAGTTCCAGAACCTCTGGACCCAATGGACCACCATGGAACGGTTCTCGGGCCAGCAGTACAACATGTCCGTGTGGTACAACTTTTGAGAGCGGTACGTGAGTCCTTCGGACTCATCTGAAAGGAGCGACAACCATGGCACCGATTTCCAAGAAGAACGATCAGCAAGTCGAGGGCGGGGACATGACCGGGGTCGGGGAGTCCCGGCGCGATTTTCTGGTAAAAGGCACGAGGGTGGCCGCGGGCCTTGGCGTTGCGGCCCTGCTGGGAGATTTGGGCAACTGGGCCCTCTCCTATGCGGCGGACAAGGAGCCCATCAAGATCGGCGTGCTCCATTCCTTGAGCGGCACGATGGCGATCAGCGAAGTGTCCTTGCGCGATGTGGTCTTGATGGCGGTGGAGGAGATCAACGCCAAGGGCGGTGTGCTGGGCCGCAAGATCCAGCCGGTGGTGGTGGATCCGGCGTCCAATTGGGACCTCTTTGCGGAGAAGGCCAAACAACTCCTGCTGGTGGACAAGGTGGCGGTGACCTTCGGCTGTTGGACGTCGGTAAGCCGCAAGTCCGTGCTGCCGGTCTTCGAGAAGAACAACGGGCTGCTCTTCTACCCGGTGCAGTATGAAGGGGAGGAGTGCTCCCACAACGTGTTCTATACGGGCGCGGCGGTCAACCAGCAGGCGGTGCCGGCCGTGGAATACCTGATGAGCAAGGAAGGGGGCGGGTTCAAGAAGTTCTACCTGCTCGGCACCGACTACGTGTACCCCCGCACGACGAACAAGATTTTGCGGGCCATGTTGCTGGCCAAGAAAGTGCCGGCGGCCAACATCGCGGAAGAGTATACGCCGTTCCACCATCAGGACTATCAGACCATCGTCGGCAAGATCAAGAAGTTCGCCGCGGGGGGCGGGGCGGCCGTGATCAGCACGATCAACGGCGACAGCAACGTGCCCTTCTACAAGGAATTCGCCAATCAGGGATTGCGGGCCGAGGATGCCCCGATCATGGCCTTCAGCGTGGCGGAGGACGAACTGCGCGGAATGGACACGACCGCGCTGGTCGGGCACCTGGCGGCCTGGAACTATTACCAGAGCGTGGATACGCCGCAGAACAAACAGTTCGTGGCCAACTTCAAGGCTTATTGCAAGAAGAACAATCTGCCGGACGGAGACAAGCGGGTTACGGACGACCCAATCGAGGCGGCCTACTTCGGCGTCCATGTCTGGAAGCAGGCGGTCGAGAAGGCCGGCAAGACCGACGTGGATTCGGTGCGGAAGGCCGTGTACGGACAGAAGTTCCTGGCGCCGGGCGGCGAGATCAAGATGGACGAGGCCAATCACCATACGAACAAGCCGGTCCTGATCGGCGAGATCTTGAAGGACGGGCAGTTCAAGACGGTCTGGCGGTCCAAGGGATTGGTGAAGCCTGAGCCCTGGAGCGAATACACGAATCCCGACAAGGGCTGCGACTGGATTAGCCACCAGGGCACCTATCAGAAAAAGGCCTAAGCAGGTCTGAGGGCATCCGGGTGTGGCGCGGCAGTATCTTGTCGCGCCACACCTATGTTGTGAGGCCGGCGTGGGGGGGACATGACGCGGCAAAATATCGGAACGGGAAGCCCGTGGGAATCGAAAATAGGCTATTCGCGTGCGGTCCGGATCGGCGCGCAGGTGTTCGTGTCGGGAACCACGGGGACTGACGACGCGGGCCACATCGTCGGCCAGAACGACGCCTATGCGCAAACCGTCCAGATCCTCAAGAAAATCGACAAGGCGCTTCAGGCGGCCGGCGCCCGGTTGCAGGATGTCGTGCGCACGCGGGTCTACCTGACGCGGATGGCGGATTGGGAAAGAGTCGGCCAGGCGCACGGGGAATTCTTCAGCGAGATTCGCCCGGCTGCGACGGTGCTGGAGGTCAGCCGCCTGATCGCCCCGGAGATGCTCGTGGAAATCGAAGCGGATGCGGTGATGGTTGCATCGCAGTCGGGATCGGGCAAGCCCGCATGAAGAAGGTGTGGTGGATAGTGGTGCTGGCCGTCTTGTGCGGCAGTGTCGTTGGCGTTTGGGCTGAGGAACCGGCCCAAACCGCTCCATCGACTGTGTCGGCTATGATTGATGAGGCGCTCAAGGGCCTGGCCAGCGAAGATGCGGCGGTTCAAGAAGCGGCGGTCCAGACGTTGATTACCCGGGGCGACGCCGGCCTTTTGCCGAAGTTGGAGGCGATGCGGGCGGAGGGAGATCGCAGCTTGCGGATGGCGATCAAGCCGGTCCTGGATCTGCTCAAGAACAAGACGAAACTGACGAGTCAGAAGCAGGAGGATCGGCGTTCGGCGGCAGCCGATTTGGCCACGACCGGTAATCCGATGGCCCTGGTCTGGCTGGAGGCGGCGCTCCCGGCCGAGCAGGACCGGTGGGTCCGCTACCAGATCGAAGAGTCGATCGGCCTGATCAAGCTGGCCGACGCCGACCCGGCCCTCAAGGCGGCGGCCGCAACCAAACTGGGCGAGTTGCATAGTCAGAATGCCGTTCCGGCCTTGAAAGAGCTGGCCGGTTCTTCGACTGGATCAGGCCAGGCTCCTTCGGCGATTCCCGGGCAGGAGCAGGCGGCCGGTTCCGGATCGGGAGATCAGGCACCGGGGCAGGCCCTGGTCGCCAAGGCGGCCGCGGAGGCGATCGAGCGCATCGAAACATGGAGCAGCTGGACCAGCGCCATCGAGACCCTCTTTCGCGGCATCAGTTTGAGTTCGGTTCTGTTGCTGATGGCCCTGGGCCTGGCGATTATTTTCGGGCTGATGGGCGTGATCAACATGGCCCACGGCGAGTTCATGATGCTGGGAGCCTATGCGACGTTTCTGACGCAGGAGGGATTTAAAGCGTGGCTGCCTCCGGGCCTCTTCGACTATTATTTTCTGCTGGCCATGCCCTGTTCGTTCCTGGCGGCCGGCCTGTTCGGCTTGTTGCTGGAGGCGTCGCTGATCCGGTTCCTGTACGGACGTCCGCTGGAAACCCTGCTGGCCACCTGGGGCGTCAGTTTGATCTTGATCCAAGGGGCGCGTGTGGTGTTCGGGGATCTGACGTCGGTTGTGGCGCCGAGCTGGCTCAGCGGAGGGATGCAGTTGATGGTCGGCGTGCAGCTCCCGTACAATCGCATGTTCATCATCGGGCTGGCCTCCGTCTGCGTGCTGGGCATCTACTTCCTGTTGTTCCGCACCGGCGTGGGCTTGAAGGTCCGGGCCGTCATGCAGAACCGGAACATGAGCGCTTGCCTGGCGATTCCGACCCGCAAGGTGGATGCCTACACCTTCGCCTTCGGGTCCGGCCTTGCCGGGCTGGCCGGGTGCGCGCTCACGCTCATCGGCAACGTCGAGCCGGGCTTGGGGCAGAACTACATCGTGGATTCGTTCATGGTCGTGGTAACGGGCGGGGTGGGGAAGTTGGCGGGCACGATCGTGGCGTCGCTGGGGATCGGGGGCTTGAACAAGCTGTTGGAGCCGAGTTTCGGCGCGGTCTACGGCAAGGTGTTCATTCTGGTCCTCGTGATCCTGTTCTTGCAGTGGCGGCCCTCGGGGCTCTTTACGATCAAGGGGCGGCACGTCGAATCATAAATCAGAATCAGTGCTGCGTGTTGAATTTTGAGTTGCGAGTTGATACCTCATCACTCACAATGAACACTTCACCGCAACATGACCCTAGACCAAGATGAGTGAAGAACAGAATGGCGACCACACCACCCAGCGGGGCGAAGGGCTTTCCTTCTGGCTGGTCGGCTTTGTCCTGTTGATCGTCCTGCCTCTGTTGAACGTGCTGCCCGGAACGGATTCTCCGCTGCACGTGTCCGACTTCACCCTGAATCTCTTCGGCAAGTTCCTAGCCTTCGCCATCCTGGCGCTCGGGTTGGATTTGATTTGGGGCTACACGGGCATTCTGAGCCTCGGCCACGGGGTGTTTTTCGGTTTGGGGGCCTATGCGATCGGGATGCATATGATGCTCTCGATCGGGACCGAGAGCGTCTACGGCAGCGCGCTGCCGGATTTCATGGTCTGGAACCAAGTCAAGGAGCTGCCGCTGTTTTGGAGGCCGTTCTCCAGCGCCTGGCTGTCGGTGGCCGCGGCGATCCTGGTCCCGACGATCTTCGCCGCGATCTTCGGATTTCTCGCCTTCCGCAGCCGGATCAAGGGCGTGTACTTCTCGATCATCACGCAGGCCTTGGCCCTGTCGGCCTGGCTGGTTTTCAACCGGAACGAAACCAACCTGGGTGGCACCAACGGGTTGACCGACTTCAAAACCCTCTTCGGGTTCCGCCTGAGCGAACCGGGCACGCAGCGGGCCCTCTATGTCGTGACGGTCTTTTTCCTGGGGGCCGCCTACCTTCTTTGTCGCCGGATCATCAAGTCCCGCACGGGCAAGGTGCTGGTGGCGATCCGTGACAGCGAGCAACGGGTGCTCTTTTCCGGCTATTCCCCGGCCAACTACAAGCTGTTCGTGTTCGTCGTGTCGGCCGCCCTGGCCGGCCTGGCCGGGGCTCTCTACGTACCGCAAGTGGGCATCATTACCCCGGCGCAAATCGGCGTGTTGCCTTCCATCGAGATGGTCATCTGGGTGGCGGTCGGCGGGCGTGGGACGTTGGTAGGCGCGGTGCTGGGTGCGGTCGGCGTCAACCTGGGACGGAGCATCCTGACCAATCATTTCCCCGAGCTCTGGCCGTTTTTCCTGGGCGGGCTCTTTATCGCCGTCGTCTTGTTCTTTCCCGATGGCTGCGTCGGCCTCTTGCGGAAACTGGGTGGCAGCTGGTCGTCGCGGCGAGCCGGCAACGGTTTGGACAAACCGCTCGCGACCTCCGAGCCGGGCCCCCGTTAACGTGGGCATGCGATGAACGGAACCATGCAGGACGAAGAGACAGTGCACGTCGCAGCCGAGCGGGGCTCCATCATTTACCTCGAAGGCGTCACGGTCGACTTCGACGGGTTCAAGGCCCTCCGCGATCTCAACTTCATCGTCAATTATCACGAGCTGCGTGTGGTGATCGGGCCCAACGGGGCCGGCAAGACCACGTTGCTGGACGTGATCTCCGGCAAGGCCAAGCCCCAGTCCGGGCGCGTGATTTTCGGCAGGGACCAGGACTTGCTGCCCCTGCGCGAGAACCAGATCGCCGCGCTGGGCATCGGCCGCAAGTTTCAGACGCCGTCGGTCTTCGGCAACCTGACGGTCTGGGAAAACCTGGAGTTGTCGGTCAAGCGGGCCAGCAAGGGAGTCTTTGCCACCCTTTGGGCCAAGGCTACGAGACAGGAGACCGAGAGGATCGAGTCGGGGCTGGCCACGATCGGGCTGAAGGACAAACGGGGGAGCAGGGCCGGCGCCCTTTCCCACGGCGAAAAGCAGTGGCTGGAGATCGGGATGGTGTTGCTGCAGGACCCGGCGCTCCTGCTGGTGGACGAACCGGTGGCCGGCATGACGGATCAGGAGACAGAACAGACAGGGCAGCTATTGCTCTCGCTCGCGGAAAAACATTCCATCATCGTCATTGAGCACGACATGGAATTTGTGCGACAGATCGCCCGGACTGTCACGGTGTTGCACGAAGGGACGGTGCTCTGCGAAGGGCCGGTGGAGAAAATCCAATCCGACCCGCGTGTGATGGAGATCTACTTGGGCCGGAAAAAAGAGAAGAAAGACGATGCTGCGGCTCGATAACCAGAACGTCTATTACGGCGAGAGCCATATCCTGCGCAATGTGTCGTTGGAGGTGGGCCCGGGCCAGGTCGTCTGTTTGATGGGCCGGAACGGCGTCGGCAAAACGACTCTGCTCAAGACCATCATGGGGCTCCTGAAGTCGCGGACCGGAAAAATGCAGTTCGGCGGCGACGATATTGCGCACGAATCCCCGGATCGGCGCGTGCGGCGTGGCATCGCCTATGTGCCGCAAGGGCGCGAGATTTTTCCGCACCTGACGGTCCGGGAGAATCTCCGATTAGGCTATGAAGCGGGGCCCTTGGCCCAGAACGGCGGTTCGGAGAAAGCCGCCTACGACGAGGTTTTTTCACTGTTCCCGGTTCTCGCGCAGATGCTGGAACGGGCTGGCGGGGTCTTGAGCGGAGGGCAGCAGCAGCAACTGGCGATCGGCCGGGCCTTGTTGTCCAAGCCCAAGCTGCTGCTCCTGGACGAGCCGACGGAAGGGATTCAGCCCTCCATCGTCGAGCAGATCGAAAGCGTCATTGAAAGCTTCAAGGCCGAACGGCGCTTCGCGATCCTGCTCGTGGAGCAGTACATGGAGTTTGCGGCGCGGCTGGCCGACACCTACGTGATCATGGCCAAAGGGGCGGTGGTGGCGTCGGGGCGGGCGGCCGAATTGAGCGAAGAGCAGGTGAAGCAGCATTTGATCGTGTGAGAGGATGGGGCTGGCTGGGCGCCCTCCTTGCTCGCGAAGCCCCCACTTCAGAAAGTGGTCGCTCGACGCGCGCAGTCGAGGGCATCCCAGCCAGCCTTAGAAGCACCACCCCGACGTGATGTGAGAGGTAAGAGAAGAGGGTTGCTCGCAGAACACGCACGATGAAGCGGTGCTCGTTCGATGTGCGCAACCTCGGTCACCGTCGCCCTGTCTAGCGTCCTAGTCTCTCGCCCCAACCCGGGTCCTCCGATCCCTTCCATTTCTATCCGGCTTCAGGCAAGATTCGCGCATTGCGTGGAGGCCCACCTGCGTCGAATCATCCTGTCTCGTCTGAGTTGTTTCTGTGTTTGGACGATCCTCTTTGCCTTGTGCTTTCAGGGGCAAGCTGGTTTCGTTCTGGCTTTGGACGAGCCGGCCAAGGTTGAGGACGGGAGGCGGGATGATCAGGGGCGACAGATCGTTTCCAAGACTCTCGGCATATCCGTCTCCGGCTATCTCGAAGGTTCCTACACCCAGAACTTCAACAACCCTTCCAACGGCATCAACCAACTGCGCATCTTCGACGTCAATGCCAACGAGTTCCGGCCGAACGTCGCCAAGTTCGTGCTCGATCGTGAAGCCCATGCGGATGGAACCGGCTGGGATCGGGCCGGGTTCCACGTCAAGTTCAACGCGGGCAAGGACTCCCAATTTATCGGGGGCACCAACCTCAGTCCCTATGCGGATTTCCAGGAGTTCTATGCCCAGTACGTGCTGCCGATCGGGAAGGGCCTGGATATCAAGGCCGGTCGCATCAATACCCTGATCGGCTTCGAGGGCCTGGAGAGTCCGGAAAACCCGAACTATTCACGGTCCTGGCTGTTCGGGCTGGGCCAGCCCTTCACGACGTTCGGGCTGCGGGCTTCCTATGAGTTCAGCAAGCAGGTTTCTTTTTCGATCGGCGGGATCAATTCGATCACCTCGGCGACCGGGGACTCCACGAACAAGCCGATGGTGGAGTCCGCCCTCGTGCTGACGCCGACCGAACGATTCAAGGCGACCTTCTATGGACTCTTCGGGCCGAGACCGGGGCAGCGTCCGAGGTCGGAGGGGAATCGTGTTCTTGGCGGAGGGTTCTTGAGTTACCAGCTCACGGAGAAGGCGTCGATGGTTCTGGAAGCCTATTACGCCAACCAGGAGCGGGCCAGCGATCTCAGTCGGGGAGGGAATGCGCGCTGGGACGGGGTGGCCGGCTATTTCATTTATGATGTGACGAAGCAGTGGGGATTCAGATTCCGGTCCGAGGTCTTCGAGGACGCAGGCGGATTCGTCTCCTGCAACGGAACCGAATCCTTCCCCAAAGCCAACGTCTGTTTCGGCGCGACGCAGAATCGAACGTCCCGTGACGTGGCTCAGACCCTCTGGGAAACCACCGGCACCCTCCAGTACCGCCCCTTCGCGTCGCTCCTCACCCGCCTGGAGTACCGGTACGACAAGTCCGACCGGAATGTCTTTCAGCAAGGCAATCGTGCAACCAATTACCAGCCGACGCTGACGCTGGACGTCGTCTATTTTTTCTAGCCGTTCTGGCGGCGCGCGAGATGGTCTTCGGGCCTCGTGGCCTCGGCCGGCACGATCGGCCTAAGCGCCGTGAAGCTCGGTGCGGCCAGGAGCATCAGCCAGGTGACGAACACGAAGGCGGAGGTGAGCACCGGCATGCCCGTCGGTTCCAGAAAGATGCCCATCGAGGCCCAGACCCGGGCCGTGACCAGAATGCCCAGGACCGTGTAGAGGAACCCGGACCAGTTCAAAACCAGGAAGAGGCCGCCGAGGGCCATGGCGGTGAGCGAGGCGTTGTAGCCGAACAGCCCGTCGCGGATCGCGTTGTCGTGCGCTCCGTAGACCACGGCGACCCCGACGGCGAGGGTCGAGCCCAGGAGGGCCATGCCGGCGCCGATCCTGCTATTGATCGCAATGCCAGCCAGGATGATCACGCCTGACACCCAATCGTCCTGGAAAAAGATTTCCGCGATGCCGTTGGTGATCCCATAGAACCAGGTCCCCCAGGTATAGTCCGGCCTGGGGCCGGTAAAGTCCGCGGGGGAAGTGGGTTTGAGTGCGGAGGACACATCGATGGTGCTGAACTGCAGGAGGGCGCCCAGGAACCACCAGCCTGACAGGACGAAGGGCATGGTAAGGCCTGGAACCCTGTGTTGTCCCAGCAGGGAGCCGAACGCTGGGACGAGCGCGGAGGTGAACGCCGCACTGACGACGATATAGGACCAGAGATACCAGTTGGGCAGGTTGCCGTGGGCGAAGTCCTGGCTGGTATAGGCAACCAGGGCCAGGGCGATCAAGGCGCCGTTGAACCCGAACAGGCCATCCTTGATCAGCCCCTTATCGGCTTTGAAGCCAAGGGCGGTCAGGGTGCCGACGATCGTGCCGAGCAGGCAGACCACCCCGTAGATCCAGGAGTTGTAGAAGATCGCCGCGAGAATCACTGCGCCGGAGAGCGGATTGTTCTGGAACACGACTTGGCCGATCCCGCGCAGCACCCAATCCGCGATTCCAAAGTTCGGATGGTCTCGGAATCGGTCTTGGAACGGTCCCTGCGTCATCGCTGCTCCTGCGGTTGGCGGTCCTGCTGCGCCAAGGGCTCCCACTCTAGGTAATCGGCGGGGAGGGGTCAAGAACTATGGGGTTGGCAAGTTGACTGAGGTGGGTAGAAGTGATAGTTTTCGCACGCCGCCCGCGATCATCCAACTGCCAGTTTTTGGGGAAGAAAGCCTATGCATTTGACACCGCGAGAACAAGAAAAGCTCTTGATCTATGTGGCGGCGCAACTGGCCAAAGAGCGCAAAGCCCGCGGATTGAAGCTCAACCACCCGGAGGCAGTGGCCTATATTACGGCGGCTCTGCTGGAGGGGATCAGGGATGGGCGGACCGTGTCCGACCTGATGAGTTATGGGGCCACGCTCCTGGCCAGGGCCGATGTCATGCCGGGAGTGCCGGAGATGATTCATGATATCCAGGTCGAAGGGACCTTTCCAGACGGAACGAAGTTAGTCACAGTTCATGAACCAATTAGATGATAAATAGAATGTAACGGTTGAGCTAGTTATGTCCTTGCGAGGCGAGGTCTGGCGATGAAGAAACCGGTGAAGAAAATGAAAGCCAAGCCGTCGGCCAAGGTTCAGGCCAAGGCTTCCCGGCCGGCTCCCTCTCACAAAGCCCCGCAACCGGCCGATGTGATTCCGGGGGAGATCATCCTGGGAACGGGCGACATCGTCGCCCTGCAAGGGCGTCGCACGGTGGAGGTCACGGTGGCGAATGTGGGGGACCGGCCGATTCAGGTCGGGTCGCACTGTCACTTTTTCGAGGTCAACCGATCGCTCAGGTTTGACCGAGAGAAGACCTACGGCTTCCGGCTCTTGGTTCCGGCCGGGACGGCGGTGAGGTTCGAGCCGGGAGAGGAGAAGCAGGTGACGCTTATAGCCCTCGGCGGCAATCGGGTGGCCTATGGCATCAACGGGCTGACCCATGGCCGTCTGGACGATCCGCAGGTGAAGGCCCAGGCCATGGCCCGCGCGGCTGAACGGGGCTTTCTCGTGAAGGGAGCGCGCCCATGAAGATTCCTCGCCGCCAATATGCAGACCTCTACGGGCCGACCGCCGGGGACCGGATTCGCCTGGCCGACACGGAGCTGATCGTCGAAATCGAGAAGGATCTCACGACACCTGGCGAAGAGGCCAAGTTCGGGGGCGGTAAAGTCATTCGGGACGGGATGGGGCAATCACCTGCGGCCACCCGCGCCGCCGGCGCGTTGGACCTCGTGATCACGAACGCGGTGATCCTGGACCATTGGGGCATCGTGAAGGCGGACATTGGCATCAAGCACGGGCGCATTTCCGCCATCGGCAAGGCGGGCAATCCGGACTTGATGGATGGAGTGACGCCGGGGATGGAAGTCGGCGCCGCCACGGAAGTCCTTTCGGCCGAAGGCAAGATCGTGACGGCCGGTGGCATGGATACCCACATCCATTTCATCTGTCCGCAGATCATCATGGAAGGGCTGGCCAACGGCCTCACGTCGCTGATTGGCGGAGGGACCGGGCCGGCCACGGGGACGAACGCCACGACTTGCACGCCAGGCGCCTGGAACCTCCACCGGATGCTGGAGGCGGCCGACGGATTCCCCATCAACCTGGGATTTCTGGGCAAGGGGAACTCGTCGCTTCCCGAAGGGCTCAACGAACAGATCGAGGCAGGCGCGATCGGACTCAAGCTCCACGAGGATTGGGGGACGACGCCCGCGGCCATCTCCACCTGTCTGGACGTGGCCGAGCAGTATGACGTGCAAGTGGCGATTCACACGGACACGCTGAACGAAGCCGGGTTCGTCGAGGATACGATCAAGGCCTTCGCCGGCCGGACGATCCACTCGTTCCACACGGAGGGGGCGGGCGGCGGCCACGCGCCGGACATCATCAAGGTTTGCGGCGAACCGAACGTGCTGCCCTCGTCCACGAACCCCACCATGCCCTTTACCGTCAACACGATGGACGAGCACCTGGACATGCTCATGGTCTGCCACCATCTCCACCCCCGTGTGCCGGAAGACATCGCCTTTGCCGAGTCCCGCATCCGGCGGGAGACGATCGCCGCCGAGGACATCCTGCACGACATGGGCGCCATCAGCATCATGTCGTCTGATTCGCAGGCGATGGGGCGGGTCGGAGAGGTGATCATCCGCACCTGGCAGACGGCACACAAGATGAAGCTGCAACGCGGGCACCTCAAGGGCCCAGGCGAAGGGGCCGGCGTCACGCACGATAATTTTCGCGCCAGGCGGTATGTGGCCAAATATACGATCAATCCTGCGATTACCCATGGCGTCGCCCACGAAGTCGGCTCGGTCGAAGTGGGCAAGCTAGCCGATCTGGTCCTCTGGAAACCGGCCTTCTTCGGGGTCAAGCCGGAGATCGTGGTGAAGGGCGGATTCCCCATGTCCGCGGCGATGGGCGACCCCAATGCCTCGATCCCGACGCCGCAGCCGGTGCTCACCAGGCCCATGTTCGGGAGCTTTGGGCGGGCGCTGTACAGCACCAGCCTGACGTTCATGTCGCAGGCGGCGTTGGACCGGGAAGTGCCCAAGACCTTGGGCCTCCAGAAACGGCTGGCCGTCATCAAGAAATGCCGAGGAATCGGCAAGCGCGATCTGAAATTGAACGACGCGCTGCCCAGGATCGAAGTGGACCCGGAGACCTACGTGGTTCGTGCCGACGGGCAGAAGCTGTCCTGCGAGCCGCTGGCATTGCTTCCGATGGCACAACGTTACTTCCTCTTTTGACGGATGCTGAAAAAGGCCTCCAACTTTGTTCTCGGTCGCTCGTCTCCCTGCGACGTATTGCAAAACGTACGTCTCAGTCGCCGAACTCCCTGCGGCCTCGGTGGATGACCTTTTTGAGCATCCTTTGAAAAAAATGAACACCCTTTCACTCCTGCGCGGCATCCGGTTCGTGGATAGTTTTTTCCCGGCCGGCGGGTTTGCCTACTCGTCAGGCCTGGAGGCGGCGGTGCAAGGCGGGGCGGTGAAGGATTCCGAAGGCCTTTCGCGCTATGTTGAGGAACTTTTTACCACTGGGATGGGGACCCGCGAAGCGGTCGCGGTTGCGAAGGCGTGGCAAGGGGCAAGAGGCAAGGGACAAGGGGCGTGGGAGGCCGATCAGGCATTGGACGCGATGATGACCGGGAGGGAAAGTCGGATTGCCAGCCGGCAGATGGGACGCCAAGTGCTCAGGGGAGCGGTGGTGGAAGACGGCGCGTCTCCGGTCATTCGAACGTATCTCCGGGAAGTTGAGGCCGGTCGCGCGCCCGGACACCTGGCGGTCGCGCTTGGGTTGGTGTTGGGCGAAACAGGATGGACGAGGGAGCAGACGGTGACGGCGTTCCTGTACCAGCAGGCGGTCGGGTTCGTGTCCGCGTCGCTCAAGCTGCTTCCGATCGGCCAACGCGAAGGCCAGCGGTTGCTGACCGCCTGGGCTCCGATGATCAGCCGTCTGAGCCGTCGCGCCGTCGTTGACGCGACCATGACCGCCTGGACACCGGTACAGGACATCCATGCCATGAGGCACAGTCGCCTTGCGTCGCGATTGTTCCGTTCTTAACCGATCACATTTCACTATTCACCAATCACAATCCTATGAGCGGACATCATCACGACCACCATCATGAGGGCAACGGCAAACCCACGCTGGCCCGTGCCAACAAGATCCCTACGTTCGGGATCGGCGGCCCGGTCGGTTCCGGCAAGACGGCCCTTGTCGAGGCGCTCTGCCGCAAGCTGCGGGACAGCCACAGTATCGGCGTGGTCACGAACGATATTTTCACCAAGGAAGACGCGGAATTCCTCACGCGGCGCGGCGTCCTTCCTCCGGAGCGCATCCTGGGCGTGGAAACAGGCGGCTGTCCTCATACGGCGATCCGCGAGGATGCCTCGCACAATCAGGAAGCGTTGGACGATCTGGTGAGGCGGTTCCCGGATGTCCGCGTATTGTTCATCGAAAGCGGCGGCGACAACCTGGCCGCGACGTTCAGCCCCGAGCTCGTGGACTATACCATCTATGTGATCGACGTGGCGGCGGGCGACAAGATTCCGCGCAAGGGCGGACCCGGGATCACCAGATCGGACCTGCTCGTGATCAACAAGATCGATCTGGCCCCGCACGTACGGGCCGACCTCTCCGTGATGGACCGTGACAGCAAGAAGATGCGCGAGAGCCTGCCCTTTATCTTCACCAACCTGCCGACCGGTCAGGGATTGGACCAGGTGGTGGAATGGGTGCGGGCGCGTATTCCAGCGAATCGCTGAAAGGGCCGCGATACATGGGGCGCCAGGCCGTTCATGCCGACTCCTTGCGCTCGGTCGGCCGGATCGGCGCACTGACCCTCCGCTATGAGCAGCGTGATCGGACGACCGTCCTGACCCATTCCCGCTGCCACACTCCGTGGCACTTGTCGCCGCCCATTCGACTTGACGACACAGGCTGCGCTTACCAGCCGTTGTTGAACCCCTCCGGCGGGCTGGTCGGGGGAGACCGGCTCTCGCTCGACGCCGGACTGGGCCCGGATACCCACGTAATCTTTTCGACTCCCTCCGCGAACCGCGTCTACCGGTCCCTGTCGGAGCCTTCGGCGCAACTCGTCGACCTGTCCGTCGGGGAGCGGGCCATTCTCGAATGGGTTCCGGACCTCACGATTCCTTTCGCCGGGGCCCGCTACCGGCAGGCCATTCATGTCCGGCTGGAGCCGGGCGCGACGCTGCTGCTCTGGGATGCCTTGGCCTGCGGCCGCATCGCCAGGGGCGAGCGCTGGGCCTTCACCAGGCTGGAGAATGAGATTCGCATTGCCATGGCCGATGGCCGCTCGTTGGTCGAGCGGTACGATCTCGACGGTGTCAGAGGGCCATATCGAACGGGACTCGCTCGGAGTTGGGACTATGTCGCGTCGCTCTATCTGGTCGGCGATTCGGTCGACGCCGAGCGCTGGAAGAGATTGGAGGAGGAACTGGCGCTGATCCTGGATGAGCATCCGGAGGAGGTCTTGGGCGGCGTCTCAGAACCGGCCGTGCCGGGCCTGGCCGTCAAGCTGCTGGCCTGCTCGGCTCCGGCCCTGGCCCGGACGTTCACCGCCCTCTGGGCTGCGGCGCGGTTGTGCTTGTGGAATCGCCCCATGCTGGAGCTGCGCCGTTACTGAACCGACAGGGTTTTGACGCGGTGTGCATGCGCGGCTATCATGATTCGCCTATCGTGCGGTTCGTCCCGGAGGGGGCATGCCAGAACTTGAGCGGCAGTATCAACTCCTCTTCGACCAGAATCCCCAACCCATGTGTGTCTTCGACATGGAGACCCTCGCATTCCTTGCCGTGAACGATGCCGCGGTGGCCCATTATGGCTACTCTAGAGAGGAATTTCTCGGCATGACGGTCCTGGACATTCGTCCGCCTGAGGATGTTCCCGCCTTGTTGGCATACTTCTCGAAAACTCCGGTCGGGTTGGTCGAAGCGGGGGAATGGCGGCATCGAAAAAAGGATGGCACGATCATCGATGTCGCGATCACTGCGACTCGGCTGCAACTGCAAGGCAGGCGGGTCACTGTCGCCTCGATCCAGGACGTCACCGAGCGTAAACGGGCCGAAGAGGCGTTGCGTTTCAGCATACAGCAATTTACGAGCGCCTTCGAGCATGCCGCGATCGGCATGGCGCTCGTGTCGCCGACCGGCCGCTTTCTCAAAGTGAACCGATCCCTGTGCGAGATCACGGGGTACTCGGCGGAAGAATTGACGCAGACGACGTTCCAGGACATTACGCACCCCGAGGACCTCGAGCGCGACCTTGCGCATGTGCGTCAGATGTTGGCCGGGGAGATTCGTTCGTATCAGATGGAGAAACGGTATTTCCATAAGGGAGGGCACATCGTCTGGATTCTCCTGAGCGTGTCGCTGGTGCAGGATGCGCAGGGGCAGCCCGTCCATTTTATTGGCCAGATCCAAGATATCACCGGACGCAAGCTGGCGGAAGACAGGTTGCGGGAAACTCAAAGCCGCTACCGGAATATCATCGAAGCGACCTTCGATGCGATCGCGATCCATGAGAACGGAGTGATACTTGAAGCCAACGAAGCCTACGCCAAGATGTTCGGCTATACGGTTCCCGAAGTCATCGGGAAGCATGTGCTCGACTTTGTGGCGCCCGAATCGAGGACACTGGTTAGTGAGAGCGTCCGCGAAGCGCTGGAAGCCCCGTATGAGGCGGTGAAAGTCCGTAAAGACGGCACCCTTTTGTTTTGCGAGGTCATTAGCCGGACCTACGAATATCAGGGACGAAAGGCCCGCCTGGCCGCCATCCGCGATATTACCGCCCGTAAAAAAGCTGAAGCGGAGGCGGGGCGTGTGCAGGCGCTGCTCGGCTCCATCGTCGAACACAGCCCCAACATGTTCTTCGTCAAGGATGCCCAGGATCTCCGCTTCGTGCTGTTCAACAAAGCCGGCGAGGAACTGGTGGGGTACAAGCGGGAGGAGATGATCGGCAAGAACGACTATGACTTCTTTCCCAAAGACGAAGCCGATTTCTTTACCGCCAAGGATCGGGAAGTGTTGGCCAGCGGACGGTTGCTCGAAATACCGGAGGAGCCGATCCAGACCCGGCACAAGGGGCTGCGGTATCTGCGCACGCTGAAAGTTCCGATCCTGGATCAGGAGGGGCGCCCCAGGTATTTGTTGGGCCTCTCGGAAGACATCACCGACCGCAAGCATTTGGAAGAGCAGCTCCGTCAGTCGCAAAAAATGGAGGCGGTCGGGCAGCTTGCCGGGGGCGTCGCCCACGACTTCAATAACCTGCTGACCGGTATTCTCGGATATTGCGACCTGGCCCTGGAACGGATCGGCGAACAGGATCCGCTGCGATCCGACATGGGGGAGATCAAAAAAGCCGGGGACCGGGCCGCGGCCTTGACCCGTCAGTTGCTGGCCTTCGGTCGTCGCCAGGTCCTGCAACCCAAAGTGCTGGATTTGAACCTGGTGGTGGCCGATCTTGAGCGGCTGCTCCGTCGTCTGATCGGCGAGCACATCGAATTGGGCACGCGGCTGGCTCCTGCCTTGGGACAAGTCAAGGCCGATCCGGGACAGGTGCAACAGGTTCTCATGAACGTGGTGCTCAACGCGCGGGACGCCATGCCCCAGGGCGGACGCTTGACGATCGAAACGGCCAACGTCCAGGCCGGTCGGATCGGACCGAATCGGCATGGCTCCGTGCAGCCTGGCCCGTACGTGATGGTCGAGGTTGCCGACACCGGTTGCGGGATGGATGCGGGGACCTTGGAGCGGATCTTCGAGCCGTTCTTTACGACCAAGGAGACCGGGAAGGGAACGGGTCTGGGACTCTCTACCGTGTACGGAATCGTCATCCAGAGCGGCGGGTGTCTTGAGGTGCAGAGCGAACCTCGCCGCGGCACGAAGTTCACGATCTACCTGCCCTTCGTGGAAGAGGCGGCCGGAGACGTTCAGGGCATACAGGCGCCGGAGGTCACCGCAGGGACAGGGACGGTGTTGTTGGTGGAAGACGAAGACATCGTTCGCAATATGGTCCGATCCGTTCTCGACCAGAACGGATATCGGGTCTTGGAAGCTCGCGGAGGCAACGAAGCCGTCCGTCTCGCGCAGCAACACGAAGGGACGATTCACCTATTGCTGACCGATGTGGTCATGCCCCTGATGAGCGGGCCGGAGGTGGTGCGCCGCCTGTTACCCCTCCGACCGGACATGAAGATTCTTTTTATGTCGGGCTATGCCGGCGAAGATGTGTTGGCTCATGGCCTGTCGGGCAAGGGAAACGTGTTCCTGCAAAAGCCGTTCACGCCCTCGGTGCTGCTCAGCAAGGTGCGGGAGACGCTCCTCTCGACGAGCACCTGACTCAGGCCGTCCCGACCCTGCATCGGTGCGGCGGCCCCGGCTACCAAATGTCCAGGCCCATCAGGACGATGCCGACGACCAGCCAGCCCAGCAGCCCCACCGAGATGATCCGTTCGACGCTCATGCCGGTTCCCTCGCCAGGAAGACGCCGCCCTGTGAAAAAGCAAACAGGATGCCAGCTCCCGCAGGAGGCGCGGGCATGGTAATTCATTGGAAAAATTATGGCTTGGGCTTTGGTCTGCCAAGCGTCCGGCCTGTGGCAGGAGCAAAGTTTGTCCTCTGCCCGCCTAAATTGGCGCGGGGTCTCCATGCGGACGGTTGTGTGAAACTAAGAACGGGCCGAAAGCTCGTGGCCATAGAGGGTGGTCACGGAGGCATCGGTGATGCGAATCGGTACGAGGTCGCCGAGGCGGGCGTGGGCCCCCTGCTTTCCCCAGACGACCGTCACGTTGGAGTCCGTATGGCCCATCCATTGGGTGGAAGCTTTCTTCGCGTCGCCTTCGACGAGGACCTCGACGATTGAGCCGATCAGGTCTTGGTTCTTCCGAAGCGCAATGAGCTTTTGCCTTTCCACAAGCCTGGTGGCGCGGTCGGATTTGATCGCATCCGGGACATCGTCCGGGTATTTTCTGCCTGCGATCGTGTTCTTGCGCTCGGAGTATACAAAGACGAAGACCTGGTGATAGCCAACCTCCTGCACCGTCCGATACGTGTCGAGGAATTCCTCCTCGGTCTCGCCGGGAAACCCGCAGATGACATCCGTGGTCAGCGCGATGTTTTGGTTCCGGCGTCGGATCTCCTCCACCAGGGCCAGATATTCCTTGCGGCTGTAGGTCCGGTCCATCAGGTGCAGGATACGGTCGTTGCCCGATTGCAGGGGCAGGTGAATGTGCTTGCAGATCTTCGGATGGTCCGCGACCGCGTCCAACAAGGCCGGGGGAAAGTCCTTCGGGTGGGGGGAGGTGAAGCGGACCCTGGCGATCCCGGGCACCTCCGCGACGGCCGTGAGCAGCCGCGCGAAATCCCATCCGTCATGCCGGTAAGAGTTGACGTTCTGTCCCAGGAGCGTGACTTGCTTGTGGCCGTGGGCCGCCAGGTGTTCGGCCTCGCGGATGATCCCTTGCGGGTCCCGCGAACGTTCCCGGCCCCTGGTATAGGGCACCACGCAGAAGGTGCAGAAGTTGTCGCAGCCCCGCATGACGGCGATCCAGGCGTTGAGGCCCTCGGCCCGCTGCGGTAGGATGTCTTCGTAGGTCTCGTACTCGGAGAGGTCGACAGCAAGGCCCTTCGCGGTGAGGCCCTGCTCCTGCGCCTCGATGGCCCGGGTGAGCAGGTCCGGCAGTTTGCGATAGGCGTCCGGCCCCGCCAGCACGTCCACGATGGATGCCTGCTCCATCAATTCCTGTTTCAGGTTTTGGGCCATGCAGCCCAGGACGCCGACGACGAGGTTCCGCTGCTTCTTGATGGTCTTGAGCGTCGCCAGATGCCCATAGACCTTGTTGTGCGCGTTCTCGCGGATGGCGCAGGTATTCATGAGGACCACGTCGGCCCGTTCCCGATCCTCGGTGAAGGCAAAGCCCTTGGCCTTGAGCAGGGAGCGGACCAGTTCCGTGTCGTACTCGTTCATCTGGCAGCCGAAGGTCTCGATATGGACCTGATAGGCCGCCGGCCCGCGCGCGATCATGCCGAACCTCCGGTCCCGCTCAGGTGTCCTACGGCCAGCCCGTCCATCGCGCCGGTGACGACGACCGGCTCGATCTGTTTTCTCAGTGCCCGGTCGCTCCGTACGCCGACGCGCAGATAGTTGCCGGTCCAGCCGGTCCAGAGCCCGGCAGGTTCCCTGGCCTCGAAGAGGACGGGCAAGGTCCGGCCCGTGAACCGCTGGTAAAACGCAAGCCGCTTGGCGCGCGAGAGCGACGCCAGGGCTTTGGCGCGGGCGCTCAGGGCTGCCGGTTGGATGGCATCGGGCAGCTTGGCCGCGGCGGTCCCTGGCCGGGCGGAAAAATTGAAGATGTGAAAATAGGCCAGGGGCAAGTCGGCGACCAGCCGGTAGGTGTTGGCAAAGGCTTGGTCATCTTCGCCGGGGAAGCCGACCATGAGATCGGTGCCGAGGCACAGGTCCGGGATCAGGCCGGCGGCCTTTTTCAGGAAGGAGGCGTAGTCGCCGGCGCGGTACCGCCGGTTCATGGCCCGCAGGATGCCGTCGTCGCCGCTCTGCAGCGGGATGTGCAAGTAGTGACAGAGTTTCGCGGAGGCGGCCATATGGTCCAGCAAAGCATCGGGGATCGTGGTCGGCTCGATGGAGGAAATTCTGATCCGCGCCACGCCGTCGACTTGCTCCAGTTCCTTGATCAGATCCAGCAGGGACCGCCCGTCGTGCCGGTACTGTCCGATGTTGACGCCGGTCAGAATCAGCTCTCTGTGTCCTCGCGCGATCAGCGCCTCCGCTTCGCGCAAGACGTCGGACAGCTGCCGGCTCCGTTCATGGCCCCGGGCGAAGGGAATGTTGCAGAACGAACACATGAAGTCGCAGCCGTCCTGGATTTTCAGGTTGGCTCTCGTGGAGTCGCAGTCGCCGGTTCCGTCCAGGACGAAATCGGCTCGCTCGATGGTTCTCGTGTGCAGCACCCGAGGCGCCGGCTGTTTCATGAGGCCCGACGGCGCCGGCAGGTAATCGGGCAGCTCCATCTTGTACTGACCGCCGACGATCAGGTCGATGCCGGGGAGGCGACGGAGTGCCTCAACGCCCGTTTGCGCATAGCATCCGGTCACGGCCACAAAGGCGCGGGGAGAATGGCGCAAGGTCCGGCGGATCTGGTAGCGACAGTCCTTTTCCGCATCTTCGGTGACGGAACAACTGTTCAACACGAATAGGTCGGTCGGCTCGCCCTGCGCCACGAGCTCGTAACCGTCCCGCTTGAGCCGGTCCGCCAGCAGGGCGGTCTCCGCCTGATTGAGCCGGCAGCCGATCGTGTGCAGCGAAGCCCTGGGACGGGCTTGCCGCGGTTCCAAGACTTGTTTCGTCTGCGAATCGAGGTGCATAGGTTTGCCATTATAGGGGAGTGGAGCTGAGCGGGGCAAGGAGGCGCCGGGCGAGGCTGCCGTATGCACGAGCGGGTTGAAGGAGCGTTGACAGGATCGGTCCGGCTGGGTACTATTTAAAACGTGCGGTTGCGCATGGATCCTGTTGGCCGGCCGGTGCCTCGTGCGGCGTGAACCGGTGTAGTGGGAACAGGGAGGTGCGGGAATGAACGGACTCAGAGCCTGGTTTGCGCTTGCGGTGGTCGGCGTGATGCTATGCGCCCCTCCTGCCGGCTGGCCGAAAGAAACCCTGCCCGTCGAACCGGACGAAAGCACCCGCGTGGACGAGCTGTACGACCATGAAGCCCGCATGTTCCTCATGCTCTATTCGTTGAAGGGCAACGGGGAAGTGGATTACGTTACCGGCCGTCTGGTGCAGGAGTATTCCCGGAGCCATTACGGCAATCCGGTCTATTATACGGAGCCCCATCCGCTCTTCTATTGGTGGAACCACACGATGTGGAACGATCCGGAGCAGGACGGGGTGAACGGGAACGAAAAGGTCTATCAAGAGAACATCGACTTCGACCGGACGCGCTTCAAACCCTGTGTATTCAACGGGCAGCCTTGTTGATGCCCGTGTCCCATGACACAGGGACCTCCACCGTTCCGTTGCCGATCCTGCTCGGCCATCAGTCGGCCCCGGTCAGGTGAGCCGGCCTTCCTTCCTCGAGACCTTCAGCCATCGTCGCCTCGGGGTCATGCTACCGCTCGGATTTGCTTCCGGCTTGCCGCTGGCCCTGACCTCCGGCACGCTCCAAGCCTGGCTGACCGTTGAGGGAGTAGACTTGGCGACGATCGGCTGGTTCAGCCTGGTCGGGTTGCCCTATACCCTCAAATTTCTCTGGGCGCCGGTGATGGACCGATTTGTGCCCCCTTGGTTGGGGCGCCGCCGGGGATGGATGATTCTGACCCAGGCCGGCTTGATGGCGGGGGTGGCGGGCATGGCCCTCACCGGGCCGCGGACGGCCCTGCCGATGTTCGGATCGCTGGCTCTGTTGGTGGCTTTTTTGTCGGCCTCGCAGGACATCGTCTTCGACGCCTACCGCACCGATGTGTTGGAACCCAAGGAGCGGGGATGGGGGGCGGCGGTGTGGGTAGCCGGGTATCGGCTCGCCCTTCTGGTGGCGGGATCATTGGCGTTGATCCTGGCCGACAGGGTCGGGTGGATGAATACCTATCTGCTCATGGTCTTGTGCATGGCCGTCGGACTAGGCGCGATTGTCGTGAGTCCGGAGCCGCCGACTCCTCCCGATGTGCCCCACACCCTCGCCGAAGCGGTGTGGGCGCCGGTGAAGGAATTCCTGGGGCGGCCGTCCGCTTGGGCGCTGCTTCTGCTGGTGGCCCTCTACAAGGTGGGGGACGCCCTGGCCGCGGCCTTGAACACCCCGTTTTTGATCACCGGCATCGGATTTTCCCCGAGCGATGTGGGAGGGATGAAAGGGTTGGGCCTGGGGGCCACCTTGGGGGGCGCCATGATCGGGGGCGCGCTGCTGCCTCGGCTGGGGCTGGTGCGGGCTCTGCTGCTCTTCGGGATACTCCAGGCTGTGTCCAACCTGGGATTCATGGCGCTGGCCTGGGCGGGAAAAAGCTACGTCCTGCTCATCGCGGCGGTGATGATCGAAAATCTCTCGGGGGGCATGGGGACCGCGGCGTTTGTGGCGTTGGTCATGGGGCTGTGCGATCACCGGTACACGGCGACGCAGTTTGCCGCGCTCTCCTCGGTGGAAGCGTTGGGACGGGTGCTCTTGGGCCGGCCGTCGGCTCAGTTGGTGGAGCTGTTGGGGTGGACGTCGTTCTTTGGGTTGTCCGCCCTGGCCGCCATCCCCGGCCTGTGGTTGATCTGGTCCTTGCGCAGGCAGGTGGCGGCGCGGGAGGCGTCGTGAGAGATCAGGTTTTCATCGGTCGCTGGAGGAACAAGACGAAGGCCATGAGCGTCGGCAGGGGGGCGAACAGAAACGGCAGCAGCCAGAGCCAGACGTTTTGCCCGCGCACCCGCGCCTGGTCGATCATCCAGACGAAGACCCAGAGCACCAGGCCGGCGTAGTTCAGGGTGATCCAGCGTATCGTATGCATCTTGAGCGTGCTGGTGCCGCCGGCCTGGCCCTCGATGACAAACATGACGAGCAGCAGGCCGAAGGCGGCCAGCAATCCGATCACAAGGCGTTTGCTCCAGACGTACATGACAACCTCCGAGGCTGGTGTGATGCGATGTCGCGCAATGAACGGCGAATCGGACGGAAGATAGGCGAGCAGCGGGCGATTGTCAAACCGGCCGGCGCCGCATTGGTCGCATCGGCGTCTGGCGGCATGGGCCGGGGCGAACGGACATGAGTAACCGGAGTTTGGGCTTCGTCGTGGCGCTGCTGGGGATCAGCGTCTGGCTTGCGCTGACCAATCCGACGACGCAGGACTATGTCGCCTTCCTGGAACAACGTCTGGTCCTGGCGCTTGAGCAGTGGCCGCAAGGCAAGTCGGATCTGGCGGGTGCGCTACTGACGACGCCGCAGGGCCGGCAAGTGATCGGGGCCGTCGTTCGTCCGAATACGGTGCGCCGCAGCTACGGACTCTTCAGCCTCTTTGAAACCAGCTTCCTGGGGGAGCGGGTTCTGGTGCTCGGAGCCGGAGGAGTGTTTTGGCCCGTGCAAGGCGTCGAGCAAGTGACGAAAAAAATCGGAGCGCTCGGACTCAAGCAGGCGAACTAAGTCCTTCCCAAGGGCATTCCGCAGCCCGGTTGCCTGTTGATATCTGACGATCAAGTTGGGTCCCAACCGCACGGGACGCGGCGTTTTTTCTATCCACAGCCTTTCCCTGCCGATCAACAGGACCCCACAACATTTGGTATTGACAAACAGTTGGCTTCGCCATATATTGCGGTTCGTCCGGTTTCCTAGAGGTGATGCACATGTCGAACGAGGGCCTCAGATGACGCGATCTGAACCTCTCAGACTCGAGGGTCAGCCGGACGAACAAGCCAGAACAGGGGTTTCCTGAACGGAAGCGAACACTGCGGACTCCCGGTGTTCGCTTTTCTTTTTGGCACCCACAGGCCGTTGAGCCAGAGTCGGGTCCCATAACCAGCAGGAGGGAGACATTGTGAGGATCGAGCGTCGATTTACGCAACGGGGGCAGAGTCCCTATCAGGACATGCCGTTCGCCAAGCGTTCCTCAGAGATCAAGAATCCTGATGGCTCCACGGTCTTTAAGCTGGACAACATCGATGTGCCAGAGAAATGGACCCAACTCGCCGTTGACATCCTGGCGCAGAAATACTTCCGGAAGGCCGGAGTGCCCCAGGTCGGTCCCGACGGGAAGCCCCTGCTCACCCAGGAGAGCACGCCGGTGCTGGGGGGCGAGCGGGATGCGCGGCAGGTCTTCCATCGGTTGGCCGGTTGCTGGACCTATTGGGGAAAAAGCTACGGTTACTTCACCAAGGACGAAGACGCGTCCTCGTTCTACGACGAAATGTGCTACATGCTGGCGCGCCAAATGGCGGCGCCCAACTCGCCCCAATGGTTCAATACGGGTCTGCACTACGCCTACGGCCTCTCCGGCCCGTCCCAGGGGCACTATTACGTCGATCCGAAGAGCAAGGAGATGGTCAAGGCGACGAACGCCTTCGAACATCCCCAGCCACACGCCTGTTTCATTCAGGCGGTGGACGACGACCTGGTCAACGAGGGCGGGATCATGGACCTCTGGACCAGGGAGGCGCGGCTGTTCAAATACGGGTCCGGCACCGGCACGAACTTCTCCAAGCTGCGCGGGGACAACGAGCCCCTCTCGGGCGGAGGCCGTTCCTCCGGCCTGATGTCCTTCCTCCGGATCGGCGACCGGGCGGCCGGCGCCATCAAGTCCGGCGGAACCACGAGGCGTGCGGCCAAGATGGTCTGCCTGGACCTGGACCATCCCGACATCGAAGAGTTCGTCGACTGGAAGGTGGTCGAGGAGCAGAAGGTGGCGGCCATGGTCACCGGCTCCAAGATCTGCGCGCAGCGGCTGAACGAAGTACTCCGCGCCTGTCACGTGCAGGACGGCAACGGCACGATGAAAGTCGAGATCGATCCGGCGAAGAACGAAGCCCTCAAACGGGCCATCAAGGCCGCGCGGCAGTCGGCTGTGTCGGAAGCCTATCTCCAGCGGATGTTCTCCTATGCCCAGGAAGGGTTCACCCACTTCGTCTTCCACGAGTACGACACGAACTGGGACGGTAAGGCCTACCAGACCGTGTCGGGACAGAATTCCAACAACAGCGTGCGCATTCCCAACGGGTTCTTCGAGGCCCTGGAGCAGGACGGGGACTGGGCGCTCAAGCGCCGCACGGACGGCAAGGTCACCAAGACCATCAAGGCCCGCGAGCTCTGGGACAAGATCGCCTGGGCCGCCTGGATCTGCGCCGATCCCGGCACGCAGTACGACACGACGATCAACGAATGGCATACCTGCCCGGAGGACGGGCGCATCAATGCGTCCAACCCTTGCAGCGAATATATGTTCCTGGACGACACGGCCTGCAACCTGGCCTCGCTGAACCTGAGCGAATTCTACGAAGCCGACGGCCAGTTGCGGCTGGATGATTTCCGCCATGCCGTGCGGCTCTGGACCATCGCCTTGGAAATCAGCGTGCTGATGGCCTCGTTCCCGAGCAAGGCCATTGCCGAAAAGAGCTTCATCTACCGCACGCTGGGGCTGGGCTATGCCAACCTGGGCACGGTGCTCATGCGGCAGGGGATTCCCTACGATTCCCCGAAAGCCCTGGCGATTTGCGGGGCGCTGACGGCGATCCTGACCGGCGAGTCCTATGCGGCTTCGGCGGAGATGGCGGCCGAGCTGGGCCCCTTCGACGGGTATGCGCGGAACCGCGAACCCATGCTCCGGGTCATCCGCAACCACCGGCGGGCCGCCTACCATGCGGCGCCGGAGGAGTACGAAGGGCTGACGATCAAGCCGCAGGGCATTCAGCCGGAATATTGCCCGCCGGATCTGTTGATCGGAGCGCGGCGGGCCTGGGACAAGGCGCTGGAACTGGGCACGGCGTATGGGTTCCGCAACGCGCAGGTGACGTGCATTGCCCCCACCGGCACGATCGGCCTCGTCATGGACTGCGACACCACCGGGATCGAGCCGGACTTTGCACTCGTGAAATTCAAGAAGCTGGCCGGCGGCGGTTACTTCAAGATCATCAACCAAAGCATCCCGCCGGCGCTGGTCACCCTCGGGTACAACGAGGCGCAGGTCCAGGAGATCGTCACCTTCTGCACCGGCCGCAGGACGCTCAAGGGGGCGCCGTTCATCAACCATGAGAGCCTGCAAGCCAAGGGCTTCGACGGGGCGGCGCTGGACCGGCTGGAAGCGGGCCTGGGCCAGGCCTTCGAGATCCAGTTTGCGTTCAACAAGTGGACGCTGGGGGAGGAGTTCTGCCGCGAAAAGCTGGGCCTGACCGACGCGCAGATCAACGAGCCGAACTTCAACATGCTCAAGGCGCTCGGGTTCACCCAGGAGCAGATCGTCGTCGCCAACGACTATTGCTGCGGCACCATGACCGTCGAGGGGGCGCCGCATCTGCTGCCGGAACACCTGCCGGTCTTCGACTGCGCCAACCGGTGCGGCCGCACGGGCCAGCGGTATATCGCCGTAGACGCCCATATCCGGATGATGGCGGCGGCGCAGCCTTTCATCAGCGGGGCGATCAGCAAGACCATTAACATGCCGGCGGACGCGACGGTGGAGGAGGTGAAGGCCTCCTATCTGTTGTCCTGGCATTCGATGGTCAAGGCCGTGGCCCTCTATCGGGACGGCTCGAAGCTCAGTCAGCCGCTCAACTCGGCCTCGGATTCCGGCGAGCTGGCCGATGCGGCGGCCAGCGGGGACGTGCTGGCGACCGCCGAAAAGATCACCGAGCGGGTGCTCGTCCGCTACCTGGCGAGGCGGCGGCGGATGCCGGAACGGCGGTTGGGCTACACGCAGAAGGCGATTGTGGGCGGGCACAAGATCTATCTGCGGACCGGCGAATACAGCGACGGGACCGTGGGCGAGATCTTCCTGGACATGCACAAGGAAGGGGCGGCCTTCCGCAGCCTGATGAACTGCTTCGCGATCGCCATTTCGCTGGGACTCCAGCACGGGGTGCCGCTGGAGGAGTTCGTCGAGGCCTTCGTGTTCACCCGGTTCGAGCCCAACGGTCCGGTCAAGCTGAACGACCGGATCAAGATGTCCACCTCGATCATCGACTACATCTTCCGCGAGTTGGCCATCACCTACCTGGGCCGCCACGACTTGGCGCAAGTGGTACCGGAAGATCTGCGCATGGATTCGGTGAAGAAGGACGAGCAAGACCCTGAGTGCAAGGACAGCGAAGAAGCGGACCCGCAAGCCCTCGCCTCCTCCTCGATCAGCCCGGAGGTCTTTCCGGCCAGGCGCAGGAACGGCAACGGCAGCAACGGACACGGCAACGGCGAAAACGGCGGCAACGGCGCGGTGGCGCATAAGCTGGAGCTGAAACGCGAAACGCTGACCTATACGACCGTCGAGCTGGCGCGCTTGAAAGGTTACGAAGGCGATCCCTGTCAAAACTGCAAGGAGTTTACGTTGGTGCGCAACGGGACCTGTCTCAAGTGCATGAACTGCGGCGCGACGAGCGGCTGCTCGTAAGGAAGATCAGGAGTCAGGGAGCGACAGGTGCGTCAAAAAATCAAAAGCGCCGCTCTTGAGAGTGACCGGAAGCAGTGTGGCTCGTCGGCTGCGGGTGCCGAATCGGCAACGGTACTGCTGGTGGATGATGACCCCCTGGTGCGGAGCTTGGTGCTGGACATGCTCAAAGAAGCCGGGTATCTGGTGCTGGAGGCGGCTGGTCCGGGCGAAGCGTTGCGACAGTGTGAACGGCATCGGGGGCCGATCCATCTGTTGCTGACGGATGTGCAGATGCCGGCGATGAACGGCTGCCAGCTTGCCGAAGTCGTGAAAGCCGCTCGGAAGGAGACCAAGGTGCTCCTTATGACCGGCTATGCGGATGAGACCATGCTCCGGTATGGCGTGCAGACCTTGGGCGCGGTCTGTATCCGGAAGCCGTTTCTGCCGGACAGCCTGTTGAGCACGGTGCAGACGGTGTTGGGCATCGGTGCGGCCGCGTCGCGGGCCTGAGCACCACGGCGCGCCGATGTCCGCAGCGAGGAGGTGAGTGACAATGGATACGATCATTCAGGAGATCAGGATCGCGTCGCTCCACGACCAGGTCGTCAGTCTGGTGGCGCAGCGCTGGGCCAAGTCGTTCCAGTGCAAGGTCACGATCAACCCCGGTTCGGAAACCGACGAGCCGGATGTGCTCGGCTGGCAATTTACCCCGAGCGGCAACCAGGTCGAGTGGATCGCCGAGGTCGAAACCGAGGATTCGCTGACCAAGCTGGACCGGTACAAGCGGTGGCAGACGCTGGCCGACAAGAGCGTGCCGTTTTACCTGGTCGTGCCGAAGGGCTATCGGTCGAAAGTGCGGCAGCTGGCGGTCATGGCCGGCGTGGACCTGAACGGCATCTATGAATATGCGTTTTTGAATGAGACGTTCCAGTTGGCGTAAAGGGCCCTGATTCAGGGTTGAACAGGAGGGAACTCATGGCGCGCCACCGGGCGATCAGATTGCGACGGGCCTGCGATACGGTCTGGATGGAGCGGGCGTCAGGGCAGGTGCAGGACCGGGACATAAATCGGGCCGGCCGCTCCATGAGGGCACGCACCAGGATCATCCGTCGACGATGGAGATGCCCTCAGTCCTAGGCAAGCCGTGCTAAGCGCCAGTGGCGCTTGTGTCAGTCATGGAGGGGATGCAGGCCACTCGCCGCATCCCCTTTGTGCTTTATCGGCCGCAGTTCTTCTATGAAGATTGCCGTTAAAATTGCCCCACAGAGACCGAAAAAATGAAAGAAGGTGTTGCTGCGACAATCCCTTGTGAACGGAAGATGGAGCAGATGGGTGCAGATCGTAGGCAGATCGAGCAGGACTGGCGCTCCCGCGGCTTCTCCTGCGGCCTCTGGGTTGACCAGCCGGGGCAAGTGTGGGAAGACTATGTGCACGACACGGACGAGTTGGTGATAGTGTTGGAAGGGGAGTTGGAGCTGGAGATGCAAGGCGCGACGTTCCGCCCACACATTGGAGAGGAAGTCTTCATTCCGGCCCACGTCACCCATTCGGTGCGCAACGTGGGCGGGGCCACAGCCCGGTGGCTCTATGGGTATAAAGAAGCGTGAAGCGTGAAGCGTGAAGAAAAACGACCTGTTTAACACGGAGCGAACATTATGCCGGCGATAACGCAATTGGTGATCAGCGAGGAAAGCAAACCGGGCACCCTGGCCCATGTGGCGTCGGTGCTCGGCGCGGCAGGGGTGAACATCAAGGCCTTCTCGGCCCCTGAGGTCACAGGCCACGGGCACCTGCGCTTGTTGGTGAACGATGTGGAGAAGGCAAAAGTTGCGCTCACGGAGGGCAAGATCAAATTTCGGGAAGAGGCGGCCTTGGTCTTAAGTCTGGAAAACAAGCCTGGCGCGCTGAGCGAAGTGGCCGAATTGCTCAAACAGGCCAAGATCAACATCGAATGTGCCTACTTGACCCCATCTCGCGAGGGGAAGCGTGCGATCGTGGTGCTCACCGTGTCCGATCAGCAGAAGGCGTTGGCGATGCTCCGGGACAAGTCCTTGGACGAAATCTAACAGGATGCTGAAAGAGGCTTACGGCATCGCTCTTCCGCCCCTCCTCACCCGTTCCTGTCTCTCGTTGTGGCTGCTGATTTGCCTGATGCCGGGCTGCGGGGGCGGGCCACAGAGGACCGTTTCCCCGGCCGGCTATCCGGCTGGATACCCAATCGGCCATGTGGAACGGGGTGTGGCTTCCTGGTATGGACCGGGGTTCCACGGACATAAGACCGCCAACGGCGAACGATACGACATGCACCGGTTCACGGCCGCGCACCGGACGCTTCCGCTGGGCTCCGTCCTGCAGGTGAAGTCGTTGAGCAACGGCCGGATGGTGACGGTGCGCGTCAACGACCGGGGGCCCTTCGCCAAGAATCGAATCCTCGACCTGTCGTTGGGGGCGGCCCAGAGCCTCGGCATGACCGGGGCGGGCACCGACCAGATCGAGTTGCGCGTTACCGCCTACCAGGGCCGTCCAGGCGCCATGGGCTATCTCCAGATCCAGGTGGCGTCGTTTGCCGAGCAAGCCAATGCGCAATCGCTGGCGGGGAGGCTCAAAGCTCAATACCACGATGTGCGCGTCGCGCAAGTCGAGCTTCCCATGGGCATCCGATATCGTGTGCTGGTCGGCCGCTTTGCCTCGGAACAGCAGGCGGAAGCCGTAGCGGAGAGGCTGGGATCTCAATTTCAGGTCGAGCCGTTGGTCCTGCGCGACGACACCTAGGGCCTTCCTGCCGCCTCCACAATCCCTTCGTTGATGTGCAAGTCATTGCTTTTGCTGGCCGTCTTTCGACGTTCGTTGCCAGGCTCTGCCGGCTGTGTTACGATCATGCCCTTATGGATGACGGTGGCCCCATAGGCATTCAGCCGGTCTTTCTGCGTCTCGCCGCTTCTGCCTCTCTCTCCGCCATGACTCGTCTGTTCGTCGGAGTCGGTGACAGGGAAGCGCTCACGGCACTGGTCTTCGCCTGATTTCCCCATGGACTTTCTGATCCTGCTGGTTTTGATTTTCCTGTCAGCCGTGATCTCGGCGGCCGAGATCGGATTTTTTTCCGTGAACGAAACGCGGCTGAAAGCCTTGGCGGAGGCCGGCGGCAAGCGGGCGACGCTGGCGTTGCATTTGCGGGCCCATCCCCAGCGGCTCCTCTCCACCATCATGATCGGGGACAATCTGGTCAACATCGGGGCGGCTTCCTGGGCCACGATCCTGACGATCCGTATGTTCGGATCGGAAGCCGTGGCGATCGCGACCGGCATCCTGACCTTTCTCCTGCTGATCTTCGGCGACATCGTGCCCAAGACGCTGGCCGCCAAGCATGCGGTGTCCGTGGTGCTGACGATGGCCTATCCGGTCTACTGGATCGAGCAGGGCCTCTCGCCGATCCTGTTCGCGTTGGAGCCGATGATCTCCGCGATTACGGGCGGGAAGGGACTCACCGTGCCATTCGTGACCGAGGAAGAGCTCAAGATCATGCTGGACGTGGGGGGCAAGGCGGGGGTCATCGAGTCCGAAGAGGTCAAGATGATCAAGAACGTCTTCCATTTGAACGACCTGACGGCCGAAGATTCGATGACCCCGCGCATCTATGTGTTTGCGCTCGACGGCAATCTGACGTTGAAGGAGGCGCGGGAACAGCTGTTCGCGTCCAAGTACTCCCGCATTCCGTTGTTTGAGGGGAGCCTGGACAACATCATCGGTATCCTCTACAAGACCAAGGCGTTGATGGAGCTGGCCAAGGGGCATGACGGCGTCCAGCTCAAGGCGATCGCGAATCCGGCTCTCTTCGTGCCGGCGGGGAAACCGGCGGACGATCTGATGAAGCAGTTCCAGCGGGAGAAGCGGCACATGGCCATCGTCGTGAACGAATTTGGCGGCATGATGGGCCTGATCACGCTGGAGGACCTGTTGGAGGAAGTCGTCGGCGAAATTATGGACGAGACCGACCTGGCCGTGGAATTGATCAAGCGCATCGGCAAGAATCAGATCCTGGTGCATGGGCGGACCGAGGTGCGCCGGATCAACGAGTTTCTGAAGGTCACGCTGGACGAGGAGGCGAACACGATCAGCGGCCTGATTCAGGAACAGTTGGGCCGCATCCCGGCGGCCGGCGAAGAGGTGCGCGCCGGGTCCTGCCGCCTCATCGTGCACGAAGCGGACCCCAAGTCCATCAAGAGCGTGCAGATCGTCAAGGAAGAGAAGGCCGGGGCGTCGGCCGAGTCAGCGGGGGGCTGATTTTCCCTCTGAGTAGAGACGCTTCGCCTCGTACATCCGCTTGTCGGCCACCCGCAGGAGCTCGGCGGCGGAGGTGACCGGGGGAAACCCGGGCACCGTGGCCGTGCCCAGGCTGAGCGACACGGGAATGGGGCCGGACTCGGTCTGCAGGCGCAGTTGCTTGACCGTGTCGCACAACTTCTCGATGACGGGCTGGCTGCGTTCGGTGTCGGTGCGGGGGAGCAGGGCCGCAAACTCGTCCCCGCCGACGCGCGCGACCAGGTCGCTGGCACGGAGCGTCGCGCGCAACCCCGCGCCGACTTGCTGCAGGGCCCGGTCACCGGCTTCGTGCCCATACCGGTCGTTGACGCTCTTGAACGCGTCCACATCCATGATGATGAGGGTGAAGCCCTCGCCGGTCCGCTGAAAGCGCCGCCATTCCCGGGCCAGCATCTCGTCGAAAAAACGGCGGTTGTAAAGGCCGGTGAGCGGGTCCCGAATCGCGATCTGGTCGAGCTGTTGATTCCTGGCTTCCAACGCTTTCAACCGCTTATCCTGCTCCAGTTGCTGGTGCTTCAGGGCGGTGATGTCCTGGTGGGAGAGGACCACCCTGCCGTCCGTATGCGCAAGCGGAGCGGCCTGCACCAGGAACCAGCGTGGGGTTTTCTGGGTGCGAGAGGGGTACTCGAGCGAGAACTGCGCCAGCGCTCCGTCCCGCACCGCTTGCACGCCGGCGAGGAGTTTCCTCGCCGCTTCCGCCGCCACTCCGGTGACGCGCCGGCACGCGTTGAAGTAGCTGGTTCCCTGGTTCAGCCGCGGGAAGGGGAGCGACTGGGTGCGGGCCGCGCGTCTCCAGGCGGCATTGGCCGCGATCAGCAAGCCCTTCCGGTCCAGCACCGCCACCGGTCCGGCCAGCGCATCCAGAATGGACGACGACTCCGGGGTCTTGCCCGGCGCGACCTTGGGGTTCTGACGCCGGGCCTGCTTCTTCCGGCGCGTGACGGCTATGAGTCGGCTTGTCTTCACGATGGCTCCAGTAGATCGCGAAACTCCGGTTCCGTCAAGATTCGGACGCCAAGCCGCCGGGCCTCGTCGAGCTTGGAACCGGGGTCCGTGCCGGCTACCACATAATTCGTGTGCTTGCTGACGCTGGAGGTGACCCGGCCTCCGCGGTCTTCGACCAGACGCTTGGCTTCGTCCCGGCTGAGCCGGATCAGGCCGCCGGTGAAGACAAAGGTCTGTCCTTCCAGACGCCGCGCCGCGCCGCTCTCCGCCCCGCCCGGTTCCTCGAAGCGCATTCCCAACTCGCGCAGGCGTTGAATCACGCGCCGATTCCGCTCTTCGCGGAAAAACGATTCCAGGCTGGCCGTAATCTCCGGCCCGATCTCGTGGACGCTTTCGAGGGTCTCACGGTCCGCGGCCATGATCGCGTCCAAGGTTCCGAAGCGGCGGGCCAGGACCCGGGCGATGTGCCGTCCGACCTGCCTAATGCCCAGCCCCATGAGGAAGCGGTCCAACGTCGCCTGCTTGCTCCGCCGGACGGCCTCCAGCAACAGCGAGGCGGACTTGTCGGCAAATCCGTCCAGCGCCAGAAGCTGCTCCTTGGTCAGCTCGTAGAGGTCGGGCAACTCGCGGACCAATCCTTCCTCCACCAGCTGCGCCACGGTCTTTTTCCCGAGGCCGTCGATGTCCAGCGCCTGTTTGGAGGCGAAATGTTCTAGGGCGCCTTTGAGCTGGGCGGGGCAGGCGGCCTGACCGGAACAGTAGTAGTAGGCCCCTTCTCTCGCCACGGCGGCGCCGCAGACCGGACAGGTCTCCGGCATGCGGAAGGGCTCGGCCCGTTGCTCGCCGGGGACCGGCACCCGTTCGGCGATGGCGGGAATCACGTCGCCCGCCCGTTCCACCTTGACCGTATCGCCCACCCGGATGTCCTTGCGGGCCACCTCGTCGGCATTGTGCAGGGTGGCGCGGCTGATCGTGACGCCGCCTACCTCCACGGGTTTGAGCAAGGCCAGCGGCGTGAGCGTGCCGGTGCGGCCCACCGACACGGCGATGTCCTGCACGACCGTCATCTCTTTGCGCGGGGTGAATTTGAACGCCAGGGCCCAGCGCGGGCTCCGGGACTTCTCGCCCAGCGCCGCCTGCCAGTCGCGGCGGTCCACTTTGACCACCACCCCGTCGATCTCGAACGGCAGGGCATCGCGTTCCGCTTCGATGTCGGCGTGGAACGCGAGCACCTTGCCGATGCTGTCGCAGCGCCGCCGCTGTTCCGGAACCGGCAATCCCCAGGCGGCCAGGGTGTCCAGCTCGTCCCAATGCGTGGGGGGCAGGTTGCCGGACCGGACCATGGTTTCATAACAGGTCAGGACCAGCGGGCGCTCGGCGGTGATCCGGGAGTCCAGCTGGCGCAGGGAGCCGGCGGCCGCGTTCCGGGGATTGGCGAAGGCCTCGTCGCCCCGTTCGGTGATGCGGCGGTTGAGCGCCTGGAAATCGTCCAGGCGCATGTACACCTCGCCGCGCACGACCACATGGGCCGGCGGGGCCTGGTCTTCGTTGAGGGTGAGCGGCAGGGAGCGGAGGGTACGGAGGTTGATCGTCACGTCCTCGCCGACCTGCCCGTCGCCTCGGGTCGCGCCGCGCACGAACCGTCCCGACTCGTAGACCAGCTCCACCGACAAGCCGTCGTACTTCGGCTCGACCGTGTAATGGATCGTCTCGGATTCCATCTCGCGGTCCAGTTCTTTGGCCAGTTCCCGTCGCACGCGCTTGTCGAAGGCCAGGACTTCCTCCCGGTCGGTGATCGAGTCCAGGCTGAGCATGGGCCGCTCATGCGTGACCTTCGTCAGTTCGTCCAAGGGCGGGGCTCCGACGCGCTGCGTCGGAGAGTCCGGGGTGATGAGGTCGGGGTAGGCCGCCTCCAGATCCGCCAGTTCCCGAAACAGGCGGTCGTAGGCCAGGTCGGAAATCTCCGGACGGGCCTTGACGTAGTAGAGATGGTCGTGTCGGCGGATCTCTTTCCGCAGCGTCTCGATGCGCCGGCCGGCCATGGTATGCTTTTCCGCATCTGTCTGAGTCGAATGGCTCATGAAGTTGTTCGGAGCTATCAGCCTTCGGCTGTCAGCAAGGCCAACGATGGAGATCCAATCCGAAGCTGACCGCTGAGAGCTGACGGCTCCTTTCCCTTTTCATTCCCGGATAAACTTCGTGGCGTAGCTCCGGATCTCGTGTCCGTTCAGGACGTGGAACCGGCGCAACCGGTCCACGGTCTGTCCAGAGAACCGGCTCAATGGAATCGGGACCAGCCGGCGGTTGAACGACCGGGCGATCCTTCGCCAGCGGGCCAGCGGCGGAACTGGCGTCACCAGCACGATATGCGGCTCCTGCGAGTGCAGCGCTCCGGCGGCGATGAGCCGTTCCTCTAACGTCCGGGCGGCGTTCAGCCGGGGATCCTGCCAGATGTCGGGGATCGGTCTGGGTGGAAACAGGAACAGGGCGCCGCCGTAGCAGGACTGGGCGATGCCCGGCCCGACCATCTGCGCCTGGAAAGGGCTGGCATAGAAGCAGAGGGTGGACTCTTCCTGATGCTCGGCATACCAAGTGGCTTGCCAGGAATAACGGGCCGGATCGGCCGGGGTGTCGAACAGGAACAGGACCACTTCGACCTGGCCGCGGGCCGGCGGGATATCTTTGACATAGATGTCCATGCGCAGCCTGGCGGTCTGGCTATCGGCACCGTGGCCCGGATGCCTCCGCGTCCGGTGCCAGTGGCGAAGGGTCTCGCGCACGTCCACTCCGTCCTTGATGGAGCTCGTGAACTTCTCCGCGCGGGCCAGGTCTGCGCCCAGAATGGCCCTGGCCTGTTCCCGCACATGCTGCGTGAAGCTTTCGATCCGGTTGTCCTCTGGCGGCCAGGAACATTGCCGGAACGGATTCCATTGCAGGGTCCAGCGGCGGCTGGTGATGGGTTCCGGGGCGGGGCGGAGGGAAAGAGCCCGCCAGGCCAGGACCGGTCCTGGCAGTCGGTTCTTTGCGGTTGCCACCCGACCGTCCGGCAATTCCAGTTTGCCGATGCCGATGGACAGGGAGGAGCCGGCCCAGTCCTCTGTGTCTTCTTGAAAGGCGTAACTCCTGGCGGTTTCCAGCAGCGTGATGGCGAAGTCGTCTCCCGCCATCTGCTTGGCGGCCAGGACCAAGGTGTAGAGATCAGGAGTCAGACGGCGATCCAGCAGGGCCAGGTTCCGAACGTACTGGAGGTATCGCTGCAACAGGTGGGGCGTGACCCAGTTGGCGATCGACCGATTCTCGGCGTGGCGTCTGTCGGTCCAGCGGGTTCGGGCGCTCAGCAGCAGTTCCTTGATGCCGTCGACCGAGAGGTGGCGGTCCGAGCGGACCTCGGCGCGCCGCCGTTCGTACAATTCCGTCAGAAACGGCAGCTCGCCCAGCGCAAAGTACAAGGTCGAGGAAGAAACCGGCGCGGCGGACGGACGTTGGGCGATCGGCTCCGGATCGACGTAAGGACTGCGTTCCCGATAGGCCTCCCGCAGCCAGGGCCAGTCGGCCACATGGCAGAGACAGAGAATGGACGCAGAATCCAGCTCCAGTTCGTGGAGGCGAAAGGCCATCCAAGCAATGCGCCGCTCGCGTTGGCTATGAGGGGGCGGCGCCGGGAGAGAGGGGAGCAGCGCCGCCGCATAAGCCGCCAGCGAGATCCGTTTGAGCGCGTAGGGGTCCGGGGCGGTGAAGGGCGTCGGCTCGAAGGCGGTCACGTCCCGATCGATGTAGGCGCGCGGGATGCCCTCGCCCATGGCGACCCGAATACCCATGATGACCGCCTGGCAGGGATCGACCGGCACGTAGCTGGCCCGTGGAGTTCCATCCCGGTCCGGCTCCGGGAGCACCACCAGGTGGATGCGGGGCAGAGACCCGACGGCCTGTTCCAGCGCCGGTTCAACCGAGGGCGGCAGGGGAACCGCGAGACAATCGACGGGGCGTGAAATCAGGGCCTCGCGGACCTCCTGCGCCAGGTCGCCGCTTCCATGGAGGATCGGCAGGACCTGAATTCGCGGAGAGAGGCGCAGGATCGCATCGGTTGGGTCGGTCATACAGTTGCACAGTCCGAAAGTCGCCTAGTCGGCCGCGCGAAGACGTGACGCCTTGAAGACGTTCGGACGATGGTTTACCGTTCCGGGTGCAGCGGATCGTCCCCTTCGAAGAAAAAATCGCCCAGCCCCTGGGGCAAGGTTTGGTTTCCCAGCGCCCGCTTCCGTCGCCGCGAGAGTCCTTCCAGGTCCAGCGCCTCTTCGCCCAGCACCTTGACCAGCGATTCCCGCCAGGCGTTGTCTTTCGACAGGGGGTGGGTCGGGTCTTGCGCCAGCCGCTTGAGCGCATATTGCAGCAGGTGAATCCCGTCCCGAACCGAGAACTCCAGGTTCAGCTGATGCGCGGCTTGCAGGAAGTCCACGGTCAGCCCCAGCATTTCACCCGGCGCGAAGGGCATGTGGTAGCGCAGAATCGCCAGCTCGTCGTCCCGTCGCGGGAAGCCCATGCTCAAGGTCGGTTGCAAGCGGGACAGGATGTAATCGGGGACCTCGTAGGTCGAGGCATCCTCGTTCATGGTCACGCAACAGCGGAAATCGTCCTGGGCCTTGATCAGCAGGCCCGCCACGATGGACTCCACGCAGCGCCGGTGGTCCAGCAGGGAGGCCAGCGAGGCCCAGCTCTTCTCGTTCATCCGGTTGCCCTCGTCCAGCACGCACACGCTGCCGGTCAGCATGGCCGTGACGAGGGGGGAGGCATGGTAGGCGATCGTGCCGGATTCCGCCAGCACGGGCGTGATCAGCAGGTCTTCGGGCCTGGTATCCGCGGTGCATTGGAAGATGTACAAGTCCTGCTTGCGCTCCTTGGCTCCGGCCATGGCCAGCGAGGTTTTGCCGATGCCGGGCTGGCCGGAGATGCGGGGGGCCAGGGGCAGGTCCCGTTCGTCGATCACGAGCCAGCAGGCCAGCAACTGCCGGAGGATCTCGCGCTCGCCGATCCATTCCTGCGAGGAGTCCATGGGCTGGGCGAGGTGGATGGCGATCCCGTCCAACAGCACCGATCGGCCGGCTCTGGCCGCGCCAAGAGGCCCCTTCTTTCCGTGACTATCAGGCTGGTGCATGGCTGCTCCTCGGTGCCCGGCCGCCCCCAGCCGACGCGGGTGCGATCCGGCCCAAACCGTAACATACCCTCGGAGAGGGGTCAAACCAGCGGATGGGGCCGAGAGTCGCCTCCTTACGCGCTTCCGTCCGAGTTGCGAAGAGCCTTGTGCTTTGACTTTCAGTCTCTTAGGCTCTATGCTTTGTGCGTTCGCATTGGGGTTCACTGGCGTGGAGAGATGGAGGGGAAGAGGCAATTTATGATGGGTAGACATGCAGGACGTCTCGTGGCGCTGGCGATCGGCACGGTGATGCTGGCCGGCTGCGTGATGGGGGAAAAATACGAGGCGGAAAAAGCCCGCGCGATGAATTTCCAGCGGTTGCTGGCCCAGGAGGAAAAGCGGACCGGCGAGATGGACAGCGAGCTCAAACGGCTCAAGCGGGACTCGTCCGAGCTGGAAGCGCGCAATCGTGAATTGACCGCCCAGGTGCAAGCGGTCCGCGAGCAGTTGGGACGGATGCAGGAGGAAGCAGCGGCCATGCGGGATGCGGCCCTGCTGAAAGAACAAGACGCGCAGGGGCGGGCGCGCAAGGCTCCGGCCAAGGGGAAGCGGCCCGACAAGATGCAACCCGGCAGCATGGATCCGGGCGCCATGGCCACGGCTCCGATGCAGGATCCGGCCCCGGCCGCCGCGGCGACACCCCGGTATCACCAGGTCAAACCGGGCGATACGCTGATGGCGCTCAGCCGTCTATACGGGGTCGACGTCAATACGCTCAAGCTGCTGAACAACTTGCAAGACAATACGATCCACGTCGGCCAGCGTCTGGTAGTCGGACGTCAATGATCCGGACGTCGTCCGTGCGGTCCGCTCCGACCCGGTAACACGTCCCTCTGACCATGGTCCAGCGCCGGTTTCCTGCCAACGAGATTGCCACGGTTTCCTGCGGGGCCGCATCCGACGCCGCTATCGCGCACCGGGGTACGGACACCATCCCATGTTCGGACTAGGACTGTCTGAAAAACGGGACAAGGCTTACAACCAGCGGGACTGGGACACGGTGATCTCCGTCGCGCGCAAGCAGGTGCAGAGCGACCCGCAGGACGTCAAGGCGCTCAACGATCTGGCCGTCGCCTACTACCATAAGAAGATGCTCACCGAAGCGCATCAGATCTGCCAGAAGATCAACGAGGTCAACCCGATCCAGGACTTGTCCCGGCAGGTCGCCGAGCTGGGCGTCAGGTACATGCGCTATCATCTGGTGCAGGGGGAAACCTACTATGCCCGGGGCAATTACGACGAGGCATTGCGGGTCTTCGAGCGGCTCCGATTCCTGAAGGGCAATCTCTCCGATAAGTTTCACCGTGCGGCACAGATCCACCTGTCCCGCGGCCATGCCGATCAGGCGGTCAGCGAATACGAGCAACTCTGGAAATGGCGGCCGGAGCGGGGGGATGTCGTGCTGAAGGGCCTGCACGCCGTCACCGAGAAGTTTCCCCGCACTGCCAAGGCCCACCGTCTCGCCGTCGAGGTACTGAAGAAGCGGGGGCAGCTCAACGACACGGTGAACGGGTGGGAGCAGTCCGTGCGGGCCGGCGCCAAGGACCAGGCCGACATCTTCCGGCTCGGATTCTACTATCAAATCGAGGGGCAGGATGCCAAGGCCATGGAGCTGTTCGAGGGCTATGCGCTGAGCCATCCCGAGGACGACGGTTTGCACTGGTTCCTGGCCGACCTTCAGCTGGAACGGGGCCAGTGGGACAAGGCGCTTGCGCAGTACCGGCAATTGATGGAAAAGTGGCCGGAGAACCCGGATCTCATCCAGGCCCGACTCGAACGGGTCGCCATCCAGCGGCCGGATAATGTGCCGCTCCAGGCGGAGCTCCTCTCGCTCGCCTTGCGGCGCGGAGGGGTGGAGGCGGCGCGGGCGCGGGTGCAGGCCGCGCTCCCGACGGCCCGCGCGTCCCAGCCGCTGCGGGTGGAGTTGGAGCGCATCCTTGTCAAGGCGATGCAGGAGCATGCCGACACGGGCGAGCTGGACGCCACCCACGCCTTGCTCGAACTGCTCTTGCTGCTCAATCCCAGCGGCCAGGGCTATCGAAGCCAGCTGGATCAGCTGGATTCGGTCATGGGACCCCAGCAGATCTGCGAGATGGAGGAGCGACTGAGCAGCGGCATGCTCTCCGAACAGGAAGCCTTCATTTTGCTGAGCGAGTTGGGCGAGCGCTACGTCAAGCTGGGCAGACCGGATGAAAAAATCATTGCGGTCTACCAGCAACTGGCCAAGCCGACGTCCCCGTACCAGCCGGACGCGCTGTTCCGGTTGGGCTTCATCTTTTTGCGGCAGGGCCTGGTCGATCTGGCGGAAAACCATTTCGAAAAGCTGGGCCGTCTGGCTCTTCCCGAGAGCGTGCAAGCGCAGTTTTGGTATGAAATCGGCATGACCTTCGAGCGAATCGGCCGGCCGGACAAGGCGCGGGACTATTACATGCGGACGATGGAAATCGATGTGAATTATCGCGACGTGGCCCAGCGTCTCAGGCAGCTGCCGGTCCAACCCCAGCCCGCGACCCAGGCGCAAACGCAGAGCCAGACCCCCATCGCGTGGCCGCCTCCCCAAAGCGATCCGATGGCGGTGGTCCGGGAGCGTTACGACCGAATCGAAAAAATCGGGGAAGGCGGAATGGGCTCGGTCTTTCGCGCGCTGGATCGGGTGCTCAGGCGTGACGTGGCGTTGAAGTTCATCAAGAAGGATTTTCAGTACGACAACGAGGCCGTGGCGCGGTTCATTCGCGAAGCGCAAGCCGCCAGCCATCTGCGGCATGACGGCATCGTGGCGATCTATGACATCCATGTGAAAGAGCCGATCTACATCGCGATGGAATTCGTCGAGGGGGGGAGCTTGCGGGATGAACTCAAGAAGGGGCCCTGCCCGGTGAAGCTGGTGCAAGCCCTCGCCGTGCAGATCTGCGACGCGTTGGGCTACGCGCACCGACAGGGAATCGTGCACCGGGACATCAAGCCGGACAATATCCTGACGGTCAAGGGCGGGGGGATCAAGATCGCCGACTTCGGCCTGGCGCGGATCGAAGAAGGCGGCGGGATGACCAAGACGGGCCAGGTCATGGGCACGCCCCGGTACATGGCCCCGGAACAGATTTTGGGCAAGACGGTGGATGGGCGGAGCGATCAGTATGCGGTGGGGGTCATGCTCTACGAGCTGCTCACCGGGTCCGTGCCGTTCAAGGATGGGGATATCGCGTACCGGCACATTCATGAAACCCCCACGTTGCCGGGCGTGTTCAATCCCGCCGTGCCAGCGCCGTTGGGAGCGATCGTGATGCGGGCGCTCGAGAAACGACCCGAGGACCGTTACCCGAGCATGGATGCCATGGGGCGAGACCTGCAAGCGCTGAGCTAAGGGTGCATGTGAAATGGCCGACGAACACGTAGTTTGCCCGTACTGTAACCACAAACAGCCGGCCGCGGTCTATTGCGGCCGCTGCCGGGTGCATATCCAGCACTACGGCGGCGTCAAGAGCGCCATCGCTCGTTTCGAAGCCGACCTCGGACAGATGCGCACCCACGTGCAGGCCGCTGCGCCGACCTATCAGCCCGCCCTCGATGCCCTCCGCAGCCTCGGAGAGGCCTTGCTTGGTCTCAAGGTGAACGTGGAGCGGTTGAGCCGGTCTCAGCGCGAGATGACCACGCTGGCTCAAGTGGGCCGCATGATCAACTCCGTCCTGACGATGGACAAGCTCCTCAATCTGATCATGGACATGGTGATCAACGCCATGTTCGCCGAGCGCGGGCTGCTGATGCTCAAGGATGCGGTGACCGGCGACCTGACCGTGCAGGCGGCCCGCAACATGACGATGGAATCCGAGAGCGAGACGAAATCGCGATTGACGATCAGCACCAATATCTGCAGCAGGGTGGCGAGTGAGGGCAAGCCTATCCTGGCCACAGACGCGCAGAACGAGGACCAGTTCCACGGCATGCACAGCGTGATGGCCTACAACCTGGCTTCGCTGGTGTGCGTGCCGATGAAGACCAAGAGCGGGGAGGTCATCGGGGTCATTTACGTGGACAACCGGATCGTGTCCGGCGCCTTCAACGAAGACAGCGTGGAGTTGCTCACGAATATCGCCAACCAGGCGGCTGTCGCGATCGAGAATGCCTGGCTTTACGAGAGCATCCAGAAAGAAACCAATGTTCGCATGAGCCTCCAACGCTACCTGTCGCCCAGCGTGGTGGAGGACTTGATGAAAGGCAAAGAGGGAACGCTGAAACTGGGGGGGGCCAAACTGGACTGTTCGGTGCTCTTTGCCGACATCTGCGGCTTCACCCCTTTGTCCGAGAGCCTGGACCCGGAGCATGTCGTGCGGTTTCTGAACGAGTACTTCACCGCCATGACGGACATCGTGTTCCGCCATCATGGGACGTTGGACAAGTTCATCGGCGATGCGATCATGGCCGTGTTCGGGGCGCCGATGGCCATGTCCGACCATGCCTGCAAGGCGGTGACGGCGGCCATCGAGATGCAGCGGGAGGCGAAACGTTTGCAGGAGGAGGCTGAAAAGAAAGGTCGAACGGGCTTCCATTTGCGCATCGGGATTAACAGCGGCCCGGTCATCGCCGGGAATATCGGGTCGCCGTCGCGCCTGGACTATACCGTGATCGGCGATACGGTCAATGTGGCATCGCGCCTGGAACCGCTGGCGTCCACCGACGGCATCGTCATCAGCGACGCGACCTATCAGCAGGTGAAAGGGTTGGTCCGGGCCGACAAGCTTCCGCCGGTGAAGATCAAGGGGCGGACCGGCATGGTCGAGCCCTACGAAGTGCTTGACCTGCTGGAACAGGAACAGGTGAGTGACGACAAGAAGAATCTCCGCCGTCACGACCGGCTGGACGTCACGCTGTTCGCAATCTACCGGGGCGCCACGAGCAGCCGCATGTACCAGGGGTCCATCAAGAACATCAGCCGGGGTGGGGTCCAACTCAGCACCAGGGAAATCTTTCCCCTGGGGACCGACGTGACCCTCTCGTTCAGTCTGCCGAACGGCCAGAAGCTCACCGAAGTGGGCGGCAGGGTGACGCATGTCCAGCAGCTCACCGACGATAAGGGCAAGGAGTACAGCAAGCTCGGGATCGAATTTACCCGCTGTACGGACGAGGATCGCGAGCGGATCGTCCACGCCTGGCAGATCTCCTCTTGGCGAGGCGGCGCGCTGAAGAAAATCTAAGGCTCTTCCCTTTACGCCCTGCTGGTCACTCCGGATCCGTTCCCCTCTGGCGCACATTCCGGTACGTTCCTTCGGGCTCTCTGAGGCCGGTTCCACTCGTTGACTTTGCGCAGGGTGCGTGCTAGTTTTCGAGGATGAAAACCCCTTCCTTTTCTTTGAGTTTCGAGGAGTTCCGCGCCCTCGCCTCACAGGGGAATCTCATCCCTTTGTACCGCGAGATCCTGGCCGACTTCGAGACTCCCGTCTCCGCCTTTACCAAGATCGACCATGGCCCCTCCGCCTACCTCCTGGAAAGCGTGGAGGGGGGAGAGAACTGGGCGCGGTATTCCTTCCTCGGCAGCGGCTCGCCGATCGTCATCCGCGAGGAGCGGGGCATGCTGTTGATCGTCCGGGGCACAAAAGTCCAGCGCCTGCCGATCTCGGCGAAGCCGGGGGAAACGCCCCTGGATCGGCTGCGCGACATCATGGCCGCGTACCATCCGGTCACGGTGCCCGGGCTTCCGCGCTTCGTGGGCGGGGCGGTCGGGTACCTGGGCTACGACATTGTCCGGTATTTGGAAGACATTCCGCCGCGCCGCAAGGATGCGCTGGGCCTGCCGGACCTGGCGTTCCTGATCACCGATACGTTGCTGATCTTCGACAACGTGGCGCAGAAGATCAAAGTCGTAGCCAACGCCCACGTGCCGTCCGGCAAGGAGTCGGACCTGAAACGGGCCTATGCCGACGCCACGGCCCGCATTGAGCGGATGATCGCGCGTCTCAGGCGGCCGCTGCGCCGCACCGGCCCGAAGAGGCGCCGCAAGTCCATCGCCTTTACATCGAACATGAGCCGCGCCGATTTCGAGAAGATGGTCGTGAAGACCAAGGAGTACATCAAGGCCGGGGATATTTTCCAAGGCGTGCTGTCGCAGCGTTGGGAAACGCGCATCCAAACCGCGCCGTTCGAGATTTACCGGGCGCTGCGGCTGGTCAATCCCTCGCCCTATATGTACTATCTGCGGGTCGGCGGCGTCGAACTCGTGGGCTCCTCGCCGGAGATCCTGGTGCATTGCGAAGAGGGCAAGGTGTCGGTGCGGCCGATCGCCGGCACCAGAAGGCGCGGGGAGACGGAGGAGCAGGACCGGATGCTGGAGCGGGAACTGCTGGCGGATGCGAAGGAACGGGCCGAGCATGTGATGCTCGTGGATCTGGGGCGAAACGACATCGGGCGGGTGGCGAAGAAGGGTACCGTCAGGGTGGATGCGCTCATGACCGTCGAGCGCTATTCCCATGTGATGCACTTGGTCTCCAACGTGCAGGGCGAATTGGAACCGACGAAGACGGCCTACGATGTGATGCAGGCCTGTTTTCCGGCCGGCACCGTGTCCGGTGCGCCGAAAATCCGGGCGATGCAGATTATCGAGGAGTTGGAGCCGGCCAGGCGTGGGCCTTATGCGGGGGCGGTCGGCTACTTCAGCTTCTCCGGCAACATGGATACCTGCATCAACATCCGCACGATCGTGATCAAAGGCAAGCAGGCCTATATCCAAGCCGGGGCCGGCATCGTGGCCGATTCCGATCCCGCCCGCGAGTATGAAGAGACCTGTAACAAGGCCAAGGCCATGATGAAGGCGATCGAGTTGGCGGAGCAGGGGCTCGAATAGGAGAAGAGCAAATGGCGTATGGCCAATGGCAAGAAAGGAACGGAGACGAACGGCTCTCTCGCCTTTAACCATCAGCCATTCGCCATAAGCCATAGGCTCTTATTGTTATGCTATTGATGATCGACAACTACGATTCCTTCACCTACAACCTGGTGCAATATCTGGGCGAGCTGGGGGAGGACGTCCGGGTCTACCGGAACGATAAACTCACGTTGGATGAGATCGCCGCGTTGAGGCCGCAGCGGATGGTCATCTCGCCTGGCCCCTGTACGCCCAACGAGGCGGGGGTGTCGGTGGCCGCCATCCAGCGGTTCGCCGGTCAGTTCCCGATCCTGGGCGTCTGCCTGGGGCATCAGTCCTTGGCCGCGGCCTTCGGGGGCGAAGTGATCCGGGCCGGGCGGCTGATGCACGGCAAAACCTCGATGATCCACCACGACGGCAAAACCATTTTCCATGGCCTGGCCAACCCCTTTGAGGCGACCCGGTATCATTCCCTGCTGGTGAATCGGACGAACCTGCCGGACTGTCTGGAAGTCTCGGCCGAAACCGCCGAAGGGGAGATCATGGGACTGCGCCATAAACAGCTGGGCGTCGAAGGTGTCCAGTTCCACCCCGAATCCATCCTGACCGTAGTCGGCATGGATCTGCTCAGGAATTTCCTGAAGCTCTAGTCGGTTCTCCGGCCATGCGCCATCAGCTATCGGCCATTTGCTCATGATTAAAGAAGCCATCGCCAAACTTGCGGAGAAGATGCACCTCTCGGAGAAGGAAGCCGAGGAGGTCATGTCGGAGATCATGGGCGGGGTTGCCACGCAGGCCCAGATCGCCGCCTACCTCATGGGGCTCCGTCTCAAGGGCGAGACGGCGGAGGAAATTTCCGGCTCCGTCAGAGCCATGCGGGAGAAGGCGGTCGGCATCCGGGTCGCCGATCCGCTGGTGGTGGACACCTGTGGCACCGGCGGCGACGGGGCGCATACCTTCAATATCTCGACGACGGTGGCCTTCGTGGCGGCGGGCGGCGGACTGACCGTGGCCAAGCACGGAGGCAAGGCCGTGTCGTCCCGATCCGGCAGCGCCGATGTGTTGAGCGCGCTGGGCGTGAAGATCGATCTTCCCCCCGAGCGGGTGGCGGACTGCATCAACGAAGTCGGCATCGGGTTTCTCTTCGCGCCCTTGTTCCACGGGGCGATGAAGCATTGTGCGCCGGTCCGTCAGGAGTTGGGCATCCGCACGCTCCTGAACATCATGGGCCCCATGTCCAATCCGGCTCGGGCCGGGTTTCAGGTGCTGGGGGTCTATGCCGCCGATCTCACGGAACTGATGGCCAAGGTCTTGTTGGGGCTCGGCACGCAACATTGTTTCATCGTCCACGGGATGGATGGACTGGACGAAATCACGTTGACGGATCGGACGAAGGTGTCGGAAGGGAAGGGCGGGGTGGTGTCGACCTACTTCGTGGAGCCGAGCGACTTCGGCCTGCAACGGGTCAGGTCCAAGGAACTGGCCGGGGGGACGGCGGAGGAGAACGCGCACATCTTGCGGGAGATTCTGCAAGGCAGGACCGGGCCCAAGCGGGACATCGTCTGTATGAACGCGGCGCCGGCCTTCGTGGCGGGCCGCAAGGTGAAGACGTTGCAGGAAGGCTACGAGCTGGCGGGCCGGGTGATTAAAAGCGGCGCGGCCTACGAGAAGCTGGAGCGGTTGATCGCATTTACGAACAAGTAAGTAAAGGCATGGTGCACTCATCGCTTCCGCATCTCTCGAAACGACCCTTCCGGACTCTGCTGAGCGGAAGCCTTCGGAAATTCCCTCGAAGACTTGGTCAGTTTCCGCTTTCCTTCCCAGTAGAGTCTCGGTGGGTACCCCGTTTCTCCGGCGAAGTTCGCTCTGAGTTTCACCATGCCCTTGGGGTGGTGGAAGGTGAAAGAGAGAGTAGAAGATGATCCTGGATCGAATCCTGGAGCATAAAAAAGCCGAGGTGCGGCATAAGCAGAGCCGCGGGTATCTGGTCGAGCTCAAGTCCAGGATCAGCGACCGGGGAGCGACACGTGGGTTCATCCAGGCCCTCAAGGCCACCCGTCCGCCGGACAGTCCATCATTGATTGCCGAAGTGAAGAAGGCCTCGCCCAGCCTGGGCCTGTTGCGGCCGGAGTTTCAGGACCTGTTCGAACCGGTGAAGATTGCCGAGCAGTACAAGGAATGTGGGGCCTCGGCCTTGTCGGTTTTGACGGACAAGGAGTTTTTTCAGGGGGAGCTGGACTATCTCCAGGCGATCAAGGAAAAAATCGGACTGCCCTGTCTGAACAAAGAATTCATGGTGGACGACATCCAGTTCTACGAAGCGCGGGCCTATGGAGCCGACGCCGTGTTGCTGATCGTCGCGGCGCTGGAGCGACGGCAGTTGATCGACTTTTTCGCGCTCGCGCAAGAACTTTCGTTGGATGTGCTCATTGAAACACACCATGAACGGGAATTGGACACGGTGTTGGAGCGGTTGCCCGAGGCCAGGCTGATCGGGATCAACAACCGGGACCTCAAGACCTTCTCGACCGATTTGGGCGTGACCGAGAGGCTGGCCAAGCGCATTCCTTCCGGCAAGATGATCGTGAGCGAGAGCGGCATTCACAAGCGGGACGATGTGAAGCGCATCATGGACGCGGGCTGCCAGGCCATGCTGATCGGGGAGTCCCTCATCAAGGCGGAGAACAGGGAAGCAAAGATCAAAGAGCTTTTGAACGCGGACAAGGCCTCGCTTGTATGATCCTCGGCATCGACCATATCCTGATTGCAGTGGAAGATCTCGACAAGGCGACGGAGCTCTATCGCCGCTTGGGGTTTCAGGTTCTGGTCGGCGGGGAGCATCCCACAGTCGGGACGCACAATGCCTTGGTGCCGCTGGCGGACGGGACTTATCTGGAGCTGATCGGCGTCAAGAAACCGGAGCTGGCGCAGCAGTTTCCCTTCGGACAGCAGGTGCTGGAGGCCCTGGACAGGCCGAACCGGCTGGCCGGGTTCGCGCTGGAGAGCGGGGATGTGAACGGCGACGTGCAGGCGATCCGGGACCGGGGACTGACGATTGCCAAGGCGCCTCCCGGGGGACGAGCCAGACCAGACGGACAGCAGGTGTCCTGGCGGACGGCCCATCCAGAAGATCCTCGGCTGCCGTTTCTCATTCAAGATACGACGCCGCGTTCGCTCCGGGTGCCGCCTTCCCCAGACGGGCTGAACGGTTCGACGCAGGTGGGATGGGTGGAAATCGGAGCGGCGGACCTCCAGCCGGCGACCACATCGTTCACGCAACTCCTGGGCGAGAGGCCTGTGGAGGGGAAATTTTCGCTCCAGCGGGGGGCGATTCATCTTTCCCAGAGCTTTTCGGGAGACGGAGCGCAGATGGCGGCGCTGCTGACCCAAGATGTGGCCGGCTTGGCGCGTGATTGGGAGGCCCGAGGCGTTCTTTTTTACGACGAGGTCATCCGAGGGAACGGTCGGGTCCTTGTCCCGCGAGACACGGGCGGAGCCAGAATCAGCTTCTGTCAGATTCGTTAAGGCCTCGATGGTTGGCGCATGATGGAGACACGAGAGACCTATACGGTCGGGTACAGCGACGTGGCGGTACGGTATATGCGGCGCCGCCATGCGTCGCGCGACGCGGGCTTTCTGCTGCCGCATCTGAAGCCGGGCATGACCGTGCTGGACTGTGGTTGCGGGCCTGGGACGATTACGGTGGGCTTGGCCGAGGCCGTGGCTCCAGGTCAGGTGATCGGTGTGGACCTTGCGGAATCGCAACTCGAAGCGGCCCGAACAACGGCCCGGCAACGTGGGGTGAAGAACGTCGAGTGGAAGGTCGGCAGCATTTATCAACTTCCGTTTCCGGATCGTTCCTTCGACGCGGTGTTTTCCCACGCCCTCTTCGAACATTTGGGCGAGCCGCTGGCCGCGCTGGAGGAGATCAAGCGGGTGCTGCGTCCCGGTGGGATCGCCGCGATTTCCAGCCCCGATTGGTCCGGCAACCTCATGGCGCCGCGCGATCCGGACGTCGAGCAGGCCGTTCAGGTCTACAAGGCGATCCAGCAACGGAACGGGGGCAATCCCTATGTGGGACGTGAACTCGGATGCCTCTTGCAGGAGGCCGGATTCTCGCGCATCAGCCTGTCGGCGATCTACGACTGTTACGAAGATGTGCCGCTCGTGGCCGAACTGTTGGCGCAACGGATCGAAGAGGGAGTCGGGAAACAGATTGTCGCCGGGCCTGGGCTGGGCCGTGCCGAAGTCGGGGATCTCTGCCGGGCGTTACGCCAGTGGGCCAAGCAGCCGGCGGTCTTGTTCGCCCAAACCTTCGTGGATGCGATCGGGTACGCAGACGCATGAGCGCCGTCAAAGTCAAAATCTGTGGGATCACGAATGCCGACGATGCGGCCGCCGCCGTCGAGGCGGGGGCCGATGCGCTGGGGTTCATGTTCTACGCCAAGAGTCCCCGTTGCGTGGACGCTCCGCTGGTGAAGCGTATCGTCGCCGGCCTGCCTCCGTTCGTGTTGCCGGTCGGGGTCTTCGTCAATGAGGAAGCCCAAAAAGTCCGCAACCTCATGGACGAATGCGGCTTGGCTCTGGCCCAGCTCCACGGGGATGAAACGGCGGCCTATTGCGAAAATCTTGGGCGGCCCCTGCTCAAGGCCTTCCGGCTCCGCGGTCCGGCCGATTTGCTCAGCTTGGCGGAATTCAAAGGCCGGGCCGGGGTGCGCGGCTTTGTCGTGGATGCCTTTTCCGCGGCTGCCTATGGCGGGACGGGCGAAGTGGCGGACTGGACCTTGGCGGCGGAAGTGGCCAGGCATGCTCCGGTGCTCCTGGCCGGCGGGCTGACGGCGGAGAACGTCCGTGATGCGATTCAACACGTCAGGCCTTACGGCGTGGATGTGAGCAGCGGGGTGGAAGCAAGCCTGGGCAAAAAAGACCAGGCGAAAATCCGGGCGTTCATTCAAGCCGCAAAGCTTGTGTAGCAAGAGACTCGGGGCTATACTCCGCGTGAGTTATCAAGATGGAACGTCCATCAAGTCATGAAGTTTTCAAGAAGATGTGGCGTGTCGACTTTCAGACTTTTAGACTAATGCGTTATGCAACAACTGCCTAATACGCATGGCCGGTTTGGCGACTTTGGGGGCCGCTATGTCCCCGAAACGCTCATGCCGGCCATCCTCGAATTAGAGCAGGCCTATGCCAGGGCCAGGCAGGACCGAAAATTCCAGGCGGAATTTGCCGGCTACCTGAAGCGGTTCGTCGGGCGCCCCACCTCCCTCTACTTTGCGGAACGGCTCACGAAACGGTTGGGCGGCGCCAGGATTTACCTCAAGCGGGAAGACCTCTGCCATACCGGCGCCCACAAGATCAACAATTCGATCGGCCAGGCCCTGCTGGCCGTCCGGATGAGGAAGAAGCGGGTGATCGCCGAGACCGGCGCCGGCCAGCACGGCGTCGCCACGGCGACGGCGGCCGCCATGTTCGGTCTCTCCTGCGAAATCTACATGGGCACGGAGGACATGCAGCGCCAGGCGCTGAACGTCTTCCGCATGCGCCTGCTGGGCGCGATCGTGACGGGCGTGGAAGCGGGGAGCCGGACGCTCAAGGATGCGATCAACGAGGCGATGCGCGACTGGACGACGAACGTTCGAACCACCAACTACATCCTTGGGTCCGTGCTCGGGCCGCATCCCTATCCCATGATGATCCGCGATTTTCAATCCGTGATCGGGCGGGAAGCCCGCAAGCAGATCCTCGCGCTGGAAGGGAAACTGCCGGACTATCTGGTGGCCTGCGTCGGCGGGGGCAGCAACTCGATCGGCCTCTTTCATGCCTTCTTGAAGGACAAGAAGGTTAAGATGGTCGGGGTGGAAGCGGCGGGGCTGGGCGTGGAGAGCGGCAAGCATGCGGCCCGTTTTGCCGGCGGGAGGCCGGGGGTGTTGCACGGGACCATGACCTATTTGCTGCAGGACGACGACGGGCAGATTAACTTGACGCACTCGGTGTCGGCAGGGTTGGATTACGCGGCGGTCGGACCGGAGCACAGCTATTACCATGATGCCGGCCGTATCCAATACACGTCGGCGACCGATGACGAAGCCATGGCGGCCTTCGATCTGTTGGCGCGTGAGGAGGGCATCGTGCCGGCGCTGGAGAGCGCCCATGCGGTGGCCGAGGTGGTGAAGCTGGCTCCCAAGCTGAAGAAGCGCCAGGTGGTCATCGTGAACCTGTCCGGGCGTGGCGACAAGGACGTGCAGCAAGTGGCGCGCATTAAAGGTGTGACACTGTGACCAACCGTCTCGACGCCACATTTGAACGGTTGAAGGCCAAAGGGCAGAAGGCCCTGGTCACCTACATCATGGCCGGCGATCCGTCGCTGCAGGAAACGGAAACGTTGGTGCTGGAGTTGGAAAAGGCCGGCGCCGACGTCGTTGAGCTGGGCGTGCCTTTTTCCGATCCCATCGCCGACGGGCCGGTGATCCAGGCGGCGGCCGAACGGGCCCTGCGGGGCGGAACCTCCTTGCGGAAGATTCTCGGGACCGTCGCGTCACTGCGCAGGAGAACGCAGATTCCCCTCGTCCTCATGGCCTACTACAACACGATCCACGCGATGGGGGAGGCGGCCTTCTGCCGCCAGGCCGCGGAGGCCGGCGTGGATGGGCTGATCGTGCCGGACATGCCGCCGGAGGAGGCGGGGCCGCTCGATGCGCCGGCGGCCGCGTCCGGGCTCCGGCTGATCTACCTCCTGGCCCCCACGAGCACGCCGGCCCGCCGTACGATGGTTGCCCGCCGCAGCCGGGGCTTCGTCTACTACGTGTCCCTCACGGGCATTACCGGCGCGAAACTGACGGATCTGGGCGAGGTCCGGCTCAATGTCGAAAAGATCAGGCGCGCCACCGACGTCCCCGTGGCAGTCGGGTTCGGCATCGCGACCCCGCAGGATGCGGCGCAGGTGGCGGGGATTGCAGACGGGGTCATTGTCGGAAGCGCGATCGTCCGGCAGATCGGTGAGCACCAGCAAGACCCGCGTCTGGCCGAACGCATCGGGCAGTTTGCGCGATCCTTGAAATCCGCGATGGCCGGCTCGGCCGCACCGTCGGCATAGCCGCGCGGAGCGATAGGACATCGCATGGCCTCATCCAAGCCCAATAAGAATCGCAAGCCCGGTCCGGCGGCGCGCACGCGCAGAACTGCCGCGCCAGGTCCCAGCCGGCGTGCGAGCACGGTGCGTGTCCCAAAGACCCTGGCGGCCCGCGGAACCTCCCTCGCCAGCGGCATTCCTCAACATCTGCAACAAGTGATCCTCGAGGCCATGAGCAGCGGCAAAGCCTTGACGGACGTAGCTCGGTCTTGCCTGGAGGTGTTGCTGGAAATCAGCGGCATGCAGGGAGCCTGGGCCTATGTGCGCGACGAACAAACGGGCACGCTTCGTTGTGTGGCTGATTGCGGCTTGGTCGACGGGGTGAATGAGGAGGCGCGGGAGAAACTGGTCGCGCAGGTGACCACGGAGGAAGCCCCGGTTATGACGCGGGACCTGGTGGCCTATCCGCTCAAACGGGCCGACCGTCTGGAGGGGGTGTTGGTGGTGTCCGGCCTGTCCCAGGGTAAGAAGCAGGGCGGGGGGGCGCTGGATATCCTGGCGTTCGTCGCCACCCGGCTCGCGGCGGGCCTGGATCACAGCCGGCTGGCGGAGAAATACGCGCAGAAGATCGTCCGTATCAAATATCTGGAACAGGTCAGTGAAATCCTGAACTCGACCCTGGACGAGGGGGAGGTGCTTCGGCGCGCGATTGAAGGGGCGGCGCAACTGGTCGAGGCCGAGGCGGGGTCGTTGTTGCTGCTCGACGAGCGGAGCGGCCAGCTCAACTTTGTGGTGGCCGTGGGCGAGAAGGGGTTGCAGTTGCAAGCCATTCAGTTGAAGTCGGGCGAGGGGGTTGCGGGATTCGTGGCAAACAGCGGCCAGCCGCTGATCGTCAACGATGCCCAGCACGACGACCGCGTGGCCCATCAGGTGGACGAGCAGACCGGTTTCCGGACCCGGTCGTTGTTGGCCGTGCCGGTCCGGGCCCGCGGCAAGACGCTGGGGGTGCTCGAAGCGGTGAACAAGCTGGGGGGGCAGCCGTTCAGCAACTGGGATATGCTGGAGTTCTCGAGCCTCGCCAACCAGGTGGCGATCGCGCTGGAGAATTCCCGCCTCTTTCAAAGCCATCAACAAAAGATCACGCAGCTGAAGAAGCTTCAAGAAGTCAGCCAGGTGCTCAACTCCAGCTTGAATCAGGCGGAGATTCGGAAGAAGGCGATCGAGGCCATCACGTTCATCATGGATGCGGAAGCCGGGTCGTTGTTGCTGCTGGACGAACCGGCCCAGGAGCTGTACTTCGAAGTCGCCTTGGGCGAGAAGGGCGAGGGCGTCCGCGAGATTCGTCTGAAGGTCGGACAGGGGATTGCCGGTTACGTGGCCCAGACGGGCGAGCCGGTGATCATCAACGACTGCCAGAACGATCCCCGCTTGGCCAAACAGGCCGACAAAAAAAGCGGCTTCGTCACCCGCAACATGGTCTGTGTGCCGGTCAAGGCGCGGGATAAGATGCTGGGCGTGCTGCAGGCGATCAATAAGAAGGACGGGGGCCTGTTCAGCGACGAAGATTTGCAGGACTTCGTGAGTCTGGGGCATCAGGTCGGCATCGCGATCGAGAACGCCAACCTCTACGAAGAGATCAGCAAACTCTTCGAGGGATTCATCTCAGCCAGCGTCACGGCGATCGAAAGCCGGGACCCGACCACCAGCGGTCACAGCGGCCGCGTGGCGGTCCTGACCTGCGGCCTGGCGGAGGTCGTGGACCGGGCGGATACCGGGCCCTACGCCTCGGTGACCTTCGACTACGACCAGATGAAGGAAATCCGTTATGCCGCGGTGCTCCACGACTTCGGCAAGGTCGGCGTGCGCGAGCACGTGCTGGTCAAGGCCAACAAGTTGATGCCCGAACAACTGGCCATGCTCAAGGCGCGATTCGATTTCATCAAGCGGACCTTAGAGGTCCAGGCGTTGAGGAAAAAGGTGGACATCTTGATGTCGGGTGACCGGCAGGCAACGGCGGAACTCCTCGCTGAGGTGGATGAGGGTTTGGCGCGCCAGGTGGCCGACACGGAAGGCATCCTGGACTTCCTGCTCCAGTGCAACAAGCCGTCGGTTCTGAAACAGGGCGGGTTCGAGCGCTTGAACGACATCGCGCGCCTGCATTTCGACTACTTCTCGTCTCCGGCCTCGTACCTCACGCCGGACGAGGTCATCACGCTGTCCATTCCGAAGGGGAGCCTGACGACCGAGGAGCGGCTGGAGATCGAGAGCCACGTGACCCACACCTACAAGTTCCTCTCGACCATTCCCTGGACCAAGACCCTCCAGAACATCCCGATCATCGCCTACGGCCACCATGAAAAGTTGGACGGCAGCGGGTACCCGCGCCAGGTGCCGGGCGAGACGATTTCGGTTCAGACCCGTATGATGACGATCAGCGACATCTACGATGCCTTGACCGCCGCGGATCGGCCCTACAAACCGGCCGTGCCGACGCCGAAAGCGTTGGCGATCTTGGAGGATGAGGTCCAGCACGGGAAGGTGGACGCCCAGTTGTTGCAGGTCTTCATTGACGCCAAGGTCTACGAACGGGTCAAGCCCTCCTGAGTCGTTCCGCGACGCGGTTCCGCCGGCATGGCTGGCCTGCCTCTCAGTCCCTTATCCCCACGCGAGCCTATTCATCGGCTGGCTCACGCGAAAATCTTGCCGAAGCAGGGGCGCCACATTACGAGCCGGCGACCGTTCCGTCTTCCATCCGGACGATGCGATCGGCTTGAGAGGAGAGTTTGTCGTTGTGCGTGACGATCACAAAAGTCGTGCCGCGCTCGCGGTTCAGCTTGCGCAGGAGCGCGAAGAGGGCTTCGCCCGTATGGGTGTCCAGATTGCCGGTCGGTTCGTCGGCCAGCACCAGCGCCGGCCGTTGCATGAGCGCGCGGGCGACCGCCACCCGCTGCTGTTCGCCGCCGGACAGTTCGCCGGGCTTGTGCTGCAGTCGCTGTTCGAGGCCCACGTCTTTCAGGAGTGACGCGGCTTCCGCCTCGATGTCCGCTCTGGGCCGGTTCTGGATCAGGGCGGGGAGGCAGACGTTCTCCAGGGCGGTGAACTCCGGCAGGAGGTGATGGAACTGGAACACGAAGCCGATCTGCTTGTTACGGAACTCGGCCTGTTCGTCTTCGGGCAGGCCGAACACGTCACGGCCGTCGAATAGGACGTTGCCGCTGGTCGGCTGGTCCAGCGTGCCGAGAATCTGCAACAGGGTGCTCTTGCCTGCGCCGGATGCTCCTACGATGGCCAGGAATTCGCCCCGCCCGATGTCGAAGCTGACGCCCCTCAAGGCCGTGACTTGCTGCCCGCCCATGGGGAAGGACTTGTGCAGGTCCAGGATCCTGACCAATGGCTGTGTCTGTGGGTTACTCATAGCGGAGTGCGGCGGCCGGGTCCAGCTTGGCGGCTTGCCAGGAGGGGTAGAGGGTGGCGGCGAAACTGATCAGGATCGCCGACAACGACACGAGAATCACATCCAGGGCCTGAATGTGCACGGGAACATGCGAGATGTAGTAGACCGTGGGATCGAAGGTCCAATAGGTTTGGATGAACCAGAGGAAGGTATAGCCGAGCGGGACTCCGATCGCGGTCCCGGTCAGCCCGATGATGAGTCCGTTGAGCATAAAGATGCGCATGATGGCCTTGCGGGTGGCGCCCATGGCCTTGAGCACCGCAATTTCCCGCTGCTTTTCGTTCACGAGCATGGTGAGCGTGCTCACGATGTTGAAGGAGGCGACGATCGTGATCAGCACCAACAGCAGGAACATCATGATTTTCTCCAGCTTGAGCGCGGAGAACAGGTTCCGGTTGAGCTGCATCCAGTCGCGGGCCCAGAAGGGGAAGCCCAGGGCGGCCTCGATCGAACGCGCGATGTCGGCCGCCATGAAGATGTCGTCCACTTTCACTTCGATGCCGGTCACCGTGGTCCCCATGTTGAAGAACTTCTGGGCCTCCGGGAGCGCAATGTAGGCCAGCGAGGAATCGTACTCGTACATCCCGGACTCGAACACGGCCACCACGGTGAACACGCGGATCTTGGGGGTCATGGCGATAGTGCCGATCCTGGACGCAGGACCGACCGGAGAGACCACGTTCACCTGGTCGCCCACGAAGGCGTTCAGGCGGAGCGAGAGCTCTTTGCCGAGGATGATGCCGGGATGTTTCGGCTCGGGCGTCGCCCCCGCTTCGCCGGCCGCGGACGGGCTTGCGGCTTGGGGCGCCGGTTGCTCGGGACGATCCAGGCCGTCCAGGCTGCCGCTCTTGATGTTCTTCCCCAATTCGGTGACGCGCACCTCCTGTTGCGGATCGATCCCGCGCAGAACGATGCCTTGTACCGCCGATTCCGAGGTCAGCAGCACCTGCCGGAAGACGAATGGCGTGGCCGCCAGAACGTGGGGGACTTGCTCGACTTTTTTGATTTGGGCTTCGTAGTCCAGCATGCCGTCGTGCGTGCGGTCGTGGATCACGATGTGAGACGTCGTGCCGAGAATCTTGGCCTGCAGGTCCTCCTTGAAGCCGGTCATGATTCCCAACGTGCCGATCAAGGCCGCCACGCCCATCGTAATGCCCGCCACCGACACGAAGGTGTTGAGCGAAATGGTCCGGTTGCGCCGCTTGGCGCGCAGGTAGCGGAGACCGACGAACACCTCGTAGGGCAGAGCGGGCAGAGGCACGGTCATTTCTCCGGACGCAGTTGAGGGAACAGGATCACGTCCCGAATCGAAGCCTGGTTGGTGAAGAGCATGACCAGGCGGTCGATGCCGATCCCTTCCCCCGCGGTGGGCGGCATGCCGTGTTCCAGCGCGCGCAGGAAGTCTTCGTCCAGATGATGGGCTTCCTCGTCGCCCGCCTCCCGTTGGGCATCCTGCGCCTCGAAACGCTGGCGCTGATCCAACGGGTCGTTCAACTCGGAGAAGGCGTTGGCGATCTCGCGCCCGGCGATGTAGAGCTCGAACCGGTCGGTGAGCGAGGGGTCCGAGTCTTTGCGCCTGGCCAGCGGCGAAATCTCGATCGGGTAATCCGTGATGAACGTCGGCTGGATCAGCTGGGGCTCGACGGTCTCTTCGAAGATCTCGTTGAGGACGTCCACATGCGACGCCTTCTCCTCCACCGGGATGCCGAGCTGCTTGGCCGCCGCCAGGGCCGCCGCTCGGTCTGTCAGGACCCGTTCATCCAGCTTGTTCACTTCCAGGATCGCCTGACGGTAGGACCAGCGCCGCCAGGGGGCGGCCAGGTTGATCGACTTGCCCTGGTACTCGATCGTGGTGCTCCCCACCACCTCGCGGGCCAAGCGGCTGAACATCTCCTCGGTCAGCGCGATCAGGTCGTGATAGTCCGCGTAGGCGACGTAGAATTCCAGCATCGTGAACTCGGGGTTGTGAATCGTGGAAATCCCCTCGTTCCGGAAATTGCGGTTGATCTCGAACACGCGCGGGAAACCCCCGACGATCAATCGCTTGAGGTAGAGTTCCGGCGCGATGCGCAGGTAGAGATCCACGCCCAGCGCATTGTGGTGTGTCACGAAGGGCTTGGCCGTGGCGCCGCCGGGGATGGGGTGCATCATCGGCGTCTCGACTTCCAGGAAGCCTTTTTCGATCAGGAAGGCACGGATGCCGGCGATAATCTTGCTGCGCGCGGCGAAAATCGCATGCACCGAAGGGTTGGCGATCAGGTCCACATACCGCTGCCGGTAGCGGGTCTCCACGTCGGTGAGGCCGTGCCATTTCTCGGGCAGGGGGCGCAGCGCCTTGCTGAGGAAGGTGAGCTCGCCGACTTCCACCGTCAATTCGTTCGTCTTGGTGCGGAACAGGTGGCCGCTCACGCCGATCCAGTCGCCCAAGTCCAGCCCCTCGCAGACCTTGTAGGCCTGTTCGGTGAGCAAGTCTTTCTTCAAATAGACTTGCAGCCGGTCCGCTCCGTCCTGCAGCACCGCGAAGGCCGCCTTGCCGAACCGGCGCAGGGCCACGATCCGCCCGGCGAGCCGGCAGGTGACCCGTTCCGATTCCAGGGCTTCCTTGGACTTCTCGCCGTGGAGCTGGGTCAAACGGCCGGCCCGGTCGGTCGCCTCGAACCGGGTGCCGTAGGGCTGGACGCCCAGATCGCGGAGGGCGTCCAGCTTCTTGATGCGCTGTTGCTGTTGGTCGTTTAGTTCATCCATACAGAACGAGAGCTAATGGCTTATAGCAGATGGCTGATGGCCGGAACTAGGATAATCGCGGTCCTTTCTCTTGCCATAAGCCATACGCGGTTAGCGCTTCTCCTTGGTGTCGGCCATCTGTTGTTGCAAATAGGCCTCGATGAACTCGGTGATCTCTCCGTCCATGACCGAGCTGATGTTGCCGACTTCGTGGTCCGTCCGGTGGTCCTTCACCATCTGGTAGGGCTGGAAGACGTAGGAGCGGATCTGGCTGCCGAACCCGATCTCCTTTTTTTCGCCCACGATGGACTGGAACTCCGCTTCTTTCTTTTTCAGCTCCAGCTCGTAGAGCCGCGCCTTCAGGATCTTCATCGCGCCCATGCGGTTTTGAAGCTGGGACCGTTCGTTCTGACACTGGACGACGATGCCGGTCGGAAGGTGCGTGATCCGGATCGCCGTTTCCACCTTGTTCACGTTCTGTCCGCCGGCGCCGCCGGCGCGGAACGTGTCGATCCGCAGGTCCTTGTCTTCGATCGGAATTTCCGCATCGTCCTCCAATTCGGGATAGACGAACACCGAGGCGAACGACGTATGGCGCCGTTTGTTGGCATCGAACGGGGAAATGCGGACCAGCCGGTGCACCCCGGCCTCGGCCTTCAGATACCCGTAGCTGTAGGGCCCGGTGATGCCCAACGTCACGCTCTTGATGCCGGCCTCGTCGCCGGCCTGCAGGTCTAGGGTCTCGACCTGAAAGCCCTTCCGTTCGGCCCAGCGCACGTACATGCGCAACAACATCTGGGCCCAATCCTGCGATTCGGTCCCGCCGGCGCCGGGGTGAATTTCGAGGATCGCGTTGCTCGCATCCCGTTCTCCGGAGAGCAGGAGTTCGATCCGCAGTTGGCGGACCGACGTTTCGAACCGGCCCAGCTCGGTTTGAAGTTCGCCGGCCAGGGCTGCGTCCTGGCTCTCCTCGGCCAGCTCCAGCATCGCACGCAAGTCCTCCTGCTGCCGCTCGATCTCGTCCCAGCGGCGGAGTTCACGCTCGAGGGTGGCTTTTTTGCGGCTGACGCGTGCGGCGGCCTGAGAGTCTTTCCAGAAGTCCGGCTGCGTGGTCGTCTGTTCCAGCGTCTGGAGTTGGGTGGTCAGGTGAGGGAGGTCAAAGATGCCTCCGAAGTTCGGTGACCTGTTCGCCGATCGCTTTGAGTCTGCCGCGCAGTTCGTCCAACATGGGTATAGCTATCTCCCTGTCGCCGGTTTCGTGCTGCCGTATGGGCCGAGCCTTCGCGTCCCCTGCCTGGACAGCCAGGCGAAAAGTCCGGTGATTATAACACAGGCATAGGCAAAGACATCACCGTAGTTGGTGTAGAACGTGAGGGTCCGGTCGAGCGGAATCGTCCCCGTGAAGGCCGCTTCTTCGAAGATGGGACTGGCGCGCAAGATGCGGCCTTGCGGGTCGATGAACCCGGAAATGCCCGTATTGGCCGCGCGGGCAAAGGCCCGGCGGTTTTCCACGGCCCGAAGGACCACCATGCCGAAGTGCTGATAGGCGGCGGCGGATTTGCCGAACCAGGCGTCGTTGGTGATCGTGACCATGAAATCGGCGCCGTTGGCGGCAAATTCCCGCACGAGGTTCGGGAAGATGACTTCGTAGCAGATCACGACGCCGAATGCGGCCTTGCCATTGGAGGGATTGCTGGAGAACTGCGTCTGTTGGCTGGGCAGGGACAGCACGGTGGCCTGGGCGCCGGCTTCAAAATCCCCGATGCCTTCCACCAGCTTGTCCAGGAAAAAGAGGAGGGACGAGTGCAGGGGAATGTATTCCCCGAACGGCACGAGGTGCCGCTTGTCGTACCGGCCGAGCAGAATGCCGTCGTGCGACAACAGATAGGCGCTGTTCAGCAAATAGGGGCGGCCGTTGGGATAGTAGCGGAGAGCCGGGCTGCCGAACAGGAGCGGAACCCGGCGGGAACGGACCAGATCCATGACTTCCAGCTTGTAATCTTTTTCACGCTCGAACAGGAACGGCGTGGCTGCTTCCGGCCAGATAACCAAGTCAACCCCGCTGGCCGCTTGGACGGTCAGTCTGGCGTATCGGTCGATCGTCGCTTGCCGGTAGGCGGCATCCCATTTCTGCGCCTGGTCGATGTTGGCTTGCACGAGTCCGACGGCGATCGAGCGCCGGTCCTGCGTCGCTGGTGCCGGACTAGCCAGTCGCCAGTGGCCATAAGCCAGAGTTACGGCCATGGCCGCCACCGTGGCCGCCAGGGCCGGCCAGGGGAGGGGATCGCTCTGGGCCTGTCGCTTGGCCAGGCCCCAGAGGATGAGTTCCGCGATGGAAACATTGACCAAGATCACCAAAAACGACAGGCCGTAGACGCTCGTGATGTCGGCGATTTGAATGACCGGCAGCCATTGATATTGGGAATAGCCCAGCAAGGCCCAGGGCAAACCGGAAAAGAGATAGGTCCGGAGCCATTCCAAGGTGACCCACAAGCAGGGGGCTGCGAGGAACGCCAAGGCGGGGAGGCGGCGTTTGAACCAAACCCAACCGAGGGCATACACAGCCAGAAACAGACCGAGATAGGTTGCGAGCAGCAGCATCAGGAGGACGCTAATCGCCAAGGGCACCTTGCCGTACTGGTGCATGGCCGTGATGACCCAGAACATGATGCCGGCGAAGGCGAGCGTGCCGGCCAGCCATCCCAGCCAGAAGGAGCGGCGCGGTGGAGCCGGTTGGGCCAGTGCCAGGTGGAGCGGGACCAGGACCATCCAGGCCAGGGAGCCCAGGTCGAAATCGGGAAAGCAGAGGGGGTAGAGGAGACCCGTGATCGCGGCAACGATCACGGAGCGAATGGCTGGCGGCTGCGGCATCGACGGCGTACCTTAGCGGAACCGGGAAGAGACTTGCAAGGCTGGGGAGACGTGACGAGGAGGAAAAAGGCCCACCCCCGTTCAAGTGGCGGTCAAGCGAAGATTCGGTTATGATGGCGACCCTGATGCAGAGGGAGGGCTCATGCAAGGGTTGGTGAGAGTGATGCTGATGGGTTTCCTGGTGGTGGCCACGGCGCCGGCCTGGGCGGACGAATCTCGGCCGCCGGAACAGACGGCCGAAGAGCCGGGGCTGGATGTGCTGATCGGTCTCAAGCTCGCGCGGGGTATCGCCAACTTCGGCCTCGGCTGGGTTGAAGTGCCGAAGCAAATCTATCTGGTCGGCCGGAATGAAGGCTGGCTGGCCGGCACGTTCCGTGGCCCTGTGGATGGGCTCGGCATGTTTGGGGCCAGGACGATCGCCGGCATGTATGAAATCTTTTCCTTTCCCTTTCCGATCCCTCCGCACTACCAGCCCCTCATGCAGCCGGAATTCGTCTGGCAGCCGGACCCGGCTGCGTCGGCCCTGCCACCGTCGAGTCTCTCTGCAACGCGCTCAGCCTCTTCCCGTGAGGATGCGGCCCCATTGCCGGCTTCGCCGCTTCCAGGGAAGTAGCCGGAATCTCGTTGTCCCGACGGAGACCGGATTCTCGTTATCTCTTTCTTCGAAACAGGTCCGTGCTGAGCGATGCGATGCGATCCAAAAAGAGCATCCCGTCCAGGTGGTCCAGCTCATGTTGAAACGCCAGGGCCTCGAAGCCCGAGGTGGCCAGCATGACAGGCAGTCCGTCCGGTGAGAGGCCTTGCACGAGGGTGCGTTCGTACCGCAGGACATTGCCGGTGTAGTCGGGCACGCTGAGGCAGCCCTCCCGGATGATCCGCGGCCCGTCTTGCTGGAGAATGTGAGGATTCAGGAGGACCACGAGTCCGTGTCCTCGTTCTCCTTTCTTGCGCGACACATCGACGACGATCAGTTGAATCAAGTGTCCGATTTGCGGGGCGGCGAGCGCCACGCCAGGAGATGCCTGCAAGGTATCGAGCATGTCCTGGACGATGGCCGCGACCTCCGGGTTGGCCGGGTCGACTCGCGTGGTTTTGGCTTTGAGCGCCGGATCGGGATACAGAAGGATGGGTCGGACCGGCACGATTAGCAGGCTGCTGAAAGACTATTGTTGGCCAGTGCCGGAGCCGTGGCTAAGGCTGGCGCTGAAGGTATCAGAGCACCCAGCAGGATGGTCAAAAAGACCAACGTTTCACCCTCCCACCCCAGGCGCGCCAAGACGCGCCTCTTCCACGGGGTCGGCCGCAGCGAACGAGAGGGGCGAGGAGGTACATACCGAGCTTCGCTTGAACCGCTCGCTTCGATCATGTACGAGCGGAGAGGTACGTTGCCTCTCGCTCTCCCATACGGTGAGCCTCCGAGCGACGCGAGAACAAAGCTGGCAGACTTTTTCAACATCCTGTTAGAGGCGAACCTGTTCCAGGGGCCGGAAGGTCAGGTCCACGCCGAGCGACGGCTTGAGACGATCGAGCGCCTGCCCTAAGGCCTCCGGGTGGGACCCCGCCGGCATCTGGACTTCCAGGATCATGATATAGACGGGCCGGTCCATCGCTCCAATGACGCGGGTGTTCATGTCCGTGATGTTGCCCCCGTGATCCGCCACCACGCGAGCGACCTGCGCGACGATTCCGGGGTGGTCGGCGCCGTACACGGACAGCATGAAGATCGGCAGGTCCGGTTCGGCCCCACGTTCGGCTGCCTGCGTGGGAACTTCGCGGCAGAGAACCGTGAGTCCGTGGGGGGAGGTGAACGGCGTCAGTCGTTCGCCCAAGGCCTCTGCGGGCAGATGCGTCGGCAAACGCACCATGACCATCATGGTAAATTCCCCGCGCAGCCTGGTCATGCAGGTGTCTTCGATATTGCAGCCCAGCTGAGAGAGGCCCTCGGCCAGAGCCGCCACGATTCCGGGACGGTCTTGCCCGAATGCCGTCAGCATCGCGTACGAGTTCATGCAGGCCTTCCTTGTGACACGCCAGGCTACTATGCGGGACCGGCGGAGGATTTTCAATGTTTGCGAACGATTGCCGGCCGGGGAGAGGATCACTCACGCACAGCCCAAGCGGTCTCGCTCGGCCTTGCGCGCTCTTTTCATGCGGTGTTAAGATGCACCATCTGTTAGGTGAAGGAGTGTATCTATGGCGAACGTCGTGCTGTTGGTCTCGTCCACGTGCGGGGCCTGTCCGTCGGCCAAGAGCCTGTTCAAGGAAATGCGGGTGAAACACAGCTTCAGCTATCGCGAAGTGGACATCAATTCGCCGGACGGGCAGGAATTGGCCGAGCGACATTCGATCCGGGCCGTGCCGGCCACGATCATCAACGGCCGGCTGACCTTTATCGGCGTGCCCACCAGGCAGAGCGTCGAGAAGGCGCTCGCGCCGAGACCGACCTAGGTGGTCAGGCTGGGAGCGAACGGCGGATCGCTGATGGCTGGGCGTGGGAAGAATGCATGATGGCTGCTGAGGACGATGAGCTAGATATCGAGCTTCCTCCCTTGCCCAGCATCGACAAGGGACCTCCTCCGGATTGTCCCCTCTGCGGCGACCCCATGGCCTTCGTGGACGGAGACTGGGCCTGCCAGGATTGCAACGGCGAATTGATGGGCCCTGAGACCGGGTAAATGATGCATGATGAACGCGGAATGCTGAACAGTGTGGATTCCGACATTTATCATTCATCACTCTGCAATCATCGTTAGTCCCCCATGCTCCGTATCGTCACCGGCCCCTTTGCTCCCGACCTTGAGCTGGCGCTGGTTGAGGAGGTGCGGCGGCTCAAAGCGGCCGACCCCCTGGCCTCCCTCGCCCTCATCGTGCCCTCCTCGTCCCTGGTTACGTACCTGCGACGACTGCTGGTGGTCGAGTCCGGCCTCCCCCTGCTCAACGTCCACTTCCTGACTTTCTACCAATTGGCCTTGCGGCTGGCCGGCGAATGGCGCGCCGCAGCCGAACCGGGCACGGTTTCCCCGCAACTCGAGATCGTGCAGGACTTTTTCTGTGAGCAGCTCCTGAGTCACATTTTGAAGCGGGAGCTGCCGGAGCTGGAACCCCTGGCTCGAGCCGGGTCCACCCCCGGCGCGGTCGCCGCCCTTTGGGCGACGGTCCGCGACTTACAGGATGCCGCGGTGGAGCCGGCTGTGGCCTTGCGCGCGCTCAGCGAGGGCCTCTTTGAGGCGGAAGAACGTCCGATGCTGAGGGCGCTGTTCACGCTCCAGGCCGCGATGTTGGAAAGCGGCCGGGCGTTGGGAGTGGGAACGGCCGACGATCTGACCGCCGCGGTGTGTCCATGGGTTGCCCGATCCCCCTTTCTGTCCGGGCTTCGCCGGGCCTGCTACTACGGGTTCTACGATCTCACGCAGGTGCAGCTCTCGTTCTTCGAGGCGGTTACCGCTCATGTTGCAGCCACCCTGTACTTTCCGCAAGGCCGACATCAGGGTTTCGCGTTCGCCCGGCGATTCCTCGATCGGCACCTCTCGGCGACCGAGATTTCCCGCGAAGCCGCCGGAGCGGATGCGGCGGCGCGCCGGCCGGCCTGTCCGGTTCACGTGTTGAGCACGGTCGGAGTCGAGGACGAATTGACGACGGTCTGCAAGGAGATGCTCAATCTGGTCGAGACGCACGGCTATCGCTTCGATGAGATCGGGTTGGTGGCCAGGACCCTGACTCCCTACCAGGTATCGCTCCGCCGGCTTTTCGACGAGCATCGCATCCCGTTCAACGCCACAGGGGGGACGTCGGTGACCAGAGAGCCGCTGGCCAAGGTCCTGCTGCAATTGGCCTGGCTGCCTGTCTCCGGATTCACGAGACAGGCGGTGCTCGATCTGTTGACGTCGCCTTTCTATCGCGTCGGGCCGGAGCCGGAATCGGACGGAGTCGGCGAACCCAGGCCCGATTGCTGGAAACGGTTGGCCGGGGAGGCAGGGATCATGCGGGGGGAAGAGGACTGGAAGCGGCTGGCCGTGACGCAGACGGAGGACGGACGGGGAGGAGAGGGTGACGGCCAGGCGAACATCCTCTGGACATTGGTTGCCCGACTCATCCGGCACTGCCGGGCTCTTCCGGAGCGGGGCGGCTTTGCAGAGCTGACCGGCGCTTTCGCTTCGTTGGTGGAGCAGCACGTGAATCTGTCGGGACCGAAGACGGGGGAGCAAGACCCGGACCGAGGTCGGGTGATGTCGGCGGTCGAGCCGGTCCTGGCTCAACTCCGTCAGCTGGATCGGCTGGGTGTCGTCGTTTCCTGGGAGGAGTGGGCGCGGACCTTCGCCGGGGCGATGGAGCGGACCACTCTGCCGACGACGGACGACCGGTGCCAAGGCGTGACGGTGATGGATGCCATGGCGGCGCGCGGTCTGTCCTTCCGCGCCCTGTTCGTGATCGGGTTGAACGAGAAAATCTTTCCCCGCGTGATTCGGGAGGATGCCTTCCTGCGTGACCGAGACCGCCGGGCCCTCGCCGAAACCCTGGGCTACAAAATCGATGAAAAGCTGGCCGGCTATGACGAAGAGCAACTTCTGATGGCCCTGCTTCGGCAGGCCGCCAGAGAGCGGCTCTATCTGTTGTATCAGCGTGCCGATGCGGAGGGGCGGGTGCTGGCCCCGTCGCCGTTCGTGCAGGAGGGGATCGCGGAACCTGACGAGGGAGGCCTGTCCGATCCGGTGCTGCATGTGCCCCGGCGATTGGCGGCGAGGGCGGGCACGGCGCCGTTTCTGCCGACCCTCCTGACGAGGACGGAGTGGGCGCTCTATCAAGCGGGCGAGGGGCTCGACGTCACATCGTTCCTCGCCGCCACGGGCCGCGATGCGGACCTGTTCCGCAACAGCCTGGTCGCGCTTCGGGGGATCGAAGGCGAGGAGGCCGGTTCCTATGACGGGTTCGCCGGTCCGTTGGAGGGATATTGGACCAGACTGGCCGCCCGGGGTATCGCTCCGACGCCGCTGGAGCAGTATGCCCGCTGCCCGTTCCAATATTTTTCCGATCAGGTGTTGGGGCTGGAGTCCATCCGGCCGATCGAGCCGGGAGTCCTATCCGCTCAGATGCTGGGCGAGTTGTGCCATGCCGCGCTGAATCTGGTCTATGTCCGATTGCGCGAGTCCGGCTGGCCGGAGGGCGGGCTGAGCCAAGATGGGGAACAGACCCTGGTCCGGTCGGCCGTGCAGGATGTCTTTGCCGCAATTGCGGCGCGCCAGGGGACCGGCTATCCCCTGCTGTGGGAGTTGGCGCAGGAGTCGGTCGCGGGACTCGTTGCCGTCCTGGTCGCGCAGGATCGAGAGAACTGTCTGGCCGGCGGGTTCCGACCCGTCGCCTTCGAGGTCGAGGCGTCGGGCAGCCTGGATGATCTGGGCCTTCAGTTCAAGCCGGTGCACATCAGGGGCCGGCTGGATCGGGTGGACGAGCGGCGCCAGCCGCCGGGCTGGCGGATCGTGGACTATAAGTTCAAACAGGGCCGGGACATGAAAGGCGAGGACCGGAATCTGTTGCAGGCGGCCGTGCGGGGGCAGCGTGTGCAGCCGCCCTTGTATGCGCGGCTGAAAGGGCCGGATGTCCTGGCCGGCCCGGTCCGTTCCCTCGGCCCAGAGCGGGTGGAGTTCCTGTTTCTCGCGCCCGGGTGGGACCAGTCCGTGGACCGGGCGACCTTTGAGGCCTCGGCTTGGCAGGGGCCGGCCGGTCCGCAGATCCGGCAGACGTTGGCGCGGTTGTTGAACGGCATCCAGGCCGGCCAGTTTGTGATTGTGCCGGACGGATATTGCGATTATTGCGACTATGCGGCGGCCTGCCGTCGCTATCACGGGCCGACCTGGCGGCGCGCATATCGGTCCGCGCCTGCGCGCGAGCTGCGCCAGTTGCGCAAGCAGAAGGTGCAAGAGACGTGAGGCGTCAGGACGAAGCCATAGCGGATAGAGCCGTTCGCCGGTTGGCGGAGACCACGTTCGACCGCAATGTCGTGGTGATCGCCGGCGCCGGCACGGGCAAGACCACCTTGCTCGTGAACCGGATGCTCAATGTGTTGATGCGCGAGCCGGCGCCGGTGCCTATCACCCAGCTGGTCGCGCTCACGTTCACGAACAAGGCGGCCGCCGAAATGAAAATCCGCCTGCGGGAGCGGTTGCACACGTTGCTGGCGGCGGCGGAGGCAGCGCAGGCGCAGCCGGCGGCCTCCGGTGCGGTCACGACGGCGGACTTGCGCGAGCGCTACGGGCTCACCACCGACCGCATCGTCGAGCGGGCGACCGACGCCCTGCGGGACTTGGAGAAGGCGCAGATCGGGACCTTGCACAGTTTCGCCGCCCATCTCCTGCGTCTGCATCCGATCGAGAGCGGGGTGGACCCGTCGTTCCAGGAAGACGAGGGGGATCGCTTCGCCGAGTATTTTGCCGCGCAATGGGACGCCTGGCTGGACGGGGAGTTGGGGCGGGCCGGGGCGGACCATGCCCGCTGGCGGCTGGTGCTGCGGGCGGTGGGACTGGACGAGCTGCGCGAGCTGGCTCAAGCCCTGTCCGGCGAGTTGATCTCGCTCCCGGATCTGACCGACCAGGTGGAGAGAGGCGACCTCAGTCCGCCGCTGCATGACTGGTTTGCGGCTCGGTGCACGCGGGCGGCGGCGTTGCTGTCGGCCCACGACCGGCCGAAGCGGCGCAAGGTCGAGTTCATGCTGGCCGCAGCCGGGGATCTGTTCGGTTTGCTCGTCGAGCGGGGGATCGAAGGTCTCGGCGAACTCGATAGCGCCGGCCGCGAGATTTTGGGCAAGGACCTCGGCGCGGCGCCGGCCGGCTGGTCCGATCAGGACTTCGCCGAGGTCCGCCGCCTGATCGAAGGGGCTCAACTCCTGCTGACCGTCGACCAGCCTCTGATGACAAATCTCCTGCGGTTGTTGCGGCCGTTCGTCGAAAGGGTCAGGGCCGGCTTCGTCGCGGAAGGCTGGTTGTCGTTCGACGGGCTGCTGGCGCGGGCGCGCACGTTGCTGCGCGAGCATCCCCGCATTCGCGAGCGTCTCAAGCAGGACTATCGCGCCATCCTGGTGGATGAGTTCCAGGACACGGACCCGGTGCAGTACGAAATCGTGCTCTTCTTATCCGAACGGTCCGGCTCCTGCGCCGTGACCTGGCAGACGGTGGCGCTCGAGCCGGGAAAGCTCTTCATCGTGGGCGACCCCAAGCAATCCATCTACGCCTTTCGGCGGGCGGACATCGAGGCGTTCGAGCGCGTGGTGGAGAAGATCGAGTCGGGGGGTGGGTCGGTCTTGAAGCTGGAGACCAACTTCCGCAGCCACGGGGCGGTCCTGGACGTGGTCAACGCGGTGTTCGACCGGTTGCTCACGCAACAGGAACACCTGCAGCCGCCGAACGTGCCCCTGCTCGTCCAGCCGGGCCGTCGGGGCGGCGTTTCCGCGCCGGGCGCGTCGCTCCTGCTGGTGGGCGGGACGGAGGACGAGCATGCACTGGACGCGGCGGCGACGACCCGTGCGGAAGCGGAGACCCTGGCCCGGTGGATCAAAGAGGAGCTGCTCGCGCATGAAGTCCTGACCGATGCGCAGGGCCGGCAGCAGCCGCTCAAGCCGGGGCAGGTGGCGTTGTTGTTCCGCAAGCTCACCCAGGCGCAGGATTATCTGGATGCCTTGCGGCGCCACGACATTCCCTACGTGACGGACGGGGAGAAGCATTATTACCGGCGGCAGGAAGTCATTGACCTGGTCAACCTCGTGCGGGTGCTGGAGAATCCGCTGGACCGGATCGCCTTGGTGGGTCTGCTGCGCTCGCCCCTCGGCGGCGTCACCGATCGGGAGCTGGTCGCACTCCACGAGCGCCGGGCATTGGACTATCGCGCCGGCCTGCGTCTGGACGGCTGGGACAGCCCGCGGGCGCCCATCCTTCTCCGTCTATACGCACAGTTGGCCGAGCTGGCCCTGGCCCTTCCCCTGCGCCCGCTCCCGGAGGCGATCCACGTGCTGTTCGAACGGTTGCCGCTGCTGGAGATCGCCGCTTCGTCGCTCCATGGGGAGCAGGCGTCGGCCAATCTGCTCAAGGTCCGTCACATGGCCGAGGAGTTGGCCGACCGGCCTCATCTGGGCCTGGGAGGATTCGTGGATATGATGGTGAGCCGGCTGGATGAACAACCGGAGGAAGCGGAGAGCGCGCTGGCCGAAGAGTCGCTGGAGGCCGTGCGGGTCTTGACGATCCACAAAGCCAAGGGGTTGGAATTCCCGGTGGTGATCCTGGCCGGGCTGCACCACGGGACCGGGCCGAGCCGGCGGGCGCCGCTCCTGTCGCAGGACTGGTCCACCGGGCTGGTCGGGCTGGTGCAAGGCGACCGGTGCAGCCTGGGGGCGGTGGTCACGAAGGAAAAAGGAGAGGCGAGGGAGGCGGTGGAGCGGCGGCGCCTGCTTTATGTGGGGATGACTCGCGCCAAGGAACGGTTGATCCTGTCCGGCGGGCTCCCCGGACGGCCGTCTCGCGATTCGTTGCTGGCGCTGCTGCGCGAGGCGGTGGATGGCGAGGTGGGCCGGGCGGAGGATCGCACCTGTCGGGTCGGGTCCGTGCAACTCGCGCAGCGCGTGATGGCGGCGGCCGATCCGGTATCCCGGAAGAAGAAGCCGCTCGGCGTCTTGCGCGGCGCTGAGGCGGCAGGGACCGAGTTGGTGCGGCGCTGGGCGCAACGCGATGAAGCCTGGGCTGCGGCGCGTCTGCGGCCGGACGAGCTGACGCCGACGCAAGTGCTCCAGCGCCAGGCGCATGGCGTAGCCGGGACGACCGGTCGTGAGCCGGGCGAGGCCGAGCGGTCCCGGTTGATCGGCACCCTGGCCCATTTGGTGGTGCAGGCATGGGACTTTGCCGTTGATCCGGCGAGGCTCCCGGCCCACATTGATCGCCTCTGCCGGGCGCATATTCCGGCGGAGCAGGCGGGGGACGCAGAGCGGATTCGAGTCGAGTTGCAGGAACTCTTTGCCGGGTTTGCCGCCTCCGCGCCTTTTGCAGAGCTCAGGCGGGCCGAGATTCTGGGCCGTGAAGTGCCCTTTGCGATTCCATGGAATGGGGGCGGCCATCAGCCATCAGCCGTCAGCCCTCGGTCTTGCGTGATGCATGGGGCGATGGATTTGCTGTACCGGCTTGACGGAGAGGTTTGGATTGCAGATTATAAGACGGATCGAGTGGCGGCCGGCGAGGCGGAAGCCAAGGCTGCGGACTATCGGGTCCAGGCCCAGGTCTATCGGGACGCGGCCGCCGCATGTCTGGGGATCAGGCCGGTCCGCTTCCAGTTTATCTTTATGCGGAGCGGAGTCGGCGTGAAAGTGTGAAGCTCACCAACCGAAACGGCGGAGGCAAATGATGAAGAACGTGCTGGTGTTGCTGGGTCTTGTCCTCGTGGTCGCCGGCTGCGCGGGGCCGGAGAAGAAGACAGCCGTGGCGGTGCTGACCCTGAAGGCTCCGGCAGGAACGCCGGCCGCCGCGGTCGCGGCCGTGGAGGAGGGGAACAAATTATTTACGCAAGGTCAGTGGGCGCAGGCTCAAGCGCAATATGAAGCGGCGATCAAGGTCCAGCCGGAGTTGGCCGAGGCCCACTATGACCTGGCCTTGACGCTGGAACGGCTGGGCAACAAGAAGGAGGCGACCGCCCATTATAAAGAGGCGGCGAATCTGGCTCCCGGCAACCAAGTCATTTGGAATGCCCCTCCATTCCGCAAATATGGCAATCAGGTCGAAAAGAACGGGCTCCTGTCGAAAGACAAAGCGTATATGGATCCCAAAACATACTAGAGAGACTCTATGCCTCGGGCCCGCCGCCGACGTTCGGCGTTGACCGTCACGACTGAAGAGTTCTCCGGTCTGGTCCGTCAAGCGCTGGACGGGTTGCCCCGGGACTATGCCAGGATCATGAAGAACGTGGCGGTCATGGTGGAGGAAGAGCCGGCGCGGGATGTGCTGGATGAGTTGGGCCTGGAGTCGGAAGACGATCTGTTAGGACTTTATTCCGGCGCTGGTGCGGATGACGAGACCTTCTTCGATCCGGGCGGCCAGCTTCCGGCGCGCATTGCGATATACCGCGGGCCGATCCTGCGCCTCTGTCACACGGCGGACGAGGTGGTGCGGGAAGTGCGGGACACGGTTGTCCACGAGATCGGGCATTATTTTGGGCTGGACGACGAGGAGATGCCCTATTAGCAGGATGCTGAAACAGGCCCCCGGCCTCGTCATCCAACTTTCTGTTCGGCGATATCCCGCAGCACCAGCACTCGCCCGATGACCGTTCCTTCTTCCAGCACGCTGGCAATGTTGGCTTCCCCTCGCACGAATTCGCCGGTTTTCTTAATGAGATCGAATTCGACGCGAGATGGGACCGTATCTCCGCGTTTCACCGACGCCAGCCGCTCTCTGGCCCTGGCGAAGGATTCCGGCGTGAGGAAAACCTCAACCGACCGTCCCACCAAATCAGCTTCCGGCCGGCCCGTGAGCATTTCTGTTTTTTGATTGCACCACTGGATGGTTCCTTCCAGGTCGATATAGATAATGGCATCGTTTGCGCAATCGAGCACGGTTCGTAACCGCTGCTCGCAGTCGAGACAGGCCTGAGCCTGTTGCTCGATCTGTTCCTGCAAGCGCACATTGCCGACTTCCAGCGCGGCTTCGTGTTTCTGAATCTTGGCTTGATGCGAAAAGATTTTCGCCAGCATCTGTTCGAAAAATACCTCGAATCGCAGCAGTTCATTGCCGCCAATATGCGCTGCGCCTGGGATGGCGAGCCCCCCGGTGATTTTGTTGGCATGCCTATCCATGTGGGCCGACAGCCGGGCGAGCGGCTGCGTGATCATCCGATGAGCCGCTATGGTGATCAGTCCCATCAAAATCAAGCAGAGCCCAGTTCCTCCGGCAACCATCATCAGCAAGTCGTCGCGATCTTCCTGAAGATATTGGTCTGCCGGAAAGGTGACCTCTAACCCTCCCATCACGTCGTTCAGCTTGAAATCGTGTTTCGTGCTGAGGGGGTGGTTATTATGGCAGTCGAGGCAAGATTGGGCTACGGCAATATCCGCTGTCATGTACCGAAAGACGGTCCGACCTTCCAACTGGTCCAACCGGTAAAACCGTCCGGTTGGATGCATCCGCAGGTAGTCAAAGGCCTCGCGATGAAACTGGTCTTTCAGGCCCTTGTTGGGGTTGATTGGCCAGGGACTGAGGAGACGGGACTGAAAGATAGCGCCTTGGGTTGCCAACTGCTCCGATACTTCTTGGACGAACGTCACCGGCAGCGGGAATTGTCCGCGGGTTTGGTGATAATTCGCGCCGAGGCTGCCTCCGAGCTCGATCAAGCGGGGGACAATAACCTTGGTATAGTAGTTTCGGTCCGCCATCACCTGAAGGCTGATGCTTTGGGCTCTCTTGGTAAGTTTGTCGTGTAATCTTGAAATGTTGTGTTGATGGATCATCCATGCGGCGATCCCGACAATCAGAAGAATGATTGGGAAGGTAACTCCAATGAACTGAGAGGCAATGTGCCATTTTCGGAAAGGCTTCGTAACCATGGCATGTCGATCCAATTTAAACGGGCAACGGAGCGGGCCCCATCGTTTATTTGATGAGCAAAGGAAGAGCAATATCGCAGCCAATTTATTATTCAAATATAATCAATGTATTACGATTCATGGTTTTTTGTATGAAGTTATTCTGTAGCAAAATTGGTCACTTCGTCGTCAAAATATTGACGCTATTTCGACTAGGGCTGTGCCAATAGTCACAGTACAGCCGACGAAGTGGTGCGGGAAGTGCGGGACACGGTCATTCACGAGATCGGGCATTATTTCGGGCTGGATGACGAGGAGATGCCCTACTGAGGCAATGATGAATGGGAAGGATGAATGCTAAACGCGAGATAGATCGTCGTTCATCATTCATCGTTTTGCATTGTGCGTTTCTTGCCGATACCCCCAGGCCAACATAAAGGCGCCGAGCAGGACCATCGGGAGGCTCAAGAGCTGACCCATGGAGAAGGGGCCCAGGATGAACCCCAGGTGGAAATCCGGCTCCCGAAAGAACTCCACCACCATCCGGCAGAGGCCGTAGCCGGTGATGAAGCTCCAGAAAACCGTCCCCGGCGGCGTCGGTCTTCGCCCGACCAGCCAGGTCACCAGGAAGAGCAAGCCGCCTTCCAGTCCCGCTTCGTAGAGCTGGGAGGGATGCCGACATTCAGGTCCGGCTCCGGGAAAGACCATGCACCAGTCCACATCGGTGGGGCGGCCGTAGAGTTCGCCGTTGATGAAATTCCCCAGGCGGCCGAGGCCGAGCCCGATCGGCGTGCCGGCGGCGGCCAAGTCCGCCACCACCATGGCCGGAATGCCTTTGCGGCGGCTAAAGAGCGTGAGAGCGACGATCACGCCCAGCAGCCCTCCGTGGAAAGACATGCCGCCTTCCCAGACGGCCACGATCTTGGTCGGATGCTGTAGGTAGTAGGGCAGGTTGTAGAAGAGCGTATAGCCCAGCCGCCCCCCCACGAAGACGCCGACCGCCGCATAGACGATCATGTCGTAGATCTGCTCGGTGGACAAATCCAAATTGCGCGCCGCAGCCCGTGCCTTGATGATGAAGTAGGCGGCGGTCAGGCCCAACAGGTACATGAGCCCATACCACCGGAGCTGCAAGGGGCCGAGCCGGAGCAGGACCGGGTCCAGATTCGGAAATTGAATTGCTTCGAGCATGGCGAGGCGCGCTCCCTTCGTCGTTCGTTCCCGCATAGTAGGGAGGCCGGCCCCATTTTGCAAGATGTAGCCAAGCGGGAGCGGCGGTTGTATCATGGACCATGCTGGTTCTTTCCCTCGTCACGGCCCTGCTTGCGACCGACCCTGTGCCGGCGGCGGGGCTGCCGGTAGACGATCGCGCCCCCGCGTCACGCGCATTGGACGGACAGGAGCTGCTCCGCATCGGCGACCTCCACGCGATCCAGAATCATGTCCAGGAAGCGATGCCCTACTATCAACGGGCCCTGGCGGCCTTCCGCCGCGTCGGCAATCGGCGCGGGGAGGCAACCGCGTTGGGCAGCGTGGCCGATCTGCTGGAGCGCCAGGGCCGCTATGAAGAAGCCGGCACTCTGTTGCGCGAAGCCGTGACGATCTGGGCGGCCTTGGCCGAACCACGGGCGCAGGGGCTGGTGCTGCTGAGCGTGGGACGGGTCTCCGAAGCCTCGGGGCAGGGGGGTGAGGCGCAGCGGGCCTATGGGCAGGCGGAGACGCTCTTTCAGCAGGCGCGCGATCGGGACGGGAGAGGCGAGGCCCGCATCCGGCTGGGCCGGCTCCTGATCGGGCAAGGCCAGGCCGACGCGGGGCTTGCATTGTTGCAGGCCGCCTTGGCCGATGCGCGCGAGCGGGCCGATCGACGACAGCAAGTATCGGCGCTCGGCGCGATCGGCGACTGGTATCTCACGGAGGGAGAGGAAGCGGCCGCGCGGCCCCTGTTCGAGGAGGGGCTTGCACTGACCGAGGTGCAGCAGGATCTCAGGGCGGAGGCGGGCCTGCGTACCAGTCTGGCCAGGCTGCATGGGAGCAATGGACGGTCGGTAGATGCCATGGCCATGGCTCGGCGTGCCTTGGTCCTCTATCAAACACTCAAGGATCGGAGTCGTGAGGCGGAGGCCTGGGCCATGCTCGGGAGTCTGTCGTTAGCCGAGGGCCAGTTCGCGCGAGCGGCCGAGCAGCATGAGCGGGCGTTGACGCTCTATCGGGCGTTGCGCGACCAGAACAAAGAGGCGGCCAGTTTGGTGAACCTATCGCTCATCTATGCAGCGCAGGGATTGCGGCAAGACGCAACCGAAACCCAGCACAAGGCCATTCTGCTCCTCCAGTCGGCCCGGTAGTCCCATCCAGCCATCGTCCTCCAGCTAAAACTGTTTTCTTTTTGGAACGGGGCACTGTGGTTTGTTGTAGAAAATCCACGGTTCTTATGTTCAACGTTGACTTTTTGTATATTCTGCAACTAATTGTTAAAAAATCATTATTTTAAAATTATAAATTTGGCATGGATGCTGCTTTGCTACATGACGAAGGCGTTGATCAGACTCAAGAAGGTGATAAGCGACGGAACAGCAGGGTCAGGCGCCACCAATACACAAAGGAGGACGGACCATGACGACCAATGGACGACAAGCAGCGAAGATTGCGGCCTTGATTGCGGGCGGAGCGGCGGTCGGAGCCGGGCTAGCGTTGCTTTATGCGCCTCAGTCCGGCACAGAGACCAGGCGGCAGCTGCGGCACTATGCCAAGAAGACGCAGGTGCAGGCGACCCGCATCGGCCGTGACCTGAAGGATGGGGTGGAGCGGGCCATCGAGCGCGGCAAGGCGCTGGTGGCCAAGAAGGACACCCCGCGGGTGGTGGAAGCGGCCTAAGCGAACGGGTTCTCCCACAGGAGTTCCCTTCCCGCCGCGTCCGGTTCCGACCGACGCCCTCCGACCGAGCGGCCTGTGGCCATCCCCGGCCCAGGCCGTTCCTGCTTTGTGCCCCGCGCATCGCCACAAGGCTTCGATATTATCTCCCGACTCGACACTCGTATGAGATTTCTGTCCAATGCGCTGAGAAGGCTCCCTGTTTCTGCCTGGAGTGATCCCGGGGCGGCAACTTGTTGAAAGGGGTAGGCCTGTCCTGTATCCTCACCACGTTCGATGCCGCACTGAAGGGCTCCTTGGGCATGAGCAGTGCCGGAGTGGCGGAATGGTAGACGCCAGGGACTTAAAATCCCTTGCTCCGAAAGGGGCGTCCCGGTTCGAGTCCGGGCTCCGGCACCAACTTCCGCGCAGGTAGGAAATAGGGTCGATAATCCATCTGGTGCTTCTCCTTATCGCCCGCTATCCTCACAACTGTACGGACGGTTAGAATGTACGGACAGTTATGCATTGATCAAGGACTGTTGTTTGGAAGAAAGCTCCCATTTCAGCGGGATAATATAGGGGATAGAGCGGCAGGGTGGGTGTATGAAAGCCTCCAGGAAGGAGACTATTCATTCGAAGGGATCCCTTTGGGACTCTGCCTCAGCATCACGTTCATATGCCTCGGCCAAGCTACGAACTGCGTCGGCGACCCTATGAAACCCATTGTCCGACAGTGCCTTAGCTTTTAGTCGGTAATCTGCGGCAATCTGTTTTTCCTCTTCTCCATGGGAAAAGCCGTGGACTCCCCGCTTGTTAAACAGGCCAGTTGTGAAGGCTCGCCGCATCTCTGCTACATCTCTTGAATCTAAAGCGGCTGCAATAGATTTATGTATCCAAAGACCTCCTGGGTCTTGCGGTGCATAAGCGAGCGCTTGCCCCAACTGGCTCATGGCGACTCGAAAATGACCAGATTCTCTGCAGCGATTCTTTACATCTTCCAGCCAGACAGTAAATCTTTCACCGTCGAAGGTTCCGTCGGTGACAGTGCCTGGAAGAATGCGCCACCCGTGCAGCAACGAATATGCATTCCGAGCAATTCGCTTCTGGACCTCGCTGAATTCACCTTTGTTATCCTTGTCTTCTTTATCTGATCTGAATGCAGCTCCAATAACTTCGCAGAAAAACGCTGGTGACGAAGCCAGTTTATGTTCAAGGACCTTTGGTTCGCCGTCATGCAGCCGATTTAGTATCGGTAGATAGTACCACTCAATCTTAAAGAGGTCGTCGGAGTCCATGGTTTCATGCTCCTGAAGCCAGGTAATGACCTCGATAATATGGTGGCTATCAATTTGTTTCTGTTGGTCTTCTGTATTTAAGGTACCCAGCAATGCCGCTGATGCAAGAGCCATTGGAATGGGCACTTTCTTGTGAGCTAGCACATAAAGGCAATCTATAGCAGCGGCTGGCTGTCCATTGGAGGCCAACTTCTCGGCAGCTTCTAGAAGATTTGCTGCCTCCATGCCCCAAGGATTAAACCGAACCTTCTTCCAGTAGTTATCGACCTCGTTCCCAAAGATAGCTTCTGCCCGACGCCACACTTGTTCCTCGGAAGGGACTAGCAAAAGAAACGCCAAGAGCTGACCCTTTGTCCAGCCCTTGTTGATTTGTTCGTCAAGCCAGGTCAGTTTGGCCTTCCAATAGCGACGCCATACAAAGCTTCCAAGAAGATGAATCAGTGACCTGTCTTCGGTCTGTAGAAAGGCTGGCAAAAGAAACGCATCTATGTTTCTATCTTCTATCGTTCCTAACGCATCCCCCACCTTACGCGGTGATTCCACTTCCCGTGCAAATCGAACGACTCCATCCATGCCGCTAGCTGCTAGTATGTCTTTAATGGCATTGTGTCGAATGGTCTCTAGCCGTTTCTGTTCTTCCTCAAAGTTTCCTTTTTCTTCGTATAAATCGAAATCGCGCTCCGTAAAAAGGCGTCGACTGGCTACTTCGAATGATGCAGGGGCTAGGGTGTTAGCCACTTCCTCAATCTTTGCGACCCGCTCTGCGGGCATCGCCCATTCAGCATCGGCAAACCTTCTGTGTTTCAAGACAATGTCTTTCAAGGCTTCCCAGAGACGCACACGATCTATATCCGAGAGAGATGTTACGGCTGGTGACGAGAGATGGCGTAATACCTGAGAGTGTGCTGGATCAGGCAAGTCTGCTAAACGGTCAATGAGTTCGACGAGCTTGTTCGGTTGGCCCGCGGCAACTTGGGTGCACATCTCAGCATAGGTCCGAACTTGTTCCCAATATTGATCTACTGTCACCGTTTCCTTCCATCCGGGCGTGATAAATGATCGCCAAACTGGCTTGCGTGTGCCGGATGTTACTCCATGTGAACTAGGCAAGAGGCCAAGCAGTACCTTCCATGCAACGCCTGGATGTTCTCGCAGCAGTGACTCCAGAGCAGTTCTTCGCGTGGGCAAATCTGCAAGGCTATGGGATATCCAGGGAAGAAAGATATCTACCAACGAATTGAGAGGGCGATTGGCCCAACTTCCGCCTGGATCAATAGCGGCTAGGTCGCCTAGTAAAATGGTTACACGCCCTAAATAATTCGGATGCCACGCAAGGGTCTCTAAGGCCCACAGAATTCCAGTAATGTAGTTCCAGCCTCCAACCCCACCACTGCCTTCCTGTCGGAACACATCAATAAAAGGGCTAGCTGCTAAATCTTCAACTGCTTCTTCGACAGAGTTAAGAAATTCATCAGGAGCAGCCTCGGCAAGCAATGGCATTTCATTATTGAGACTTGCCCAGGTTATCCAGTCCGCGCGGTCCAGCAACCTCCTTACCACAATTCTTGCAGTTCCTTCGGCCTTGCTGTCCGAAGTGCTTGATAAAGCATTTCCCTTTGCGCCTAGCAGGGCGAGCGACTCAGCTACCCCTTCTCGAATGGAACGCGAGTGTGTGAGCGTCTTTCCATGAATAGACGCGGCATATCGTTCCTCCTTTTCTAGCTCGAACTGTGGATCTTTCTCGCCTAATATCTGAAGCGCCATCTTTTGAAAACGATCTAGATCCTCATCGCTAATCCGTGGTCCGAGAGCGGCCCATGCCTCGCCACGGGAGATCACTTTCCATGCTTCATTTCTCTGGATAAGGGGAGTGTCCGCGCGCAATGTTTCAGCTCGGGCCGCCTCGATCCACTCCCCATAGGATTTTCCCACGAGAATCTCCAGGGCTCTTTTGTCCGCCTCACTGTTGCCTTTCCATTTGCCTACTAGAGACGCTTGGGCCAAGAGGCGTGCGTTTTCCCACGTTGCATAAGGCGGCAGTTGTCCCAACCCGCGAAGGAACCGTTTCAGTGCTGCTAGGCTCTGTGCTCCGGCGCTGGCCAGTTCAGCGGCCCGCTCCCGCGAAAAGCCGCTATCCAGGAGAGTTTTTTCAAGCTGACTGTGAGAAGGGCTCCTAATTGGAACAAGCTGTTCAGCCCCATGAGACCAGGCACCAGAAATCGGAAAGATGATCGCATGACCACGTGTGCGAGCCGCAAGATGCAGCTGTTCATTTGTATCAGCTAGGTCAAGCCTAGGACTAGCTACTAGGACATGCGAGAAGCGCAAATTCGCAAAGGTATGCCAAGCGTTAGGATCGGAAATGAATATGCACCGATTGCTATATCCACGACGCGTGGCTTCATCCAGTGACTCCAGGAATGCGGCTACAAAGTCCTCTGCATCGTGTTCACTCTCTATAGCAAGGATCAATTCCTGAGCTTCATGACGGAATAGGCGCTCAAGCTGCTGGCAAGCAGTTTCTCGTCCTACGAGGAAGACCTTTGGCGGCAACGGAGGATCGGCTGGTCCAACCATCTGCGCAAGATTTGACCAGTGCTCTGCGGGAGTTTGGAACCCTGTAGGAGCTTTGACTAGTCCAATACGCTGAAGCAACCATTTGCCTAAAGCTGGGAATTCCCGTAACCACTCACACAGCTGCACTCCGTCAATAACCTTAATTTCTTTCCAGCCGTCACCCTTTCGCTTGTCGATCCATGCGGCTTGGGCTGGTTGATCCCAATCCCTACTCCTTGGTGTTACGAAAACAAATGTTGCCCTCGCTCGTTCTGCTTGAGGCGTGCTTTGGGTGCGCTTCGTATAGTCGTCCGTCGCTTTTCCCTGAGCATTGGCGCCACGACCGATTTCCCAGTAACTTGTTTGTTTAGGAACAAATTCGCGAAAGCCGCCCTCCGTTGAAACTAGGCCATCAAGGCCTGGCAATCCGATTGCATCTCCATATGGGATTCGACGAAGTGACAAGTCGGGCACAGAAAGATTTACCAGATGAGCAACGAGCTCCGGTATCACCGCTTCGCTATCTCGTTGGTCAGCAAAGTCTTCCAGCTCGCTTGGTGTGACAACTTTCGTATGCTCCATGGCAAACTCCGGCTAGGAGGGTGAAATGCCAGCTCCCAACCATGCAAAATATACAAAACTGCATGGCCAGCTCCACCTAGACTAGAAGTGGCTGCTTGCCTTGTCAATGCTAGCAACAGCAATAACGAGAATATGCAGTTACATGTGCTACTTTGACCATTAGTAACAAGTGAAGGAGGGCTGCGCCCCCGAACCCCTGCGGACCGGTCCGGCCTGTCGGCCCGGAGCCGGTCCTGCGGGATTCCCGCCTAGGTCCCCAGCAACTTGTAAGAATTAGAGCAAGGTGACGTAGTCGCTTCCGTCCGCGATGTTTTTACTGAGCGGGGGCGGAGGTCAGCGACAACGTATCTATTGGCGCCCTGGTGATACCAGCGCGCTCACTTGCTTAACGAGCAGCAGCCATAGGTTGATGCGGAAAGGGGAGGCGGTCCAGCATTGCTTTGGAAATCGTAACCCGTACGGGTTTGCCGGCCTTGGCGCCCATTTGCTCAAAGTGCCCTTGAATCTCGATTTCGGTGAACATCCGTTGATGGAGGGATTCCTCTTTGAGACGCATTACGAGCAGTCGCATGGCGTGATCCGTGGAGGCGGTAATCGGTGCTTTCCCATTTTCCCAGCGGGAAATTGAAATTCTGGTTTTTACCCCGAGGAGTGGCAGTAATTGGATGGCCGTCAGTCCTACCCATTTTCTGAGAAAACGAAATTCTTCTCCAGTGAGCAACGACGGCTTTTTCAGGAGGTAATAGGCGACAGCATCATGCAGCCGGTCAATGGCTGGGATCTGCACGAGCTTTTCCCCGCAGTCACACCGATAGGAGGCGATATTCTGCAAGTAGACGTTGGAAAGCCCGGACTCCCGGTAATGATGCTCTTTGAGCGTTCGCATAAGGCTTTCCATAGATGCCATCCGTGCGGTCATATCGCTACAGCGCTAGCGCAAAACGAAGGGCTTGGCGCACCTGGGCCATCCGGTCGGTGCTCAACGTCGTGATAAGGGCCCCGATCTTTCCTTTGGACACGGTCTGAATGTGATCCAGATTCACGGCGCAGGCCCTAGGCATGCCGTCTTCTTCTCCGAGAGCGATCTCAGAGGGTATGTCTCGAACAGTGCTGGTCACGGGCGCGACGGTCACTTCCCCAAGGAAATCCAGCGCGGAATCCCGTGTCAAGATGACAACAGGTCGGCGCTTATCCGGAAGGGAGAATTTGTACCACCGTACTTCGCCGCGGCGCATCAGTCGGCCCAGACCTGCTCACGCTCCCAGGCGTCGAATTCACCTTTCTTCGGAGGCCTCTTGATATATCCTTCCCTGTGTTTCCGCTCAAGCTCCTGCACGCGGAGCCGCTCCAGCTCTGAGCGCAAGGCATTCCTTGTGAAGGCAGAGCGACTCGTCTTCAGTCGTCTAACCGCCCTGTCAACCGAGCTGACCAAGTCGTCATCAAGGGTCATTTGGATTGTTTTCATAGGGTTTCCTCAACGGGAAGTGGGTAGCTATTGCCATCCACATTCTTATAGACATCGAGGCAAAAAGCAAGCGCCAAAAGTGTCAGGCTTCAGGCAACATTCGGCAGCCGGCGCAGGACAGACACATCCGGGGTCTTCGGGGTCTGACCCTTTTTCTTGGGAGGCGCAGGGACGGCCGCGTCGGTCGGCCAGATCTGGTCCGGGTAGGACTTCTTGCCTTCTTTCTTAACGCGAGACGCGGCGGGACGGTCACGGAAGGTGGGGCTTGGTCAGATCATTATTCACCCAGTTATTGCCCGCGTTGACATCGATGCCTCCTGCGGGCGGCGGTTTTTTGAGTTTGTCAAAGTTATATTCGAGGGTATCGAACGGCTGAATCTCCTCGTCGGTAGGCAATTGCTTGCGGTTCCAGCCCCCGCCGAGCGAGCGGATGAGGGTTGCCGTGGCTCTCAGCAATTCGGCCTTGATCTCCACTGCCTCGATGCGCGCCGTGAGCGTGTTGACCTGCGCATAAATCAGATCGAGGCTGGAAATGAGCCCGCCTTGATAGAGCTCCATGGACAGATCCTGCGTTTTCAGCGTGGCCCCGACGGTGGCGTCCTGCCGATTGGCCGCGAGGGTCAGCCGGTTCGTCAGGCTTAACTCGTTCTCGACTTCGCGAAACGCGTTGAGCACCGTCGCACGGTACCGATCTTCCGTCTCGCGGTAGGCCGACCAGGACTGCTGCAACTGGGCGCGGCGATACCCGCCCTGGAAGACCGGCAGCGACACGGTGGAGCCGTAGGACCAGAAACTCTCGGCGAGCTTGACCAGATTGAAGCCGGTATCTTCAAATCCGCCGCCGACCTGGAACTTCACATCAGGGAAAAAAGCGGCGCGGGCGATGCCGATGGCGCGGTTCGCCTGCGCCATCCGGCGCTCCATCTCGGCGATGTCAGGCCGGCGCTCAAGCAAGGTGGACGGGATTGTCTGCGGAATCGTGTAATTCGGCATGCGAAGTTCATCCATCGGCTCGATGGTGAAACTGGACGGTACCCTATTGACGAGAATGGCGATCGCATGTTCGATCACCTGGCGTTTGCCTTGAATCTGCGCTTTTTTCGTCTCCGTGCTGTACAGCAGAGATTCGACGCGGGCGACGTCGAGCGCCGACGCGATCCCGCCGCCGAACTGGGTGTTGACGATGTCGAGCGAATGTTTGTAGAGATCGATCGACTGGGTATAGATCGCATCCTGCGCGTCGTAGCCGCGCAGCGTAAAATAGTTCGCCGCGATTTCCGCCTGCAGGCTGAGGCGCGCGAGGCCATATTCGGCGGCGCGCTGTTCGGCCCGGTAGGTCTCCACGCGCGTCGCATTGCGGATCACCGACCAGAAGTCCGGCTCCCAGGACGCGAGCCCCGAGAGCAGCACGTCCGATTCGCGGAGCGGACTGTCGGGGGCGCGAAACAGCGTGTCGGGGGATTGCCTATTGTTCGAGGCGCCGAACCCCACGCCGGCCTGCGGGATGCGGCGCGAGCGGGCCTTCATCATCATATCGCGGGCCTGGACGAAGCGCTCGGCGGCCGCCTGCAGATTGGGATTGGCCGCCATGGCCTGTTCTTCGAGCCTGTTCAGGATCGGATCGTCGTAGAGCTTCCACCAGTCCGGACGCAGTTCGCCGTCCGACGGCTTGGCCTCGACGAAGGGGCTTGCCCCGCGCCATGAGGCGGGGACGACATATTGCGGCGGTTGATATGCGGGCGCCAGGTCTGCGTGCGGCAACCAGTCGCCTCCGCAGGCCGACAGATTAAGCGCCAGCAGGAAGAAGCCGGCGCGCCGGGTACAGGCGCGAAGGATGTGCGACAGGTCCGGCCTCGTTCGTAATCGCGTGATCATCATGTGTAGGTGAGCGTCATTTTTGAGCTTTCGAAGATGGTTCCTTGGGCCCCGGCGCGTCCTGCGTGCCGACTTCATAGCCAGGCGCCGGCGTGACGATGCGCACCTTGTCGCCTTCGAGCAACGCGGCGCTGGGGTTGTTCACGATGCGGTCGCTGGTGGAAATCCCCTCCATCACTTCGACCGTGGCGTCGAGGATCTTGCTCACGGTGATCGATTTGAAGTGCAGGCGGCCGTCATCCGCAATCACGGCCACTTGCGTGCCGTTCTCCTGGAACACCAGCGCGCTGGACGGAATCGTGAGCACTTTTCTGTCGACCGGCACCGTGAGGCGGACCGTGGCATAGGAGCCGGGCCAGAGGGCTCGGTCCTCGTTCTCGATCGTGAATTCGGTGATCGCGGTGCGCGTGTCCGGGTCGAATCCACGGGCGACGGTCAGGAATGTGGCGGTGAAGTGGCGATTGGGAATTTGCGGCACCGTCACGTCGGCCGTCAGGCCCGGCTGGAGAAAGGACCCGAACGACTCCGGCACGGAGACGAAGAGGCGCATCCTATCGACGTCAGCCACGGTAAAGAGATTGCTGGCCTCCTTGCTGGTGCTGAGCGTGCCTTCCTTGTTGACGTAGTCACCCACGTTGATGTTGCGCACGGTCACCACGCCGTCATAGGGCGCGACGATCGTTTTGAAGCGAATCAGCGCCTCGAAGTTCTTGACTTTTTGCTCCGCGGCATTGACCACCGCCGCCTGGGCTTTCATGTGTTGTTCCTGCACGGTGATGGACTGCTCGGAGACCGCATGCGATTTGCGCATCGCGATCCAGCGTTTCGCCGTCACCTCGGCGAGCGTGTATTTGGCGCGCTCCGCTTCCAGATCCGCCTTGGCCTGCTCGTATTGGGCGTCGAGAGCCGGGGCGTTGATTTCGGCGAGGACGTCGCCTGTCTTCACCTGAGCTCCGTAATCCTTGTGCCACATCTTCACATAGCCGGAGACCTGCGCGTAGATCGGCGCCAAAAACCAGGCCGCAACGTTGCCGGGGAGGGTAATGGTCTCGGTCGGCGCAGACGGTTTGGCATGGATCACGGCCACGGTCGGGACGGCGCCTTCAAGCGTCTCGTCGCGCAGCGCGGCGGCGTCGAGCCGGCTCTCATAGATCCGATAGCCGAGGTACAGACCGACCATCATGATGGCTGCGAGCGCGAGGCGTCTTCCGTTGAGATTCATGGACATTACGCGCGGTCCTCATCGGCGAGCGGCGCGCCGCTCGCCACGGTTCGTCTGCTGTAGATGATGGCATATACGCACGGCACGAACAATAGCGTGAACACGGTTGCGACCGTCAATCCGCCGATGACGGCGCGGCCCAGCGGCGCATTCGGAGAATTGCCCATGGACATCGGCAGCATGCCGATGATCATGGCCGAGGCGGTCATGAGCACCGGACGGATGCGGGCCTTTCCCGCCTCGACCGCGGCCAGCAGCGCGTCGCTATGCGCTTCGAGCCGCTCGCGGGCATAGGACACGACCAGGATCGAATTGGCGGTCGCGGTGCCCATCGTCATGATGGCGCCCGTGAGCGCCGGCACGGAGATGTTCGTGTGGGTCAGGAACAACGACCAGGCGATGCCCGCCAATGCGCCGGGCAGGGCGGTGATGATGATGAAGGGATCGAGCCAGGACTGGAAGTTCACGACGATCAGGAGATAGACCAAAATGATGGCCAGGACCAAGCCGGCGAGCAGCTCCACATAGGCGTCGTGCATCGTTTCCGCCTGGCCGTGGATGTCGAGCGTCGCGCTGCGGGGCAGCTCCGGCTCCATCTCCTTGACCGCCTTCTTGACGTCCTCCAGCACGCCGCCGAGGTCGCGTCCCTCCGCGGACACATAGAGGTCGAACAGCGGCATGATGTCCGAATGCGTGACCACGCCCGGCGTGCCGACCGCCGACAGCGTGGTCACGTTGCCGAGCAGTTGCGGTTTCCTGCCGGACGCGCCGAAATCGCCCCGATCGACCGGAACGGTCAACAGATCCTGGATTCTCGTGAGCTGCGGCTGCGGCGTATAGATATTGACCTGGTAAGTCATGCCGGTCTTGTGATCGAGCCAATATTGCTGGTCCACCTGTTTGCTGCCGGACGTCGTCAGGAGCAGATTGGTGGCGATGTCCTTCTCGGACAGGTTGATGCCGAGTCCGAAGGTGCGGTTGCCCTCGACGAACAGGGTCGGCGTGCGCATCGTTTGCTGAATCGCCACGTCGCTGGCGCCGGGAATCTGGCGCAGCCGGCCCGCCAGCTTGCGCGTGAACTCGTAGTTCTCGTTCATCTCCATGCCGCTGATCTGCACGTCGATCGGCGAGGGGGAGCCGAAGTTGAGAATCTTCGCGGTCAGGTCGGCCGGCTGGAACGTGAACTCGGTGCCGGGATAGCGCTCTTTCAGGCCCTTGCGGAGGATGCGCCGATACTCCCAGACCGGCGACTTTTCGCTCTTCAAGTCGATCGTCAGGTCGCAATCCTGCGACCCAATCGTCGGAGTCGGGATGAAGGCGAGGTTGTGCGGGCCGACCGGCAGGCCGCAATTGCTGACGATGCCCTCGACCTGGCCGGGCAGCATCTGCGTGATGTCGTTGGAGACGAGGGACGCCAGGCGCCCGGACACCTCGATGCGCGTGCCGATCGGCGCCCGCATGTGCATCTGCATCGACCCGGCCTTGGTCTCGGGAAAGAATTCGCGGCCGTTGAAATAGTAGAGGACGAGGGAGGCAATCGCGATCGCCAGACAGACTCCGACGAAGGCGCCGCGCTGGGCAACCACCTGTTCGAGTAAACCGTTGTAGCGCTCACGGAAACGCTCGAAGCCGCGCTCAAAGCCTTGCTGGAAGCGGGCAAAGAAGCCCGACGGGCTCTGTACGCTCTCCGCTTCGGGCTGCCCCTCGGACGGCTCACCGTGCTCGTGTTCGTGCGGCGCCTTGTGCTCCTCAAGAATATATTTGGCCATGGTCGGCACCAGCGTGCGCGACAGGATGAACGAGGCCAGCATCGCGAAGATGATCGCCTCCGCCATCGGCATGAACAAATAGCCGGACACGCCGCTCAATTGGAAGAGCGGGAACCAGACGATGGCGATGCAGAGCGTGGCGACGAGCGTCGGGATGACGATCTGGTTGGCGGCATCGATGATCGCGGTCTCCAGCGGCTTGCCCATGGCAAGATGGGTGTCGATGTTCTCGATCATCACGGTCGCATCGTCGACCAGAATGCCGACCGCGAGCGCCAATCCGCCCAACGTCATGAGATTCATCGACTCGCCGATCACGTGCAGGCCGATGATGGAGGTCAGGATGGCCAGCGGGATCGAGGTGGCGACGATGACCGTCGCCCGCCACGAGCCGAGCAGCAGCAGCACGATGAGCCCGGTCAGCGCGGCGGCCGTCGCCATTTCCTGCACCACGTCCGTGATCGCATCCTTGACGAAGATCGAGGCGTCGTTGAGGATTTTGATCTTCACCCCGGGCGGCACGATCTTTTCAATGCGCGGGATCGCTTTCTTGATCCCGTCCACCACGTCCAGGGTGGAGGCCTCGCCGCTCTTCATGACCACGATCAGGACGGCTTGTTTGCCGTCTACCAGGACGGCGTTGGTTTGCGGCGGGCCGGCCAGGCGCACGTCGGCGACATCGCGCATGTAGATGAAGGCGTTGCCTTCCCGCTTGATCGGGATATTGTTGAAATCCTCGACCTGCATCGGCGTCGCGTTCGTCTGGACCATCCAATCGGTCGCCTTGATCTTCTGGTCGCCCGCCGGCAGCACGATGTTCTGATGCCCGAAGGCTTTGTGAACGTCCGTCGCGGTGAGCTGCCGGGCGAGCAGTTTCTGCTGATCGAGGGAAACCAGCAGCATGACAGGGTTGCCCCCATAGGGGGCCGGAAGGATCGCCCCGGGGATCGTCACCAGCAGGGGACGGATTTGCATGACGGACAGGTTATAAAGCTCCGCCGGCGTCATCGTGTCGGAGGTGACTTGCAGCATGGCCACCGGCACGGAGGAGGCTTCCAGACGCATGATCATGGGCGGCGAAATGTCCGGCGGCAGCGACTTGACCACCGTCTGCGCGATCGCCGTGACCTCGGCCTCGGCGCCGGCCAGATTGACTCCGTCCTGAAGGAAGATGCTGACGATGCTGCTGCCGTAGTAGGAATGGCTCACGATATGCTTGATGCCCTCGACCGTCGAGGTCAGGGCGCGCTCGAAGTAGAACGTGATGCGCCCGGAGACGTCGGCCGGCAGCAGGCCGCCGTACGACCAGACGACGGAGATAACGGGGATCTTGATGTTCGGAAAAACGTCGGTCGGCGACTTGCTGACCGACATGACTCCGAATAGCACGATGAGGATCGCCAGCACGACGAAGGTGTACGGCCTTCGCAGGGCGATGAGGACAATCTGGTTCATACGCGAAGCCCGCCAAGAGCCGGTTGCTGTTCTTGCACGCGAATGGAGCGCACCTAAAAACCTTTTTAAGGTCGGTTGCCGAGTGGAGGCAAGTTCCTTGCTGCCATGTCGGCCGTAAAGCCCCAATATAATACAGTAATACAGGCAGACAAGGCAGAAAGTACGCGATTTATTGCGGGGGCTGTGCCCTCGAACCCTTGAGACCGGTCCGGACTGCCGGCGCGGAACCGCTCCTGCGGGATTCCCGCCGGGTCATCAATACTTGTAAATAGGGGTACGGCATGGCGACGTAGACGCGTTCCACCTGTGTGTGCCTTTCCTTGCTTTCTCCTGTTGGATTCCCTAGACTTCGCTTATTCCCTCACCGGGTTGGAGGATCATCATGATTCTCGGCCAGCAAGTCTCCCGTGCCACCGGCTGCATATCGGTTCTGGCCGTTGCCCTGGTATTGGCCGCCTGCTCGACCCTCAATTTCCAAGCGACAAGCGCAGAGAATACCAGGCTGCCACTGCCCGATGAGGTCCAACCGCTGCCCCTCAGGGTTGCGCTGATCGTCCCCGAGTCGTTTCGACAGCCTGTCACGAGCCCGGTCTTTTCTTGTCCGATGTACGCCAGCTCAGCCTCGGTCACACTCTTTCCTCAAGAGGCCTTAGCCAAGGCCGGTGTGGTGACTCTGGCGCAGGGCTTTGAAAGCGTCGATCTGGTCACGGACAAGGCGTCGGCTGCCGGCCACTATGACCTCTACATCGAATTGACCGCTCCGCGGATCGGCTTTACGCAAGACTGCCATGACGTCGAAACGGCGATCTTGTACGTCATTATCATCGGTGCCTTTGTCACCGCCAATGGCAGCCCGGACTTCTATGCGTCTGTTGATCTGACGGCGACGGTCACCGATCGCGAGGGGACAGTGCTGCTGAAGGAAACGCCGTTCCATGCGGCACGCCGGATCCTCTACGGGAATATGGCAGTGAACTCTCACTTTCCAGGCGAAGCCGGGCAGGGCTTTCAATATCTTATGGCCGGACTCTTTCGAGAGATGGCCGGTTCGATGACCAATTCAGCCAAGCTGCGTCAGTACGCCCGATCCATCAGGCGGGAACCAAGTGGGGTCGTTAGTCAACCACTGCCCGCATCCGCGGCGCCGCCCTTCGCGGGCAGCTCTGATCTTGATAGTCCTCCCGTTGGCGGCGTCAAAACAAGCAAGAATCGTCATGCCGTGGTCATTGGCATCGAGCAATACAGGAAGAAGCTTCCCCAAGCCGACTATGCGGCCAACGATGCCCGCGTGATGGCGGACTATCTGAGCAAGGTCTTGGGCTATCCCGAGGAAAACATCGCTCTGCTGCTGAACGACAACGCAGCGAAGACGGACCTGGAAAAGTATTTCGAGGGCTGGCTGCCGAATCGGGTCGAAAAGGGAGACTCGGTCTTTGTCTATTTCTCAGGGCACGGAGCGCCCAATCCGAAAACGGGAAAAGCCTATCTGGTGCCCTATGACGGTGACCCGAGCTTTGTGGAACAGACCGCCTATCCCCTGGATCGGCTCTATGATCGTCTGGGCAAGCTGCCGGCGAAGGAAATCGTCGTGGTGCTCGATTCCTGTTTCTCCGGTGCGGGCGGCCGGTCGGTGATTGCCAAAGGGATGAGGCCGATGGTGCTGTCTATCGAGAATCCGGTCCTGGCCGGCGGAAAGACGGCGGTGCTTGCCGCGAGTTCGGGCGAGCAAGTCTCCAGTACCTACGATGAAAAGAAGCACGGGCTCTTGACCTATTTCCTGCTCAAAGGGTTACGCGGTGAAGCGGACCGGGGCCAAAGCGGCGATATTGGATTGAACGAGCTTTTCGATTATGTGAAGCCGCTGGTGGAGCGTACTGCCAGGCGGGAATTCAATAACGAGCAAGTCCCTCAACTGCTGGAAAGCCCCGAACTCCTCAAGCGCGGCGTCCGATTGCTTGAGCGTCCCAAGCCCTGACGAAGCCACATGCGGATGCTCCGAACGGGGCGTCCCGGTTCGAGTCCTGGCTCCACGCCAAATTCCGCGCAGTTGAGAAAAACGGTCATACCCTCTTCCCTACTGTTTGGAATTTGCTTTGCCGTTCTCTCCTGAAAGGTGCTTGCGCTGCAGCCAAGGATGGGGTTGTGCTATGTTTGAATCCGGGGCAATGAAAACAGCGACTTAGCGCGCCCTTGACTCTCGAGGCCGGTGCGGCAACAATCAACGCATAGGAATTGTCGATTGACTCTCGCCGCCGCCCGGCGTTCTCACAGAAGGACCATGGCCCACGATGCTGCGCTCGCTCAAACGACATCCGATCCCCGAACATGTGGATTTGCCTTTTGGTTATCGGGTGATGATTAAGCAGGTTCCTCGGAAGGAATTGGAAGAACATCTCGGAAACGGGGTGATGGCGAGTTGGGTGGTCGAAGACCAGACGATTTATCTGGATAAGTCCCGACCGATCAAGAAGCGGCGGGCCGACCTGGCCCATGAACTGGTTCATGCCTTGGCCGACTGGCAGGCGAAGGTGCTTGGAGGGCCGCTGGGGGACGCTAAGAACTAGCTGCCTTATCCCGAGCTGTTCGTTCCAGTTTTCGTTCCGACACCACCATATATGGACCTGCCTGAATCGTTTCCCCCTCTCAAGTTTTTCGGTCGAGCAGCCGATACCGTGATGGCACTTCACGGCCTGCTCGACCATGCTGCCACTTTCTGTTCAACCTTCGCTGATTCTATCCGACCTGCTTCGGTCCGTTGACCGGACGAGCCTGGAATCGTTGCTGACACCTGGCGAAGCGGTCCGGGCCACGGTCCTGAACGTCCAGGACGACGGCTCGTTGTTGCTCCTGCTCAAAGGCGTTACGCTCCGCGCTGCCTCCCTGGTCGGGAGTTTATCCGTGGGGCAGGTGGTGGAGGCCCACGTCGAGTTGCGGGACGGGCAGGTCCTGTTGCGGTTGGATCAGCCGCGGCAGATTTCGTCCGCGATCCAGGCGGGTGCCCTTGCCGCCGATCGGGCGGCTGCGATCAGCCTCGGAGGGCTTGGTGCGGCCGCTCAGGGCACTCAGGCCGTTCAGTCCACTCAGATTGCCGCGCTTCTGAAAACACTCTTGCCAACGGATGAGCCGCTGGCTTCCGGTCTGGCGAAACTGGCTGCGTCGCTCACGGCGGCCGCCGAGCGCAGGGATCTTGCGCCGCAATCGCTCGCCCGGTTTCAGGCGCTGGCGCAGCAGATCCTGGTCGCTCCCGAACAACTTGATGGGCCATTGGCCGGCGATCGTATCCGCGGTGCCCTGCTCGCGCTGGGTGTCCAGCACGAGTCAACCCTCCTGGCTGACTGGGGCCGGACCGGCACGGTGACCGGGCAAGGCGCGGCGCCGAACCTCAAGGCCTTGCTCATGACCTTGCTTGCGGAGGTCGCCCAGGATGGGCCTGAGGCGCTGTCTTCCTCTCCTGCTGCTGTTCCGCCTGAACGATCGGTTGGGCCGACGCCCTTCACGGCGGTGCCGGCCTCTCCTCTCTACGATGTGGCCTTGGTCCGAGGCCAGGCACCGGTGCCCTTCTCCAATGCCGCAGGCCGACAAGAGGTGACGGGATCGGAGTCTTTTCCATCGGATCAGCGGGCTGCTGTTCGTGCGACGGAAGGACTTTCCTCTCCGTCTCAGGCTGAGGCGGAGGTCCTGTTGCAAGCCGAGCGGCCTGTGTCTGTCTTGCCTCTGCTGCCCCTCCAGTCGCCGACCACCGGGCCAGAAAAGTCCTCGGCAGATCCTGTGCCTGTCCAGGCCTTACCCGGGCATGCGCAGGACCCCGAGGCGCAGTTGTCGGCGACGGCAGGCCAGAACTCTCAGTCCCAACCTGCTACGCCTCAGGGAGAGGCGGGCTTGCGTACCGATAGCCAGCCCCAAGCGGGGAAGGGGGGACCGGTGGCCCTGCCCGCGAGATTGCCCTCCCTTGCCCAGGCCGGATTGGTCGGTCAGGATGATGAGTCGGCCAAGCCGTCCGGCGCATCCTCTTTATCCGGGAACAGTGAACCGGAGGGATCGGGCAGGGGCGGCTGGATTCGGGACGCGCAGCAGGTGTTGACGCTCATTGAGCGGACGCAGGTCCTGGCTGTGCTCAATGGGCAGGCGGGCCAGCCGATTCTCTTCGAGCTTCCCTTCGCCAACGGGGGACAGGCGCGGATCTATGTGGAGGAACGGACTGCAGGTGGAAGAGGGAGCCAGGACCAGGCACGTTCTTATAATGTGGTCACACTTCTCGAGTTGGACGGTCTCGGCGCGCTCCGGGTGGATACGTTGCTGACCGGCAAGCGGCTCTCGGCGCGATTCTTGCTGGATCATCCGGAAGTGCGGCAGCGGGTGGCCGGCTATCTGCCGGCCTTGAATACGTCTTTGTCCGCCAAGGGCTATCAGGTGGATGTGCTGGCGGCAGATGTGGGCGAGCCGCAACAGGTACGGGGAGACGATGTGCGGGCCCGTGCGGTGCCACGCGTCAGCCTGGTGAGTAGAAAAGCCTGATCACGTCGCATGTCGAGGAGGAAGGGTGCCACCATCACGACGTCAATCCGCTGTGGCGCTGGAATATCTGCCGTCCGAGCGGCCGTCGCCGCGGGTGACGGCCCAGGGGCGCGGGGAGTTGGCCGAGCAGATCATTCGCGAAGCGCGCCGCGCCGGGGTGCCCATTAAAGAAGACCGGGACCTCGTCGAGCTGCTCATGCAATTGGACTTGGACCAATGTATTCCGTCGGAGTTGTACCAGGCCGTGGCCGAAATCCTCTTTTTCCTCTATGGATTGAACGAGCAGTGGAAGGCGGATCATCCGGCGTCTGCACAAGATTGGAAGGAGCATGTTGGATGAGGATCCTCTTGCCGGCGGTGCTGTCGGTCTTGTTGCTGGCTCAGGCATCCTGCGCGACGCATTCTGGACCGCCTGCTTCATCGGTTCCCGGCGCAGCGGGCAAATCCCAGTCCGGCGCGGCGCCATCCGCCACGGCCCAGGCTGCGGCCGGCGCCAAGTTTCCTTCGTCGCTGGTCCTGTCCGTGCTCTATTTCGAGGATCGGACGAAGGTTCCGGACCTGGCCTGGCTGAGCAAGGGCATGGTGGACATGCTCGTCGCGGAATTCGCCCGGAACCCTTCCCTGGTGGTGGTGCAGCGCGAGCGACTCGAAGAGGTTTTTCGGGAGCAGGCCTTTCAACTGTCCGGCCGGGTGGCGGATGAGTCGACCGTTCGAGTCGGACGTATGACCGGAGCCACGGTTCTTGTGAGCGGCAGCGTCAGCCACGTCGACGGCCAGGTGCGCATCGATGCCCAGTTGATGGGCGTCGAGCAGGGAATCATCCTGGGCACGGCCAGCGCCCAAGGGCCTGCGAGCGACGTGTCCTCCACGGCCAGGACCCTTGTGGCGAAGGTCGTCGAACTCATTCCCGCCGGCGGACATCGGGCGGTTGCGGAGGGGGAGGGCCAGAATCTGGTGCAAGCGGCCAAAGCCAACGATGCGGGGGAATTACACAGCCGAGAGGGCAAACTGTTCCAGGCATTGGAAGAATTCGAACGGGCCGTGGCCGCCGACCCCTCGAATCCATCCGCTCGTGCCAACTATGCCAAGACCGTCAAAAGCCTCTCCGGGGCGGACTTGCTCCGGACGAGCCAGGCGGATGGCGCGGTCGGTGGGGATCGGCGTATGGTCAGCCGGTTGGTGGAGCGGTTGACCGGGTCCGGTCTCGACGCGGAGGTCGGGGCGGTTCGGTCCGAACTGGCTCCCGATGGGTCGGTACTGCTTCGAGTGCCGGTCCGCTTCCGGTTGGCCGCGTCCGCCGTAGACGCCTTGGTGGAATCCACGCAGGCTTTGGGAGGAATAATCCAACGCAAGCCTGGCGGTCCGGCTGGGAGGTCGGAGGGTGCCGGGATGGATGTCCTGTTGTCGTCTCGCCCAGACCTGAACCGTGAGTTTACCAAACAACTCGGCAGTCCTCGCCGGATATATCTTCGGCTCCTTTCCTCGGAAGGACGGACCATTGCAATCTATTCAAATTGGCGCGCTTGGCAATTGGGAACCTGGGTGTCGCCGCTGGATGAACAGCGGGTTCGGATTGCCAGTGAATTGGTCTTAGCCTCTGAAGCGCGGTTTATGGGGTTGACGCCCGAACAAGTGGCGGGGGTCCGCGGAGCGAAGGTCACGGTTGATGCCGTCCCGCATGAGCGTATGACGCTGCGGTTGGAAGTGTCCGATCCGGACGAGGGGAAGCCGGAACCAGGCCGGAACCGGCCCAGGCCTGGCTTGCCGGTAACGGAGCCGGAGGGAGCCGGGATCCAGGCCTTGCGGACAGAGTTGGAACAGGCCTGGAGTCCGCCGATCACGGAGCGCGGATGGGGGCGCGGCTACTTGCCAGGCAACGAGCGGACCGCAGTCGTCACGGCCATGATGGACCGTGAGAGTCCCGGTCTGTTGGAGGGGCTTCGCCTGGCGAAGCTGTCGGGGGATGTGGAATTCGATCAAGTGGCTGTCTCGTCGGTGAGACAAGCGGTCCAACTGTGGGCCGCCACCCGTCCGGACGATGGGGCTGGACGATCCAAGGATGGATCTGTCCAGGCCAATCAGTCGCAAGTCCCTGAGATCAAAGGCGCTCGCGAGTCGCATCTGCTCAAGCTTCGCATCCAGTTCAGGCTGATCAAAGATGTGCCGGCGCTTAACTTGATCGGCGCGGTCGGTGTGTCTGAGCAACAAGGCGGCACTCGTCCGTTTCCTGCGGCTGCACAGAGTCCTCAGTAAGCACGCCCATTTACTCTTGCGTTGCACGACGGCCCTCGTCTGTGCCTCATCCGAGTGTCTCTTCGCAAATCGACCGTTGTTTCATGTTAAAAATTTTGACGCGGTGGATTGTGTGGGTAAATGTTAATTTCCTGTTGATGTCTCGATAACCATCCAGCGTTCCGGCCTAATCTCTTCCAATTTGATTTCTCATTGCCCATCATAACTGCTTGTGTCTTTGGAGGAAGAATTGATATTGAAAATTGAAGAGTGCGACTGGGCTCGCTCAGGTGTTGAAGGTGCGCCTCATGGAGAGTTGGGCATAGCATTTAGGCATGACATCTGCACATCCCTCTCCTTCAAAAAATAGGGTCTTGACGGCAGAGAAGTAGAGAGGCATCATGCGCGGGATTTTTCTTTTCATCAACTCTGTTACCCTCCCACGGTGGTCATGAAGACTCAAGAGCTTGCCAGAGCTCGGAGATTCAATGATACCCGTAGAATGTTTTCTCGCAGCCGCCGCGTTTCACCCTCGGAGATGGAATCAGATAATCCCCATGACTCAACCGGCCGTAATGGGTGTCAACCGATCAGTTGGTGTCAAGTTGTTGACGGTTCGATCTGCCCTCATGCTTTCCTAGGGAAGAAGGGAGCCCCATGAGCCACGCGCACATCGTTATCGTGGATGACGAATCGGCGGTCCGTGAGACCTTGCGTGACTTTTTAGTGGAGGAGGGATATCAGGTGACGGCTGTGGCTGATGGCCACGCTGCCGTCCAAGCGGCCAAAGACGAACCGACTCAGGTGGTGCTGACGGACCTGCGGCTGCCGGGCATGGATGGGCTGGAAATCCTGGAGCGTGTGATGCAAGTCAACGCTCAGATTGCCTGTATCGTCATGACCGGCTACGGCACGATCGAACAGGCAGTGAAAGCCATGAAAGCCGGGGCCTATGATTTCATTACCAAGCCCGTCCAGTTCGATGCCGTTTCCATGGCCATTCGCAAGGCTTTGGAATTTCAACAACTTCGCCAGGAGAATCTGCTATTGCGAAAGGCGGTCCGGGAAAAATTCCGCACCAAGTCCATGGTCGGAACCAGTGAAGCCATGCGGGAACTGCACGACTTCATCGACAAGGTGGCTGATAGCGACAGTACGGTGTTGATCCAAGGGGAAAGCGGGACCGGCAAGGAATTGGTCGCGCGCATGCTTCATTACAATAGCTTGCGGCGGGATCGGCCCTTCGTGCCTGTGAATTGCGGGGCCATTCCCGAGAATTTACTCGAATCGGAATTGTTCGGACATGAAAAGGGCGCGTTCACCGGTGCGATTACGACCCGGATGGGACGGTTCGAACTGGCGCACGGCGGGACCCTGTTCCTCGACGAAGTGGGGGAAATGAGCCAACCCTTGCAGGTGAAACTATTACGCGCCTTGCAGGAACGGGCCTTTGAGCGAGTGGGCGGAAGCAAGACCGTCCGGGTGGATGTGCGCATCATCTCCGCGACGAATCAAGATCTGGAGTCGGCGGTTCATGAAAAGCGTTTCCGGCAGGACCTCTACTATCGGCTGAACGTGATTCCCGTGATGATGCCGCCGTTGCGCGACCGTCGGGCAGACGTGCCTCTCCTGATCGATCATTTTCTGAGACAGTTTAACGAAGCCAAGGGCACGACGGTATGCGACATGGATGGGGCCGCAGTGGAAACGTTGTCACAATATGGATGGCCGGGGAATATCCGGGAGCTGGAAAATTTGATCGAACGGCTGACAATCTTGAAGAAAACCGGCACTCTCACCGTGGCGGACCTCCCGGAGAAGATTCGCCAGTCCCGACCGGTTCCATCCTGTGCACGGCCAACAGACGGCCCGGTGGACTTCAACGGGTCCGGTGTGGATCTCGTGAAAGAGCTGGAGCAATACGAGAATCGCTTGATTCTTGAGGCGTTGAGACAGACGAACGGGGTAACCAGCAAGGCGGCCCAGCTCCTCCATCTCAACCGGACGACTCTGGTGGAGAAACTGAAACGCAAGGGGCTCGAAACGAAAGTCGCCGGAGTGCCCTGTGCCTGAGCCGGATATTGCAGCCCAACGATGAACGATGAGGGATAAATGATGCAGTAAGGAAAGCGACCTCTCATCGTTGTACGCTCACCCTGCATCACTTCTCTTGCGTTTCCCTCCATTCATCATTCCTCGTTCATCATTTCCTATTTAATAGTGCCGTCAACTCGTTGACAACAATGCTTCCATCCATCCGTTGAATTGACTTCTGCCTTGACCAGGGCGCTGGACTCTCGAAATCCGCGCAGCTAACCCTTCAAAACTTCAGCGCTTCCTGTTCCGCATTTGCCCGCACTCACCGGCATAGAAGTTGCTGAGCCTAGGGTTCGTGGAACCGCATCCTTCACTGGTGCATATTGTGGTCGCCGCGGCTCTCCTGGGAATCCCGGGGGCCTCGCCGTCGTTTGGGTCTGGGCCTTCCGCTGAGCCAGAGTCGCACGACCCAGCCAAGTCAACGGCACCGGAGGTGCCGAAGCAGGAAACGGCTCCCTTGCCTCAGCCTCGGCAGAAGGGAGTGCAGTCGGATCAGGCCGTCGGCTCTTCGGAAACGGCGGCCCCGGTTCCGTTGGTGCCTTGGTTTCCCGATCTGCCCGATGCCGGGCCTCGGTATGATCGCCGACGGGATGGGCCGACCAGCCCGCTGTTCGTGCAGGGTCTGATGGCGTATACCAGACAGGCTTGGCCTGAGGCCGAAGCCTCCTTTCATCAACTTCTGGCGCAGGAGCCAGAGAGTCCCCTGGCCGATACGACACAAGCCTTCCTCGCAGAGCTGTTTGTCGCAGGCCCTCCGACGGAGCAACGAGGGCAGGCTGCAATTGACGCCTATCGCCGGATCATCCGCGATTTTCCACAAACTTCCAACGCCGAACGTGCGTACTGGCGCATCGGCGACCTCTACGCTGGCATGGACATGCGAGTAGAGGCGCAGGCGGCCTACGAGCAAGGTGCGGCCGCCTTGTCGGTGGGAGCAGACGCAGATCGAGCCTGGTTGGGGCTCGCAGCCACCTATGGGGCCGAACAACGTTGGCCGGAGGCCGAGCGCATTCTCAAACGCCTCAGCGGGCAGTCAACCGATGACGAAATCCGCCGGTACGGCACGCTTGCGCTGGCGGACCTCCTGCATGCCAAGCAACAGTTTCCGTCCGCACAGCCGCTCTATGAAACGGTCGATCGGCAATGGCCTGAGTTTTTCAAAGGGCGTCCGCTGTCCCTCCTGCACGCGATCGAAAATGCCCGGCGAGCCGGACAGTGGGGCCAGGTCAGCCGGTGGGCGATGCTGTTCTACAACCTTTATCCACGGTCGGCGCAGGCGCCGCTGGCCCTTGTGACGATCGGGGATGCCTTCCATCATCAGGGGACTCCCGCGCGCGCAGTCCGGTTCTACGCGGAGGCGATCACCCGGTATCCCGATACGCCGGGGGCCAGTCTCGGGCTGGTGCGGCTGGCGGAATTGGGACTCGAGCAGGCGACCGGCGATGCGCAACATCTAGTCCGGTCCAGCGTGGAGGCGCTGTTCCAGATCGGTCCGACCCCGAATTTGGATGCGACGCAGCGCGGCAAGGCGCTCCGTGAGGTGGCGGATGCGAAGGCGGACGACGTAGCCGGAAGTGAGGCGCTCTTTCGCCTCGGCGAACATTACGAAGCCCTGCCGGATCAGGCGCGGGCGATGGCTGCGTACCGCGAGTTGGTCTTGCGGACGGGGCGGGTGGCCGACGATCCCTGGCCGACCGCAGCGGGGCGTCGCCTTTCGGTGTTGCTTCTGCCCCAGCTCAAAGAGGCGCTCAAGCATGCGGACGACCTACAAAGCATTACCTTGTTTTATCCGCTCTGGGGACCGGATGAACTGATTTTCGCCGACCAGGATACCATTCTGCAGGCGGTCGCGGTGTATCGTCGCATCGGGTTCACGTCCGAGGCGGTGCGGCTCTGCCAGTACTTGCTTCGCGTGTCGACCGACGGGCCGACCCGGGAAGAGGCCCTGTTTCACCTGGGACAAGCCTATCTGGATCAGGACGATTTCGTGGCGGCCCGTCAAGTGTTCGAACGATACCGATTGCAACATCCCTTGGGGCATCGGAGGGCCGAAGCCCTGCTGAGTCTCGCCCGTGTCCACCATGGACTCAGGAACGACGAGACGGTGGTGCGTGTCCTCCGTCGCTGGCTTGCGCTCTTTCCCGTCGATCCGGCCCGCCAGGAAGCCCGGGTCATGTTGGCCCAGGCGCTGGTGGACATCGGCCAAGCCGACGAGGCGCTGCGCATCTATGCGGACATGGAGCGGGCCGGAGTGCTAGGGCGCCAGTCCGGCGTGGCCGCGCTGATCCAGTACGCGGACTTGTTGCAAGCATCCCGGCGGTATGACGACGCCGTCACCCGTTACTGGCAGGCCTTGCGCGCCTCGCCCGATGCCGCCCAGACCGACTGGATCCGCATCCAGTTGGCCAGAGTGTGGCGTACTCAAGGCCACCGGCCGGAGGCGCGCAAGCTGCTCAAGGAGTTGAATCAATTGACGACCGATGAACTGCTCGCTCGTCTGGCCGCCTCGATGCAGGCGGATCTGGCGGCGACGAAGACGGGAGGGTCGTAAGATGGCAGAGCACGGTCCTGCTGGCGCCTGCGAACTCGACCTGCTGCAAGATGCCTTCCGGAGTTTCGATCAGGCGGCGACGACGCTTCAGGAGTCCTACCAGACCCTGACCGCGCGGCTGGAGCGGATGGACCTGGAACTGGCGGCCAGCAATGAGGCGCTTCGCCTCAACCTCAAAGAGAATGAAGAGATGCGGAGCCATCTCTCGGCGATTCTGGAATCGCTGACGACGGGCGTGATCGTGGCCGACGGGACCGGGGCGATCGTCCGCTGCAACCGCTCCGCGGAGATGCTGCTGGGGCTGTCGCGGAACCGGCTGTTCGGGCGGCCGATCTCGGCGGTGCTGGCGGAGTACCTGCCCGACGGAGGCGGGCACCCGATCGCGCCGAACGGCATCCCTCTGTCCTTGTCACGGGCCGTGTTGCGGAACAGCGCGGGAGAGGCGACCGGCGCGATCCTCCTCCTGCACGACATTTCGGCGGTCCGGCGGCTCGAAGAGCGGCTGCAGCGGCGGGACCGGCTGGCCTCGATGGGCGAAATGGTGGGGCGTATCGCGCATGAAATTCGGAACCCGCTCGGCAGCGTGGAACTCTTTGCCTCCCTGCTCAGGAGGGATTTGCGGGACGATCCGGAGCGCCGCCAATATGCCGAGCATATCTCGAAGGCGGTCGAAGCCATGGACCGGCTCTTGTCCAACCTGCTTGTCTGCACGAAGCCGAATGGTCCGAAAGCCGGTTGGCATCGGACGGACCTGCTGGTCCAGGAGGCGTTGGCGCTGGCGCAGCACGCGACCCTGCGCGGCAACATGGCGGTGCAGGTTTATCTGGACCCGGCGATACCGACCCTCTGGTGCGACGGGGGGCAGCTCAAGCAGGTACTGGTCAATCTGATTCTCAACGCCGCGCAGGCCATGCCGGGCGGCGGCGTGCTCACGCTGAAGGCCGGACCGGACAAGGAGGCGGCCAGTGGGCAGCCGGTCGTGCGTCTGTCGGTGTCGGACCAGGGGGACGGCATCCGGCCCGATCATCGCTCGCGCCTTTTCGACCCCTTCTTTACCACCAAGGAGGAAGGAACCGGGCTGGGGCTGGCGATCGTGCATGCCATCGTCGAAGGACATCGTGGGCGGGTGGAAGTCGAGAGCGACGTCGGGCGCGGCAGTACGTTTTCGGTGATTTTGCCGCAGCCGGAGAATGCAGAGCCGTCGGCCGTCAGCTTTCAGCGATCAGCCTCGGAGAAGAAGCTGATGACTGAGAGCTGACAGCTCTTATCTTTCGAGAGGAGGCACCATGTTAGGGATGTCAACGCAGCGCTCCTGTGCGGGGAGCCGCGAAGCCCGGTCGGTTCTGGTCGTGGATGACGAGCCGTCCATGCGGCTGGCTTTGACGGAGTCCTTGCGCCGCAACGGGTTCGGCGTCTCCCACGCCGTCGACGGCCGGGAGGCGATCGAACGGCTCGCGCAGTGCAAGCCCTGGCTGGTACTGACCGACATGAAGATGCCACGTTTGGGCGGCATCGAGGTCCTCAAGGAAATTAAAAAACGGTCGCCGGGCACGGCTGTTGTGGTGATGACCGCCTATGGCACGGTGGAGACCGCGGTGGAAGCCATGAAGCACGGAGCCAGCGATTATCTCCTCAAACCCTTTGCTACCGAGGCGCTTGAACGGGTGCTGGCCCGATTGGAAGAAGCGGGGGCCGACCCTGCGCCGGGCCAGGAGGCCGGACGGTGGCCTGCTCGCTCGATCCTCACCGAGGATCCGGGCATGGTGCGGCTGCTGGGCATGGCCGAGGTGGTGGCCATGAGCCAGGCCACCGTGCTGATCCACGGGGAGAGCGGCACCGGCAAGGAATTGCTGGCGCGGTTCATCCACAGCCGGAGCCCGCGCGCCCACCGTCCGTTCATCGCGGTCAACTGCGCGGCCTTGCCGGACGGGTTGCTGGAAAGCGAGCTCTTCGGACACGAACGGGGCGCCTTTACCGGCGCGCTAGTACGGAAGCTGGGCAAATTCGAAATGGCCCATACCGGCACGCTCCTGCTGGATGAAATCAGCGAGATGGATCTGGGGTTGCAGGCCAAGCTCCTCCGCGTGCTGCAGGAGCGGGAAGTGGACCGGATCGGCGGGCGCGAGCCGGTGCACGTGGACATCCGGGTGATCGCGACGACGAATCGGTCCTTGCGGGCCGAGGTGGACCGGGGGCGTTTTCGCGAAGACCTTTATTACCGGCTGAACGTGTTCCCGATCTTGCTGCCCCCCCTCCGGGAACGCCGGCCTGACATTCCGGTCCTGGCCCGACACTTTGTGGAGGCGGCCGCGGCCCGCAACGGGTTGCCGGTACCCGTCCTATCGGAGGCTGCGGCGGCGGTGATTTGTGCGCGGCCCTGGAAAGGCAACGTCCGCGAACTCGAGAATGTCGTGGAGCGGGCGGTGCTCATGGCGTCCGCCGGCACGATTCAGCCCGAACATTTCCAGTTTGACGAGAGCCAGGGCGCCGGCGTCAGTCAGGTGACGCCGGCGGTCGGCAGTTCCAATGCAGCCTCTCAGGCGACGTTGCCGCCGGCTCCGTCAGGCGGCGCGTTCGGCGCGGTGGATGTTGCAAACGAAGGGTCCTTATGGGAGATGGAGCGCGAGCTGATTTTTAAGACCCTCGCCAAAATGAACGGAAATCGAACCCACGCAGCCAAAGTGTTGGGCATCAGCATCAGGACGCTGCGCAACAAGTTGCGTGAATACCGGCAGCAAGGGGAACCGACGGCGGCCGGGGTCGGGTCCTCGGAAGACGGTCGGCAAGAGTTGCCCAGTTCCCTCTTGTGTGACGGAACCGCGCAGGCTCCGAGCCAGGCCCTTCCTGCAGCATGACGGGTCGTGACGTCATGAAAACGGCATCGGGTACGGGGTTTGCAGTACACACCTGCGGCTCAAAAATGGGGGGCGAGCATGCAGATCTTCGATAAGACCATGCAGCTGTTGGAGCAAAACCTGGATCTCCGCGCCGCTCGGCACCGCGTGATCGCCTCCAACGTTGCCAACGAAGAAACGCCGGGGTACCGGGCCAAAGAACTGCAATTTCTCGATGCCTTGGCCGCGGCCACCCATGGCAAGTCAGGCGCTCAGATGGCGGTCACGGATACCCGTCACCTGGGAAGCCAGGGGCAGGCGGGGGGACGGGTGCAGGGCAAGCTCGTCGAATTGCCCTCGCCCGAGCTGCCGTTGGATGCGAACTCCGTCAATCTTGACATGGAGATGGCCAAGCTGGGCGACAACGCAATCAACTACAATGCGTCGGCGACGATGCTGTCGATGCGCTTCCGGCAGTTGTTGGATGCGATTCGGGACGTGCGATAGCACGATATTGTGCAACATCCTGTTGGGAGGTGCGCGATGAGATGTCCGCAATGTGGCGGGATTATCCTTGCGACAACGCAGACTCGAGAGATTGCCGCTGCCTATTGTGAGGATTGCGCGCAATGGTGGGAATGGGTGACCCGACCGAATCGCTCGGTCAGGTCGGGCCGGCCGGGACCGGCGGGTAGTCGCTGGGTGGTCCGCGTGGCCGCCGGCCAACCGCAGACCGCCGGCGGGTCCGAGGGCCGCCGGTCTCTCCAGTGGCGCGGCCGCCTGTTGCAGGAAGCGCGGGGAGCGGAGACCGTGGAGATGCAACCGGTCTCCTCGGGAACCTGACGCGCCGTCGACGGAACGAAGAACAAGGGAGTCTAAGCCAATGGATATCAACGATACGCTTGCCATTTCCGTGTCCGCGCTGGATGCCCAGCGCCACCGGTTGAACGTCATCGCCAGCAATCTGGCGAACGCGCAGTCCACGCATACCGAGCAGGGCGGTCCCTACAAGCGCCACGACGTCGTATTCCAGGCCTCGCCGATCGTTCCGAAGTTCTCCGGCGCCTTGCTTAAGGCGGGACTCGATCCTCATGCACAACCGCTGCAAGGAGTGCGGGTGGCCCGGATTATCGAAGATCAGAAGCCGGGCAAGGCCATCCATGATCCCCAGCATCCGGATGCCGATGCCCAGGGGTTCGTGCAGATGCCGAACGTGAACGTGATGGAGGAGATGGTCAACATGATTTCGGCCTCCCGCGCCTATGAAGCCAACGTGCAGGCGATCAGCACGGCCCGGACCATGTGGAACCGGGCGCTGGAGATCGGACGGTAGAAGGAACGTATGAACGATGAGCGAGGAATGATGAAGGTGACAAGAGAAGCGCCCTTCTTGCGTTCAGCACGCAGCATTCATCATTCAAACTTTTAGGAGCGAACGATGGACGACATCCGCATTTCACCAAGCATCCCTCTGCCCGGCGCGCCGGGAGTCGGCTCCACAGGGCCGGCCGGTGCGGCGGCGACCGGCTTCATGGGCACGCTGAAAGATGCGATCGCCAAGGTCAACGAAGTGCAAGTAGAAGCCACCCAGGCCGTGGAGAAAATGGCAACGGGCGAGAACCAGAACGTGCACCAGACCATGATCGCGCTGCAAAAGGCCGACGTGTCGTTTCATCTCATGATGCAACTTCGCAACAAGATCGTGACCGCGTATGAGGAAATTCAGCGGATGCAGGTGTAGCGACTCGCCTTCAGCCTTCAGCTTCGGGCTGATAGCTGAGAGCTGACAGCCTCTCGTCTGTGAAAGGGTTGGTGCTATGCTCGGAAAATTCAACGACCTGCCGGTGGGGCGACGGTTTGCGATTCTCCTCGTGTTGGCCGCAGGAGTCGCCGGATTGGTGGCCGTGGGGCTCTGGAGTCAGCAGCCGGACATGCTAGTCCTGTTCGCCAACTTGACGCAGGAGGATGCCGGGGCCATCGTCGAGAAACTCAAGGAATCCAAGGTGCCCTACGAAGTGGGGGCCGGCGGCGGGTCGATTCTCGTGCCGAGCGCCCAAGTCCACGACCTGCGCCTTCAACTGGCCGGCCAGGGGTTGCCGCACGGCGGGGGCGTGGGTTTCGAGATCTTCGACCGCACCACGGTCGGCATGTCCGAGTTCGTCCAGAAGTTGAACTATCGCCGGGCGTTGCAGGGAGAGCTGGCGCGGACGATCGCGCAGATGCCGGAAGTGGAACGGGCCAGGGTCCACCTGGCGGTGCCGGAGCGCCGCCTCTTCAGTTCCGAACAGGACAAGCCCCGGGCCTCGGTGGTGCTGTCGCTGAAGCGCAGCGGATCGTTGAGCAAGGCGCAGGTGCAGGGGGTCGTGCATCTCGTCGCCAGCAGCGTGGAAGGGTTGCAACCGCAGCATGTGACCGTGGTGGACGGGCACGGCCGGATGTTGTCGGAGGCGTCGGATGACGGGCCGACGCGGCTCTCCGGGTCGCAGCTGGAGTATCAGCGGTCGATCGAGAAGGATATCGAGACCCGCATCCAGACCATGCTCGAACGGATCGTCGGGGCGAGCAAGGCGGTGGTCCGGGTGTCGAGCGTCCTGGATTTCCGGCAGGTGGAACTGACGGAGGAGCGGTTCGATCCCAATGGGCAGGTGGTGCGGAGCGAACAGCGCAACCAGGAAAAAGCCAACGGCACCAGCGGGCAGGCCGGCGGGGTGCCGGGCGTCGGGTCGAACGTGCCGTCGGGTCAGCAGGCGCAGCCGGTCCAGAGCAGCAGCAACAGCACGCAGACGAAGAACGAGACCCTGAACTACGAGATCAGCCGGACGGTGTCGCGGATCATCGAACCGACGGGCACCATCAAAAAACTGTCCGTCGCGGTGCTGGTGGACGGGACCTACGAGGCGGCGAAGGCCGGCGAGGGGGCCAAAGAGGGAATCGGCGAGGCCAAGCGCAAGTATGTGCCGCGGGCGGATGCCGAAATGAGGCAGATCGAAGAAATCGTCAAGAAAGCCATGGGCTATTCGGCGGAACGGCAGGATCAAGTTGAAGTGGTCAACGTGCCCTTCGGGGGCGAGGAGACGGAAGAGGGCCCCGGCGCGATCGCCACGGCGGGGCTCCCGTCCGCCGCCGTCTGGGCGCCCTACGTCCGCTACGGGGTGGCGGGCGTCCTGTTCCTCCTGATTCTGTTCTTCGTCGTCCGGCCCTTGATGGGCGTGTTGACGGCGCCGCAGGGCGCGCCGCTGCTGGCAGCCGAGGGCCAACTGGCCATGCCCCAGGGTATGCAGCCGGCGCTCCCCATGACGGTTGGCCAGTTGGAGTCGTCCTTGGGCGGCGCGCCACGGACCCAGATCGTGGATATGGCCAGAGGCAATCCGCAGTCCACCGCGCTCATCGTCAAACAATGGCTGAAGAGCCCCGCTGAATGAGCCACGCCATGGCCACGAATCTGAGCGGGGAAGAAAAAGCGGCGATTTTGTTGCGGGCGATCGGCGAGGATGCCGCCGCGGAGGTCATGCGGCACCTCGATCCCAAAGACATCCGCAAGATCGGCTCGCACATGAGCGCCATCTCGAACATTTCGCGGGAGGAGGAATCCGCGGTCATCGTGGAATTCCAGGCGGCGGCCTCCAACGGCGACGTCGGCTTCGAGGGCAAGGAATACATCAAGAGCGTACTCACCAAAGCGCTGGGGTCCGACAAGGCCGAGCGCATCCTGGAAACCCTGACCAATACCTCGTACCCGGGACTCGAATCCTTGAAGTGGCTGGAGCCCAAGACGGTGGCCCAGATGATCAAGATCGAGCACCCGCAGACGGTCGCGGTGATTCTGGCCCACCTCGATCCGGATCAGGCCAGCCAGATCCTCGCCCATTTGCCGGATTTCATGCAGGCGGACGTGACCTTGCGGCTGGGGACAATCGAAGAGATCCAGCCGGAAGTGCTCCAGCATCTGAGCGACGTCCTGCAGGAAGCCTTCAAGGGCGGCACCAAGACCCGGGGCTGCAGCGTCGGAGGAACCAAGGTGGTGGCCGACATCATGGGACGGCTCGACAAGGCGATGGAAGGCAACATCATGGGCAAACTCTCCGAAAAGGACCCGGAACTGGCCGAGAGCATCCGGTCCCTGATGTTCGTCTTCGACGACCTCGTGAAGGTGGACGATCGCGGGATTCAGGAACTCATGAAGGAAATCAGCAAGGAGGAACTCCCGCTGGCGCTTCGCGGAGCCGGACAGGAGGTGCGCGATAAATTCCTGCGAAATATGTCCAGCCGTGCTGCCGAGACGCTCAAGGAAGACATGGAGACCCGCGGGCCGGTCAAGGTCAGCGAAGTGGAGAAGACCCAACAGAATATCCTGAAACTCTGCCGGAAGCTGGAAGCGGAGGGCCGGATCGTGATTGCCGGTCAAGGGGAGGAGATGGTGTGATCGCGCAGGACTTTGCCCGGATTTTAAAAACCGCCGATGCCGAGTCGGCCAAGAGTTACCAGTTGGAGCCGGCGCCGGCCAGCCCCGGCGCCTACGACCGCGAGTCCCGCGAAAAGTCCGCCTACGAGCGGGGGGTGGCCGAGGGGACGCAACGGGCCAGGGCCGAAGCGGCGGATTTACTGGAGCGGCAATGTCAGTTGTTGAGCGCGCTCGTCCAGGAACTGCGGCTGACCCGCGATTTGTGGTTCAAGGATGCGGAGGAGCCGATCGCGGCGCTGGCGCTGGCGATTGTGCGGAAGGTGCTGCGGGAACAGGGCGACGGGCTGCGCGAGGCCGTCGTGGCGCAGGTCCGGGAAGCGCTGGCGAAGGTGCGCGAGGGCGGACCCATGAAAGTGCTGGTCAATCCGGGAGACGCTTTGCTCCTGGAGGAGGCGCGTGAGGCGATCGCCACGTCCTTCGAGGGGCGGATGACGCTCCAGGTCGAGGCGGACCCGCGTATCTCCTCGGGCGGGTGTCTGGTCGAGACCCCCTCCCGTGTGGTGGATGCCCGGATCGAGGTGCAACTGGCCCGTATCGCCGAGGCGTTGCGGCAGACGATCAAAACATGACGCGCTTGGCTCTCAGCATTCAGCCCTCAGCTCTCAGCTTGAATCGGAAGCTGATGGCTGACAGCCGTTGGCTTCTTATCCGGGGACGCTTATGCTGAACCTGACCGAACGGCTCGAGCAAATCGCGGACCTGGACTCGATCGCGGTCCGGGGGCGGGTGACCCAGGCGGTGGGACTTGTGGTCGAAGGCTACGGGCCGATGAATTCGATCGGCGAATTGTGCGAGATCGTGCGCGAAGACGGGACGGGCAAAATCATGGCGGAGGCGGTCGGCTTCCGGGACCAGCGCGTGTTGCTGATGCCGCTGGGCGAGATGCGCGGAATCGGCCCCGGGAGCCACCTGATCATGCAGGGCCGCACGGCCTCGGCGCCGGTCGGCCCGGCTCTGCTGGGCCGTGTGCTGGACGGGCTGGGCCTGCCGCTGGACGGAAAGGGGCCGGTTTCGGCGGAGTCGGAGTATCCGCTCTATGCCGCTCCTCTCAATCCGATGCACCGGCGGCGCATTACCCATCCGCTGGATCTGGGCGTCCGGGCGATCAACGGCTTTCTCACCTGCGGCCGCGGCCAGAAGGTGGGGATCTTCGCCGGGTCGGGCGTGGGGAAAAGCGTGCTGTTGGGCATGCTGAGCCGGTACACGGGCGCCGACGTGAATGTGATCGCGCTGATCGGTGAACGGGGGCGCGAGGTCAACGAGTTTCTGGAGCGGGACCTTCAGGCCGCCGGCCTCAAGCGGTCGGTGGTGATCGTGGCGACGTCGGACCAGCCGCCGCTGGTGCGCCTGCGCGGCGCGTTTCTCGCCACCGCGATCGCGGAATATTTCCGGGATTGCGGGAAGCACGTTTTGCTCATGATGGACTCGCTGACCCGCTTTGCCCACGGGCAGCGCGAGGTCGGGCTGGCGATCGGCGAACCGCCGACCACCAAGGGCTACACGCCTTCCGTGTTTACGCTGATGCCGAAGCTGCTGGAGCGGGCCGGCACCTGCCAGGGGACGGGTTCGATTACCGGCCTCTATACGGTGCTCGTGGAAGGCGACGACTTGTCCGACCCGATCGCCGACGCCGCCCGCTCCATTCTGGACGGGCACATCGTCTTGTCCCGAGACTTGGCCGCCCGCAACCAATTTCCCGCCATCGACGTCTTGCAGAGCACCAGCCGAGTCATGCGGGACGTGGCGGTGCCCGAGCATTACGCCGCGGGCAGGACCGTCATGGAGGCGTTGGCGACCTATCGCCGTTCGGAGGACCTGATCAATCTTGGGGCGTACAAACCGGGCGCGAATCCGAAGTTGGATCGGGCGGTGAACCAGCACGGCGCGATCACGGCCTACCTGCGGCAGGAAGTCAACGACAAAGCCGCGTTGGGCGAATCGGTCGTCGGCCTGTTGAAGCTGGCGGAGGCGCTCCGGTGAACCTGACGGTCCTGAAAAATTATCGCGGCCAGTTGGAAGAGGGGCTGCGCCTCGAGTTGGCAAGCCTCGATCAACGGCTCCGTGCGGCCGAGGAGAGCCTGGCCCTGGTCCGGGCGGCGGCGGACGAGGGTGCCCGCAGCTATCTGACGGATGCCAAGGCCGGGTTGACGGCCGACGAGGTGGTCGGGCGATACGAAGCTTGGGAGGCGCTCGCGGACGCGATTCGGCGCGCGCAAGCCGTCGTGGAGGAAGCGCATCGTCTGCGAAGCGAGAAAATGCGCGAGGTGCTGGAGATGTCGCGCGACAAGAAACAGCTGGAACTGTTGGAAGCGCAGGAGGCCCGCCTGCGTCGGGGGGAGGAAGGCCGGCGCGAGCAGCGGGCGATGGACGAAGCGGCGGCGGTCCGGTATCGCAGGGGTGGCCGGAAGGGGTGAGAGGATGGCGATGAGGGCGGGGTGTGCCATGAGGACACTGGCCGTACAGGCGGTCCTGTGGACCGTGTGGGTCCCGGCGGTCGCGCTCGCGTCTGCCGGCAAAACCGAGCCCCCCACTGAGCCGCCGCCCGCCGAATTAACCGGCCCCGTGCAGGGTCCCGCGATCGGGGTTCCCCGGGAGATTTTGGAGATGCTCGGCCGGCGCAAACAAGCGCTGGACAAAAAGGAGGAAGCGCTGCGAGTGGCCGAGACGCGCCTCGCCTCGCTCAAGGGCGAAATCGAGGAGATTCTGGTGCGCCATGAGCAGGCCGTGAAGCTGGCCGAGAAGGCGCGCAAAAATGCCGAGGAACAGAAAGCCGCCGGAGCCCAGAAGCAGGGCAAAGTGGATGATGAGACGCGCAAGGCCGATCAAGCCAGACTCGCGAAGATGTACGAGACGATGCCCGCCGAAGAGGCGGCGGCGCGGATCGAGAAGATGCCCAATGCCAGGGCCCTGGAATTGCTCCGCTTGCTCAAAGGGAAAACGGCGGGTGCGATCCTGGCCCAGATTCCACCCGTCAAAGCCGCCAAGCTGACCGAACAGTTGATTCCCAAACAGCCGTAGTAGGAGTTGAAAAAGGCCTCCTGCTTCGTTCTCGCACCGCTCGTCCCCTGTCACTCGTCTCTCAAAAAAACGTATCTCGTGAAGCGTCGTATGTGAGGCGCGAGGCGCCCGACGTGGCGACGCGGAGGGGGGGTGACGCGGCGATCTCCATGTCTCCGTGTCCCCGCGTCTCCGTGTCGCCTGTGCCCGTCACCCTTCACGATTCATGAGATACGCTTCACGAACGTGCGCCGCATCTCTTCTTGTCGCCCCAGCCCCGTTCGCCCGGCTCGTTCTTGCCGCGTTCCCTGCAACATTTACCTAGTAGAGGGGTTGTTTTCTGGGCTTGCCCGTGGAGGTGTTGATTTTGCTGAGCTTTTTGCGCGGCCGATGGGAAGGGAAGTTTGGCACAGGGCTTGAACTAGAACGGGCGGCGCCTGGTCTTGCCGGGCGCACGATTCAAGGAATGGAGGGATTCGGTGAACGCTGGTCTTCTCATCTCTGTCTCGACCGGCAACGACGGGGTGAAGGCTTCCGGCCAGGCTGTTGCGGACGTGCCGAAGTCTGAGGGGCATTCCGGCGAGACCTCCTTCGGAAAGGTGCTGACGCAGGCCGGGGAGCATGTGGATGCCGTGACCGATTCCGCCGATGCTGCTTCTCCGAAGGCCGACCCCCCTGCCTCGATGGCCTCCTTGTCTCCCCTGCAGATGGCATTGGCCCTGCAAGCTTCGGCGTTGGTTGCAGTCCAGGCAGGACAGGGTGGGCAAGCTGCTGTCGATGGCCAATCTGACTCGGCGCAGCCTGGCGCCTCGAGCCCCGGTGAGACCCTGTCGCTCCAGTCGTTGCAGCTTAGCCAGGCCGGGCAGGCAACGTCCGCCCTCGTGCCCCCTTCTGGATCCGACCAGATGCCTACGGTTGCGGCGGGGACTGCCTTAACAATGGCCGGCCAAGTCGGGATGGCGGCGATGACGGAGCCGGCCGGTCAAGCAAGCCCAACGAACGTGAATCAGCCGACACTCACCAATCAAGCAGCGACGATGACGCAGGCCCTGCTGCAAAACGTGGGTTCTCAGACTCAGCCGAACGATGCCTCCAACCGCCAGGCCGAGGTCCCCCAACAGCAGAACGTTGCCGAAGCGGTGGCAAAAGAGCCGCAGGTGCAACTCGAACTCGTCAATAAGATCGGGCCGGCGGAAGCCTCACACCTATCTGTGGGAGGTCCGATAGCCGCAGAGCCAGAGCGGATTCCCTCGCAGCCCGAGCCGTCAGCCCCGGCTCCGCAACTCAACGGGACCGGGCAGGAAAAGGACCCTGGGCCGATTGCGGCTGGCGCAGGCCAGCCGATCCAGGCTCCATCCGAACTCGATGCGACCCCCGATGCCGCCGCGCCGTCGTCGCAAACCGGTCTTCAGAACCGGGCAATGACCGAGCAGGCGCGCCAACTCGCCGCCTCCATGCAGACTGACAAGAGTAAGGAACCAGGCAAGGGCCAGAAAGAGCCCCAGTCGCCCCAGCTGGTGACCGGAGCCGAGCGGCTTGGTGTCGGCACGGGTGATGGCCGGACGGGACACATTGACGGAGCGGCCAAGGTCGTCGTTCCGACTCCCGTGGCTGCTCTTCCGGCAGAGCCGGCCGCCGTGCCTTCGGTCCAATCCTTGCGCCTGGAAGTCGAGCGGCCGGATCTCGGCGGGGTCCAGGTTCGCGTGGTCCTGGCCGACCAGACGGTGCATGCCAAGGTCACGACGGGACAGGTCGAAGTGCGGGATTTCCTGGTCGCCAGGCAGGACCAACTGGCCGTGGGCCTCAAAGCGTCGGGGCTGGAGATGGGCGAGTTCCAGGTGGACGTGGATCCCCAGGGCCGCGGGCAGTCCGGCCCCGGATGGTTTGCCGGAGCCCAGGGAGATCAGGCGGATCAGGGACGCCGACAGCCGGGGCCTCAGGCAACCCAGCCGCTGCCGATGGAACCCCGGGTGGAGCAATGGTCCGGTTATGGTCATGGGGCGCTTAGCGGAGTCTTGGAGCGCCGCACGTTGAATGTCTTCGCCTAGGATGGACGAGAAAGGATAACCATCATGTCGTCAGTCGCCTCGACTCAATCGCCTTCGCTGGCCGATGCGCTCAACTCGGTGACCAATTCCACGAGCGCCTCAGGCGGCCAGGCCACGACCGACTCCGGCACTCCCATCGTCAGCGGCCCCAAAGCGCTGGGCCAAGCGGATTTTCTGAACCTGATGATCGCGCAGTTGAAGAACCAGGACCCGATGAAGCCGATGGATAACGAAGCCTTCGTCGCCCAGCTCGCGCAGTTCAGCCAACTCGAGGCGAGCAACCAGTTGGTGACGCTCATGCAGCAGAACAATAGCGATCTCCAGGGCGCCAAACAGGTCGGTCTCGTCTCTCTGCTGGGACACGAGGTCAAGTTGAGCGGCGCGACGGTTCAGCTCGGGAATGGCCCCGCATCGGTCAGGTACACGTTGGCGGGGGATGCGGCTTCCGTTCTGGTGAATATTCTGAACGCCAGCAACCAGGTGATCCGGACGATTGGTTCGAGCAACCAAAGTGCCGGCAATCAACAGGTGGCCTGGGATGGGACGGATCAGAACGGGGTCCAGGTGGCTCCGGGAACCTACGGGTTCTCCGTATCGGCCAAGGACAGCGCCGGGCATGCCGTCACGGCCACTCCGGTCACCATTGCCACGGTCACCGGTGTGAAAAACGACTCCAACAACCCCATGCTGCTGATCGGCAATCAGCAGGTCGATCCGAAGAACGTGCTGGAAGTCTATTAGAACGGAGCAGGGCGGAGGACATCTGACCATGGACACTTTTTCGACCTTCTTCGTGGGCATGAGCGGTCTGAACGCCAACAGCCAGTGGTTGGCGGGTATCGGCAACAACATTGCCAACATGAATACCGTGGCGTTCAAATCGTCCCAGCCTCGGTTTGCCGAACTGGTGGGCGGATTACTGGCCGGAGGCGGTCACGGAGAGGATGGGATGGGTGTGGCCGTGTCCAAGCCCCAGGTGAACTTTGCGCAAGGGCCATTGGCCTCCTCCAACAATCCCATGGACTGGGCGATCGACGGGAACGGGTTTTTTGTGGTGAAGGATTTTGGCGGCAACAGCTTCTACACCAGGGCCGGCCAGTTCAAAATCCAGGCCGGGCTGACCAGCGACAAGATTACCGACGCAACCGGGCACGTGTTGCAGGGGTATCTGCCTGATGAGAATGGCGTTATCAGCGACACCCTGGGCGAGGTGGCGCTGGCGACCGAGATGAAGGCCAAGGCAACCTCGAAAGCGGCCATGACTCTGAACCTGGATTCTTCGTCCACGGCGCCCACGGCTGCCTTCGATGCCGAGGATGCCACGACGTACAATTTTTCCGTCAGCGACAAGTTTTTCGATTCGCGGACGGACGCGGGCGATGTGGCTCACACCCTGACAGCATACTTTGTGAAAACCGACGACAATACTTGGGATATCCACGTGCAGGTCGATGACGGGGAGGCTGCCGACGCAGGAGAGATGACCTTCGATACGAGCGGGACCATGACCTCCGGAGCCAAGCAAACCGTCACGGTGGCGGTTCCGATTCCCGGCACCCCGGCTGCCGCCGATGGAACCCCCGGCACCCCGGCCACGAGCCTCTCCCAATCCGTGAAATTGGATTTCACCGGGACCACGCAGTATGCCATGACGTCGGCGATCTTCAGCCAGTCTCAGGACGGGTACAACTTGGGGCGGCTGGATACGCTCACCCTGGGCGAGAACGGCCGCATTATCGGGAACTTCTCCAACCAACAGCATCAAACGGTGGCCCAAGTGGCGCTGGCAAGCTTCGAGGCTCCCTCGGGATTAACCCAGATGGAAAAGGGCCTATTCGCCGCCTCGCAGGCATCCGGCGCAGCGACCACGGTCAAGCCGGGCAGCGCCGTGTTGGCGGGGCAGGCGTCGGTCGGGCAGGTGCGGGCCAATACGCTCGAGCTCTCCAACGTGGAAGTGACCGACAATTTCGTGGACATGATGGCCGCCCAGTTCGGGTTCCAAGCCAGCTCGCAGGCGATCAAGACCACCGATGAAATCGTGCAGCTTCTTGTGGGGCTCAAACGGTAGGAAACGCAGGGTCAATGTCCGTCGGCGTGAAACCGCCGCCGGCGTCAGCAACGGAGGGATCAACACATGGGCATTCTGTCGTCGTTATTTTCGGGCGTCAGCGGGCTCAACGCCAACGGCAATCTCCTGTCGGTGATCGGCAACAACATCGCCAACCAGGGCACGGTCGGATTCAAGTCCAGCCGCGCGACGTTTGCGGACCTGGTGAGTTCGTCGTTGGGCGGCGGCTCGGGCTCGGTTCAGACCGGCATCGGCGTCGCCTTGACCAGCATCCAGGCCAACTTCACGCAAGGTTCGTTGGTGACGTCCGGAAACGCATTGGACATGGCCGTGGACGGGAACGGCTTCTTCACCTTGAAGGATGCCCAAGGCGGCACCTTCTATTCCAGAGCGGGACAGTTTCGGCTGGACTCGCAGAACCGGGTGGTGAATCCCAACGGCCTGTTCCTGCAAGGCTACCAGGCGGACACCAACGGACAGATTACCGGGTCGATCGATAATATTGCGCTGCCCAGCACGACGGCTTCCCCCAACAAGACGACGAAGGTCACGACTTCGGTCAACCTGCAGGCCGATGCGACCACCTCCGCCTTCAGCCTCGCCGATCCTACGGGCACGTCCAACTTCTCGACGTCCCTGACCGTGTTCGACTCGTTGGGGAAGAGTCACTTGCTTACTACCTATTATACGCGGACGGCCGCCAACACCTGGACCTACAATGTGATCGGGAACTCCAGTGAGGTGACCGCCGGCGTGGCGGCGGGTACTTATATCGCGGGCAACATCAACAGTACCTTGGGAATCGTGAAAATCGCGTCCGGGTCGCTGACGTTTACCACGAGCGGGGCGCTGGATACCGAGAGCGTGGTGACGAAATACGACACGGGGACCCTGGCGGGGTCGGCCGGGGCATCGGCTGGTTTGGCCACCATGAGTTTCGCGGGCGCCGCGGCCAGTCAGCCGGTCACGTTCGACTTTGGTACCAGTTTGACGACCGATTCCGGCCAGACCGGCTTGGACGGTACCACCCAGTTCGGCGCCGCCTCTGCGCTGGTCAACCAGACGCAGGATGGATACGGGGCGGGTTCGCTGCAAGCGTTCCTGGTGGACAGCAAGGGGACGATCAGCGGGCGGTTCTCCAACGGCCAGATCCGGACTTTGGCACAGGTGACCCTGGCCAAGTTCCCGGACCCGGTCGGGCTCATCCGGTCAGGCAAGAACCTCTATGCGGAAACGGCGGATTCCGGGCAGCCGCTTAAGGCGACCCCCGACAGCGCCGGGTTGGGGAAGGTGGCCTCCAATTCCCTGGAACTGTCCAACGTGGACCTGGGCGAGGAGTTCATCGGCATGATCAGCGCCCAGCGCGGATTCCAAGCCAATTCCCGCATGATCACGACGTCCGACGAGATCCTGCAGGAACTGGTGAACATCAAGCGGTAAGGAGCCGCAGGCGGCTTTCAGCCACCAGTTCCCGAGTCTTCGGTACGAACCCGAGCGGCTGGCGGATACGATTCTGCCGGCCGCTTTCTTTTAGGCTGACGGCCGGGGCTGTTAGCGGTACCCGTCAGCTAACTGACGTTGTCAACCGCCTGGCTCCGGTCCGGCTCTCGGAGCGACCTTGTCGGCGCTTCCATCGACTCGAACTGCTTAATAATACTCGCTCCAGGCGGATACTGGCGGTCGGTCTGGGCCCGGGGCGGTCCATCCGGACGTGGCACACCCATTGCACAGGTCCCAGCCACGGAATCCACTCCTTAATCGAAAGGGTATGGCTATGGCAGACGCATCAGCAGCAAATGCACCGGCAGACAAAGACGCAAAGCCTGCTGCCCCGAGCAAGGGCACGTCTATGAAGATGTTGATCATGATCGGCTTGGGCGCGCTGTTGCTCGGACTCGGGGGAGCCTTTGCCGTGCTCAAGCTCAGCGGACAGGGGCAGGCTCCGGCGGCGGCGGAGGCGCATGGAAGCGCATCGTCAGCCGGGCACGGAAGTGAAGCCGGACATGGAGGCGATGCCGCCAAGGCGGGGGGGGAGAAAGGCGCTCCGGCGGCGATCTTCGACTTGGATCCGTTCATTGTGAACCTGGCCGATGCGGAGGTCCGCTATCTGAAGCTGACCGTGAAACTGGACCTGGACCGGCCGGAGAGCAAGGATGAGATCGCCGCACGCCTGCCGCAGGTGCGGGACGCCATCCTGATCCTGTTGACGAGCAAGGACGTCGCCAGCCTCCGCACTACCCAAGGCAAATTTCAGCTCCGCGACGAGATCATCAACCGTGTGAACAGCGCTCTGCCGAAGAGCGGCGTGAAGACCGCCTATTTCACCGAGTTCGTCGTCCAGTAAGTGAAGAAGCAAACAGCCATCAGCGTTCAGCCATGATCCGGAAGCTGACAGCTAAGAGCTAAAAATGGAAAAAATTCTCAGCCAAGACGAAGTCGATGCGCTGCTCAACGGGGTGGTTTCCGGGGACGTCGATACGACGCCCAAGGAGGAGGCGCCGCCCACGGGGACCCAGAGCTACGACTTGCTGAACCAGGAACGGATCATCCGGGGCCGGATGCCCACCCTGGACATGATCAACGACCGGTTCATCCGGCTGGCGGCGCTCTCCTGGGCGAATGCGTTGCGCAAGGTGATCGACTTCACCATCGAATCCACGCAGATCGTCAAGTTCGGGGAGGTCGTCAAAAAGTTTCCGATGCCGTCCTCGCTGAACATCTTCCACGTGGACGGGCTCCGGGGCCATGGGCTGCTGGTGATGGATGCCATGCTCGTCTATTTGCTCGTGGACCATTTTTTCGGCGGCAACGAGCAGACGCACGTCAAGCCGGAAGGACGGGACTTCACCCTCATCCAGCAACGCATCATCAAGACGATCGTCGGCCTGGCCTTCGGGGATCTCCAGAAGGCCTGGGGGCCGGTCCATCCGTTCAAGATTCAGCACGTCCGGTCGGAGAGCAACCCGCAGTTTGCGATGGTGGTCGCGGCGTCGGAAATCGTCGTCGTGATCAAGTTGCAAGTGCAGATCGAAGAGAGCATGCGCGCCCTGTTCCTGGTCTATCCCTACTCGATGCTCGAACCGATCAAGGAAAAGCTCTGCTCCGGGTTCATCTCCGAGCACCTCGCGAATGAATCGCCCTGGATGAATCGGTTCACGGAGCAGTTGAAGGAGTGCGAAGTGCAGGCGACGGTCCAGCTTGGGACGGCCCGCATACGGGTGCGGGACGTGCTGAACTTCAGTCCGGGCGACGTGCTGATGTTGGAACAGAGCCCGGGCGATCCGATCCGGTGTTTCGTCGAAGGCCTGCCCAAGCTGGAAGGCGGGGCGGTGGTGATGAAGGGCAACCAGGCGTTCCGTGTCAGCCGGGTCCTGTCGTAGCAATGATGAATGATGATTGCGGAACGATGAGTGGTTCGGATTCAGGCCGGTCGGCGGTGCTCATTCTGCAAGCAACGGTCGTCGAGTAGGAGGAGCGGGGTATGGGAAATCAGGAGGTCGTTCAACAGGGATCCGCGCCGGCCCTGTCCTCGGCGGAGCCGAGAGGCGGCACGGCCACGGCCAACGGCATCGATTTCATTCTCGACATTCCGATGCAGGTTTCGGTGCAGCTCGGCAGCACGAGGATGCTGGTCCGCGAGTTGCTGCAGCTGGGTCAGGGGTCGGTCATCGAGCTGGACAAGCTGGCGGGGGAGCCGATGGAAGTGCTCGTCAACAACAAGCTGGTCGCACGGGGAGAAGTGGTGGTGGTGAACGAGAAATTCGGGATCCGGTTGACCGATGTCGTGAGTGCGACCGAGCGGATTCAGCAACTGGCGTGATGCGCGAAGGGGCAATGATGAATGATGCGCGATGAGTGATGAACGACGGACCTTCAGTCCGACATGCATCGTTCAGCATTTCCGAAGGAGTGACGTGGATTTCTGGGAAAGTCTCATCCGAACGGTGTCGGCCTTGGCGGCGGTGCTGGGGCTCATGATGCTGCTGGCGCTGGCGGCCCGGCGTTGGCTGGGAGGTCGCATGATGGGCGGAGCCGAGACGCCCTTGGTGCAGGTGCTGGGCACCGGTTATCTGGGACCCAAGAAAAGCGTGGCGTTGGTGTCCGTCGCCGGCGACTTACTGATCGTCGGGTCCACGGCGGACAGCTTGGTGTCGCTGGGCCGGGTCAGCGACCCGGAGCAGGTCCGGCTGGTGCTGGCCAAGCGGGGCGCCGGCCCGGCGATCCGCGAGGTGTCTCCGTGAGACGGACGGATCGGCTCTCCCTGGTCCGCCGCCTGAAATTCCCGCTGGCGCTTGGCCTGGCCGTGCTGCTGCTCGCCTGGGCTGTCGAACTCTGGGCCGAGGGCCCGGCCATCACTATCGACCTCGGGGGCGGAGCCAAGGGCCAGACCTCGGTGGTCATGCAGATCCTGGGTTTGCTGACGGTCCTCTCCCTGGCCCCGGCCATGCTCATCATGGTGACCTCCTTCACGCGCATCGTGATCGTGCTGTCGTTTCTGCGCCAGGCGTTGGGCACTCAGCAGGTGCCGCCCAATCAGGTCCTGATCAGCCTGGCCCTGTTCCTGACGTTCTTCGTGATGACGCCGGTCTGGCAATCCGTCTATGGGGACGCGCTGCAGCCCCTGTTCGCCGAGCAGATCACGCAAGAGGAGGCCTTGAAGCGGGGACTGGCGCCGATCCGCGCCTTCATGCTCAAGCAGGTCCGGGACAAAGACCTGGCCCTGTTCATCGACTTGGCCAAGCTGCCGAAACCCAAGTCGGTCGAGGATGTGCCGACGCACGTGATCATCCCGTCATTCATCCTGAGCGAACTACGGATCGCCTTCCAGATCGGCTTTCTGGTCTACATTCCGTTTCTGATCGTGGACATGGTGGTCGCGAGCGTCCTGATGTCGATGGGCATGATGCTGCTGCCGCCCGTCATGATCTCGCTCCCGTTCAAACTGATTCTCTTCGTGCTGGCGGACGGATGGTATTTGGTCGTCGGCTCGATGGTGAAGAGTTTCCATTGAGGACGGGAGCATACGGCGAATAGCGAATGGCCGATGGCAAGAAGAAAGACAGCGTCGCTTCCGGCTATAAGCCATCAGCCATTAGCTCTTAAGGAGAAGACATGAATCCGGATATCGTGGTGGAGCTGGGGCGGCGGGCGATCGAGACCACGTTGCTAGTCTCGGCTCCGATGCTGGGCTTGAGCCTGGCGGTTGGGCTGCTGGTGAGCGTGTTTCAGGCCATGACCCAGATCAACGAGGCCACGTTGACCTTTGCGCCGAAAATCCTGGCGGTGTTCGTGGTGGCGTTGCTGTTTTTTCCGTGGATGTTGAGCGTGCTGATCAGCTTCATGACCGGCATTCTGACGAGCATTCCGGACTACGCCTACTGAGGAAACGATGCATGCAGAAGGCAGAACGATAAACGGTAGAATGCGGCCCTCCGCCGTTCATCACTCATCATTCATCGTTCATCATTGATGATGCCCCACATCCTCCACATCGCCTTGCCCCAGTTTCAACATCTGCTGGTGGTGCTGGTGCGGATCGGGGGCATCCTGGCCGTGATGCCCATCATCGGCAGCCGCTCGGTGCCCCCGACGGTCAAGGTGGGGGTGGCGCTGGCCCTGGGGCTGGCCTTGCTGCCGGTCGTGCGGGTGCCGGACCTGCCGGAGGATCCCCTGCGCATGACGCTGGGGTTGGGGGCCGAGTTTCTGGTCGGCCTGGTGATCGGGATGGCCCTCAGTCTGCTCTTTGCGGGGATCGAGTTGGCGGGCGACATGATGAGCACCCAGATGGGGCTCGGGATGGCGCAGCTCTTGGACCCCTCGACGTCCCACTCATCGCCGCTCATCAGCCACCTCTATACGCTCCTGGCTTCGCTGATCTTTTTGTCGTTGAACGCGCATTTTATCTTGGTCCAGGCGGTGGCGAGCAGCTTCGATCTGGTGGTGCCGTTCGGCGCGAGCCTGTCGGAGAATGTGATGCAGGACATCGTTCGTCTCTCCCAGGGCATGTTTCTGATCGCCCTGAAGTTGGCCGCGCCCGTGATGGTCACGATGCTGCTGGTCAACCTGGGTATGGCGGTCATCGGTCGGTCGGTCACGCAAATGAACGTGTTCCTGTTGAGCCAACCCCTGACGATTACGGCCGGGCTGCTGGTCATGGGCGCCGGGCTCCCGTTCACGTTCAGTCTGTACGAATCCGAATTCATCCGCCTGGAAGATCTGCTTCGCGATCTCATGAGGATGCTGGGCCATGGCTGAGCAGGATGGCAGCCGGACCGAACAGGCGACCGCGCGTCGCAAAGAGGAGAGCCGCAAGAAGGGGCAGGTGGCGATCAGCCGGGATGTCCCGATGGCGGTCACCCTGCTGGGGGCGCTCACGGTGCTCTACTGGCTGATCGGGCCGGCCCTGGCGAGTCTGACCCGGTTGATGAGGGAATGGCTCACGCTGGCGATGGATCCCGGCCTGCACGGCCAGTTGTCCCAGACAGCCGTCCAGGCCCTCATGGTGAAAGTCGGCATGGATGCCCTGGGCCTGGTGCTCCCGCTCCTGGGCGCGGTGACGGTCCTCGGGGTCTCCTCTTACGTGGCTCAAACCGGCTTTCTCTGGAAGCCCGACGGCCTGCAAGCGGATCCGAGCCGCCTGGACCCGATCGCGGGATTCGGGCGGCTGTTGTCGTTGCGGTCCGTCGTGGAACTGGGCAAGTCCGTGCTGAAAATCACCGTCATCGCCTGGGTCGGTGTCATGGCGATCCGCCATGAAATTGGCGGCCTGCCGCAGCTCGTGCAGTACGACCTGGCCGGCGTGCTCGGGATGGCCGGCGGGCTGGCGTACAAGATGACGCTCTGGATCGGGTTGACCGTCGCGGTGATGGCGGCCGCCGACTATGGGTATCAACGGTTTGAGTGGGAGCGGAGCCTCCGGATGACCAAGGAGGAGATCAAGCAGGAGCATCGAGAGACGGAAGGCGATCCGTTGCTGAAGTCGCGGGTACGCAGCTTGCAACGACAGATGGCGAGAAACCGGATGATGGCGGCGGTCCCGAAGGCGGATGTGGTGATTACGAATCCAACACACTTGGCGGTGGCGTTGCGGTACGACTTCCAGAGCATGGCGGCCCCGATCGTCGTCGCCAAAGGCGCCGGCTTCATCGCCGAGCAGATCAAGAAGGTGGCGGCCGAGCACGGGGTCCGGGTGGTCGAGAACAAGTTCGTGGCGCGGACGCTGTTCAAGATGGTCGAAATCGGCGGAGCCGTGCCGTCGGACCTGTATCGGGCGGTGGCGGAGATTCTGGCGTTGGTCTACCGCGCCCGCGGGAAGCGGGCGCTGTAATCACAATGGGGACGATGGGGACATGGCCGGCATGAGCGCACAGCAACAGACCATGACAGGCATCAATATCGGGAAATATCCCGACGTGGTGATGTCGGTGTCGGTGGTGGGCATTCTGATGATCATGCTGCTGCCTCTGCCCCGGTTCGCCCTGGACCTGCTGCTCTCCTTCAACATCACATTGGCGATCATCGTCCTGCTGGTCGGGATGCAAGTACGCAAGCCGTTGGAGTTTTCCGTGTTCCCGTCCGTCTTGTTGCTGGTGACGCTGCTGCGGCTCTCGCTGAACATCGCTTCGACCCGCCTGATCCTGCTCCACGGGAACGAAGGCGCGGCGGCGGCCGGCGAGGTGATCCGGGCCTTCGGCAATTTCGTCGTGGGCGGCAATTACACGGTCGGCCTGGTCGTCTTCACGATTCTCGTGATCATCAACTTCGTCGTTGTGACGAAGGGCGCCGGCCGCATCGCCGAGGTCGCCGCGCGCTTCACCCTCGACGCGATGCCGGGCAAGCAGATGAGCATCGACGCCGATCTGAACGCCGGGCTCATCAATGAGTCGGAAGCCCGCCGCCGCCGGAAAGAAATCGCGGAAGAAGCGGACTTCTACGGGGCCATGGACGGGGCCAGCAAGTTCGTCCGGGGCGACGCCATCGCCGCGGTGGTCATCATCCTGGTGAACATCATCGGCGGTTTGACGATCGGGGTGTTGCAGCAGAGCATGAGTCTGGCCGCGGCGGCCCAGGTGTATACGCTCCTGACGGTCGGCGAAGGGCTGGTGGCCCAGGTGCCGGCCCTCATCATTTCGACGGCCGCCGGCATGATCGTGACCCGGGCCGCCTCCGAGTCGGATCTGGGCCAGGACATCGCGAACCAGATCCTGGTGTCCCCCAAGGTGTTCGCCACGGCGTCGGTGATCCTGGTGGGGATGGGCCTCGTGCCGGGCCTGCCGCATCTGGCGTTCATCGCGCTGGGGGGGCTGGTCGGGTGGCTGGCGTACGAATTGACCCAGCAGCAGCGCGAGCGGGCCACCGTGCTGGCGGCGACCGCCGCCGAGGTGCCGGCGAAACAGGCGGATGCCGTTCCGCAAGTGACGCCGCTGGACCTGATGGAAGTGCAGGTCGGGTACGGCCTGATCGGCATGGTGGACGGGGAGCAGGGCGGAGCCTTGCTGGAGCGCATCAAGGGGCTCCGTCGCCAGACGGCGTCGGACATGGGATTCCTGGTCCCGCCCATTCATATCCGGGACAACCTGCAACTGCGGCCGAACGAATACGCGATTCTCTTGAAAGGGGTCGAACTCGTGCGCGGCGAAGTCCTGCCGGGGCACGTGCTGGCGATCGATCCGGGGACCGCCCAGCGGGGCGCGGTCCAGGGCATTCCCACGAAGGAGCCGGCGTTCGGGCTGCCGGCCCTGTGGGTGGCGGAGCCGGCCCGCGAACAGGCCCAGATGGCCGGCTACACGGTGGTGGATACCAGCTCCGCCATTGCCACGCACCTCTCGGAGGTCATCAAGCGCCACGCGCATGAATTGATCGGACGCCAGGAGGCGCAGGCCCTGCTGGATGAACTCGTGAAGACGCATCCCAAGCTCGTTGAAGAACTGATCCCCAATCTTCTGCCGCTCGGCACGGTCGTGCGCATTTTGGCGAACCTGCTGCGCGAACGCGTGCCGGTCCGCGACCTGCGCACGATCCTGGAGGCCGTGGCGGATCAGGCCGGGGTGACGAAGGACCCGGACAGTCTGACGGAGGCCGCCCGGCAGGCGTTGGGCCGCACGATCACCCGGCAGTATTTGACGCAAGAGGGAATGCTCCCGGTCATCAGCCTGGACCCGCGCCTGGACCGCAAGCTGGCGGAGCAGGTCGCGGCGGCGGCGCAACAGGGACAGTGGGGAATGGAGCCGGGCATTGCCCAGAAACTGTTGACGTTGCTCAAGCAGGCGGTGGAGCGAGTGCTGGCCAAAGGGCAGCAGCCGGTCATTCTCTGCTCCCCGACGTTGCGCCGGCACTTGCGGCGGCTGACTGAACGGGTTCTGCCGACGGTGCCCATCCTGGCGCTGAACGAGATCGACGGCGCGGCACGGGTGCAGGCGTTGGAAACGGTCCGGGCCGGCGAAGAAGCGGCCTAGATGGTGAACGGTGAATGGTGAATAGTGAAAGGCGAACAGTAAACCGTGAAAGGTCAATGGTGAACAGTAAGCAGTAGCGGGGAAGGCGGCGCGGCCGAGGAAATTCACCATTCACGTTTCACCGTGCACGGTTTACGCGACGCGGGGGAGGAGACCGCATGAAGATCAAGACGTTTCAGGCCCTGACGATGAGCGATGCCATCCGGTCCATCAAGGAAGAATTGGGGCCCGATGCCGTGATCCTGTCCAGCAAACAAATCCGGAAGGGCAGCGGCGTCTTCGGGATTTTCGGGCGGCCCATGGTCGAGGTCGCGGCCGCGGTGGATGCGAAGGCCCTGCCCCTACGGAACCGGTCCGGCGGCTCGAGCAAGCGCGTGCCCGACGTCTCGTCGCGCGAGCGCCAGCAGTCGGCTGCGGTGCCGCGTCAGGGGGTGCAGGGCGGAGCCGTCCGTCGGATCGTACCCTGGGAGCCTCCCCGCGAAGAGGCGCCGCGCCGTCAGGCGTCCACGCGTCAGGCGCAGCCGCCGCGTCAGGCGGATCCGGTCCGGCACTGGGACGAACCGGACCGGGACACTCGATTTGAGGCGGCGCTCAGCAGCCAGATGCAGGAGGAGTGCGAACCGGACATGCCGTTTCCGGACCACCAGGCGCAGAGCCAGGGGCGTTCCCAGGCTGCGCCGCCGGGCCGGGCTGCGGCGCAGGGATCGGGGGGCCGTGCGGAATGGGCACGGATACAGGAAGAGGTGCAAGGGCTCCGGCGGCTCGTGGAGTCCTCGCTGCAGGGCCGGCCTCGTCTGGAGACGGAGCCGGCGCTTTCCCCTCCGTCCGGTCAGCTGGCCGCATGGCAGCAACATTTTCTCAGGGCCGGTTTGGAGCCGGAGCAGGCGAGCCGCCTGGTTGCGGAGGCGCAGCGCCGGTTGCAGCCGACGGACCTGCGGTCCGAGTCGGCGATCCGGCAGGCGTTGCACCGGGTGCTGACACAGGAGGTGAAAGTCAGCGGCCCCCTGTTGGGGTTGGGAGACTGGAAGAAGACCGTCATCTTTACCGGACCGACCGGCGTGGGCAAGACCACCACGATCGCCAAGCTGGCGGCCCAGTATCGCCTCAAGGAGAAACGGTCTGTGGCCCTGATTACCTTGGATACCTATCGTGTGGCGGCGGTGGAACATCTGCGGATGTACGCCAACGTGCTCGGGGTGACCATGGATGTGGCGCTGACCAAACAGGAAGCGCTGGACTGCATTCGCAAACGAAGCAAGGCGGAGCTGATCCTGATCGACACGGCCGGGCGGAGCCCGCGGGACGAGGCGGGCATAGAAGAGCTGCGCCGGTTGATCGCCTTGGATCATCCGTTGGAGACGCACCTGGTGCTCTCCGCCACGACCCGGGAGCGGGATTTGAAAGACGGCGCGATACGGTATGCGGGGCTTCCCATCGATCGGCTGCTCTTCACCAAGCTGGACGAAACGAGCGGTTTCGGTGGAATCTTCGATCTGATGGGGCGGACGGGCTTGCCCCTTTCCTATCTCAGCACAGGCCAGCGCGTCCCCGAAGACCTGGACGTTGCCAGGCCGGAGCGTGTGGCGGACCTGCTGCTGGATGGGGAGTTGAAGCCGGCGGCGAGCGGCGTGAAGCGTGAAGCGTGAAGCGTGAAGAAAGATGGCCTTCCTGCGAACGACGCTTCACGAGATACGAGATACGTTTTTTGAGAGACGAGATGCGAATGACGAGTAGAACGGAGGACCACGTGGATCAGGCGACCAAGTTGCGGGAGCTGGCGGGCGACGTGTTGTGCGAAGAACGGCGGAATCGTTCTTCGGGAGTCCAGGTCATTGCGGTGACCAGCGGGAAGGGCGGCGTCGGCAAGACGAACGTCGTGGCGAATCTGGCCCTGGCTATGGCCCAGACCGGCAAGCGGGTCATGGTATTGGACGCGGATTTGGGATTGGCCAACCTGGACGTGCTGTTGGGGCTGGTGCCGGCCTATACCCTGGCGCACGTGCTGGCCGGGGAAAAGCGCTTGGACGAGATCATCCTCACGGGCCCGGCCGGTGTGCAAATTCTCCCGGCCAGCTCCGGAATCCAGGATCTGACCGCGTTGACGTCGGACCAGCAGCAGCTCTTGCGGGACGAATTCGACCGGCTGGCGCAGGACGTGGATGTGCTGCTGATCGACACGGGCGCCGGCATTTCGTCCAATGTCCTGTTTTTCGCCGTGGCGGCCCAGGAGATCATGGTGGTGGCGTCCCCGGAGCCGACCTCGATCACGGATGCCTATGCCCTGATGAAAGTCCTGTCCAACCGGTTCAGCGAAAAACGCTTTCGCTTGTTGGTGAACATGGTCCGTCGCCGGGAGGAAGGACCGGAGGTGTATCGGAAGATCGGTTTGGTCGCGGACCGGTTTCTGAACATCTCCATCGACTATGTCGGAGCCATTCCCGCGGACGACTATGTGCCGATGGCCGTGCGCCGGCAACGGGCCGTGCTGGACCTGTTTCCCCAGGCTCCGGCCAGCCGGGAGTTCCAACGGTTGGCCGGCACGGTGGCGCAGTGGCGGGTGGCCGAGTCGCCCAAAGGCTCCGTGCAGTTTTTTCTGCAGAGCCTGATCAGCCAGGGTTGAGACGGATGAACCGGACGTTTCCGGGGAAGTGAAGGAGAATCGCCATGAACCCAGTCCTCGATTCCAAAGCTTCGAAAGCCGTCGCTTCGGAGGCGGAGCGCGAGCGGGTGATCCGCGAATTCGCCCCGATCATCAAGGCCATGGCCCATCGTTTGGCGTTCCGATTGCCGGCGCACCTAGATGCCGACGATCTGATTTCGGTGGGGGTGATCGGGTTGATGGACGCGCTGGAGAAGTATGACCCGTCGCGCGAGGCGAAGTTCAAAACCTATGCGGAATTCCGGATTCGCGGCGCGATGCTGGATGAGATTCGCTCCATGGATTGGGTGCCTCGTTCCGTGCACGAACGGATCGGACTCTTGCAGAAGACTCACGTGGAGCTGCAGAAAAAACACGGCCGCCCGCCGACGGACGAGGAAGTCGCGAAAGCCTTGGGTCTGTCGCTGGCCGAACTGGACGATTTTCTCACCCGATCCCAGGGCGCCGTGTTGCTGAGCATTCAGGACCTGGGCTCGCAGGAAACCGACGGACACGGCATTCTGCGGATGCTGGTCGACCGGCAGCATCCGGATCCCCTCTCGACGGTGATCAACGACAACATCCGCGAGATCATCGGCAAGGCGATCGAACAGTTGGCGGAAAAAGAACGACTGGTCCTGACCCTGTATTACTATGAGGAACTGACGATGAAAGAGATCGGCGGGCTGCTCAAGGTGACCGAGTCCCGCGTCTGTCAGATTCATGCCAAGGCGATTCTCCGCCTGAAGGCCAAACTACAGTCGGTGCTCTAACAGAATGATGAATGTAGAATGATGAACGATGAATAGGGAGCAGTGCTCTCCGTTCAGCCGTCAGCATTCATCGTTCTCCTCGCTGCTCGTTCCTGCCGGTTACCGGCCGTTCCCTGCCCGTATCCCATCCCTTCTTTAGGAATCGCCTGCGGATACCGACAAGAAGTCTGACATTCAATAAGAATTTGCGGAGAGGGCGGCGGCGTGGCCCGGGATGGGTCCGTTGCCACGGGTTCCGTCTGTCCGGGCGAGGGCGATGTCTGGCCCGCGCGAGGGCGGAGGAGCCGGTTGCCTGAAAGAAGAGGAGCGCGCGATTGGAGTCATCGAAGGGGTTCTCATCCGACGTAGCGCCCCAACGTCCCCAGGCAGGTCGTGAACCGGCAGCGGTGCCGTCCGAGTGGTATGGCGTTGCCTTGCCGCTTGCTCTGATTCTTTGTTTTGTCGTCGGGCTGGGGGTGGGCCTCTATGCCCTGTTCTCCTTGCGCCAGGCGATGACCCAGGAACGGGGGGCGGCGTTGGCCGGCACGGCGGCAGACGTTGCGGATCGCCTCGACAGCCTGTTGTTCGAGCGCTACGTGGACATCCGCGCACTGGCCGACCACGCGGTGCTGAGGAACGGAACTCCGGACGCGCAGTCCGGTGTTCTGCGCCGCTACCAGGAGGTCTCCGACAATTACGCCTGGTTGAGTCTGACCGATGCGCAGGGGCGCGTGGTGGCGGCCAGCCGTGAGATATTACGAGGCCGGGACATGAGCGGGGAAGACTGGTTCCTCGCCGTGAGCGAGACGGAGCATGTGCATCTGGGCCGCGCGCAACAGGCCCCCGGGGGCGGCGGGCTCATCGGGGTCACCTTTTCCGCGCCGGTGAGCGGGCAGGACGGCGAGTTCCTGGGGGTGGTGGCCGGCTTGGTGGCCCTGGACCGTTTGCGCGCAATCATCGACGAAGGGGGCAACGTTCGATACGGGAGCCGGGACGGCGAAGCGTTGCACTGGCTGCTCGTGGATCAGAACGGTGTGATTTTAAGCGAGTCCGGAGACCAGGCACGGCACGATCAGCCGGCCGGCAATCTGCTCGACTTGAAGGTCCCGTCCGTCGTCCGGGCCGCGATGGGCGAGCCAGGCGCACAGGGGTTTGTCGAGGAATCTCATTACCGCCGGTTGAGTCCCGTGGTGACCGGCTATGCGCGGACCCCCAGTTACCGGAGCTTTCTCGGATTCGACTGGACGGTCCTGGTGCCGCGGGATCGCGACCAAGTCTACGCGCCGATCAACCGGTTGGTCTGGGCGGTGGGCGGCATGGGGCTCCTGCTCATCGTACCGCTGACCGGATTCGGATTATGGGCATCCCGTCGGTTGCTGCGGGACATCGCGCAACGGAAGCTGGCCGAACAGCGGTTGGACGATCTGGCCTACTACGATCCCTTGACCGGACTGCCCAATCGCCGCCTGTTTATGGATTTGCTCATGCAAGCCTTGGCCAGGGCCCGCCGCACGGACCGTCTCGTGGCGGTCTTGTTCCTGGACCTGGATCGGTTCAAGCTGGTCAACGATTCGTTGGGCCACGGGGTCGGGGACATTCTCTTGAAAACCATTGCCATCCGTCTGAGCGGCTGCGTCCGCGCGACGGACACGGTGTCCCGACTGGGCGGGGACGAGTTTACCGTGATCCTCGAAGATCTTACCGGCGCCGAGGATGCGGCCCGCATCGCGCAGAAGGTCCTGGACGTCGTGGCGGTCCCGGTGATGCTGGACGGGCACGAGGTCTTTGTGGCCGGGAGCGTCGGGATCGCCCTCTATCCGACCGACCACGAAGACCGGGATGCGCTGATCAAGAGCGCCGATACCGCCATGTACTCGGCCAAGGAGGAGGGCGGAGTCTTCCGGTTTTATGCGGCCGAAATGAATACCCGGTCGTTCGAACGGTTGACGCTGGAAACGGGTTTGCGCCATGCGCTCCAGCGGCAGGAGTTCGTGCTGCATTACCAGCCCCTGGTGGATTTCCGGGTCGGGACCATGGTGGGGGTGGAGGCGTTGGTCCGCTGGCAGCACCCGGAGCGAGGCATGCTGTCGCCGGACAAGTTCATTCCACTGGCGGAAGAAACGGGCTTGATCGTGCCGCTGGGCGAGTGGGTGCTGCGGACCGCCTGCGCGCAAATCAAGGCCTGGCAGGATGGCGGGTTCCCGCATCTTCGGGTGGCCGTGAATCTGTCGCGGCGTCAGTTCCAGCAGAAGAATCTCGTGGAAACGGTCGCCCGGGTCCTGTGGGAAACCGGGCTGGATCCCCGCAGTCTCGAATTGGAGCTGACCGAGAGCCTGTTGATCCAAGATGCGGAAGGCACCATCGCCATGCTGAAGGCCTTGCACGCAATGGGGATCCGGCTCTCGATCGACGATTTCGGCGCGGAGTACTCGTCGTTGGGGTATCTGAAGCGGCTCCCGATCAATACGTTGAAAATCGACCAGTCCTTCGTGCGCGACATCGCCACCAATGCCAACGATGCGTCGATCACCAAGGCGATCATTACGTTGGGCCATTGCCTGAACCTCAACGTGGTCGCGGAGGGCGTGGAAACCGAGGGCCAGGCGGCCTTTCTGAGGGCCCAACGGTGCAACGAGATGCAGGGGTATTATTTCAGTCATGCGCTGGCGCCGGCCTCGTTGGGTCAGCTGCTGGAATCCTGGAAGCCGGGCCTCGTCGGCCGCGCGCCGGATTCCTCCAAGGGCAATGCGCTGACATCGGCCTGACCGAACCGACCGTCCCGTCTCCTTCCTCCCTTGTCTTTTTCCTGTCATTGTCGGAGCCTCCGCCAGTTTCCTGACGGGACAGAAGTGCCTGTCCGGGCAAGTTCTGCCTATCGATGCGGAGCAGACCGGGGGCGGGGGGCCGTCGGCTTTCTGCCAAGGGCCGTCCCCATTGCATCTTGCCTCCTCTCCCTCAACTCCTGTGCATGGCATGGCTATTGCTTTTGTTCAGGCGAGATCATCGCAGACACCATCCATCAAGGGCCATGAGATGAACCGAGGCATTTACCCCATCCTGTCCGGCGCGTTGGCTCAAGAAGAGCGGATTCAGGTGCTGTCGAACAACATCGCGAACCTGAAAACCGGCGGGTTCAAACGGGTTGAGCCGGTGTTTCAGTCCATCTTGGGGACCGCGGGTCGGCTGGCCGGCTCGTTCGGCCCAGGCGCGGATCAGCAGCCGGTGATGGGCGGGCTGCCGCAAGGAGCCAACGAACGGGTCTTCGTCCAGTCGATCAATCTGGCGACGAACTTCGGCGGCGGGCAACTGAAAAAAACCGACAACCCCTTCGACCTAGCCGTCCAGGGCAAGGGATTTTTCGAAGTGCAAACCCCGCACGGGGTGCTCTATACCCGGAACGGCTCCTTTCACCTCGATAACAAGCGCCACTTGGTAACGGAAGCCGGATCGGCGGTCATGGGGGACAAGGGGCCGATCGTGTTGAAGCCCGGCGACGCCAAGGTCGCGCCGGACGGGCGCATCCAGGTGGACGATGCGACGGTGGCCCGGATCAAGCTGGTGGAGTTTCCCGAGAACCAGCCGCCGCTGCAGGTCGGCGGAGGCTTCTTTTCGGGACAGAATCCCAAGCCGGTGAAGGACGTCGCGTTGCTGTCCGGACATATCGAGGAATCGAACGTCAACAGCTTTGCGGAAATGGCCCGCCTCATCGAAGTGATGCGCAGCTATGAATCAGCGCAAAAGCTGCTCATGACCTTCGACAAGACGACGGAGACGTCCATCCAGGAACTGGGGCGGGCGACCTAACGGAAAAGAGCTGATAGCCAATGGCTGACAGCAAGAGACCGATTCCGAGCCATCAGCCATAAGCCATTCGCCATACGCTCAGGGAGGAAAAGATGATTCGTGCCATGTGGACGGCGGCCACCGGAATGACCGCGCAGCAAGTCAACATCGACGTGATCGCGAACAATCTGGCCAACGTCAACACCAATGCCTTCAAGCGCAGCCGGGCGGAGTTCGCCGACCTCCTCTACCAGATCCAGCGGATGCCCGGCACCAACTCGTCCAACGTCTCCATTTATCCCGTGGGCATCCAGGTGGGCGGCGGAGTGCGGACGACGACGGTGGCGAAAGAATGGGCCCAGGGCAACATGCGGCAGACCAACAACGAGTTTGACCTGGCGATCGACGGCGTCGGATTTTTCCAGGTGACGCGACCGGACGGGACGATCATGTATTCGCGCAACGGGGCGTTCAAGCGCGACAATGTCGGCAATTTGGTCAGCGGGGACGGCGATCAGTTGAGCCCGGTCATTACGATCCCGTCCGGGGCCCTCAAGGTGGACATTGCCCAGGACGGCACCGTGTCCGTGCTGCTGCCGGGCGTCACGCAGGCCACGCAGATCGGGCAGATCCAGCTCGTCCGCTTCGACAATCCCTCCGGGTTGATCGCCCAGGGCAACAACTTGTTCTTGAACAGCTTCTCCTCCGGCCCTCCCATTCAAGGCACGGGCGGATTCGCCACCGGCTTCGGCTTGATCCAGCAGGGGTATCTGGAGAGCTCCAACGTCAACCTGGCGGAGGAAATGGTGTCGATGATCATCGCGCAGCGGAGCTATGAAGTGAACGCCAAAGCGATTCAGGCCGCCGATGAGATGATGTCCATGGCCAATAACGTGCGGCGGTAAGGAGAGACGCCCATGACCTCATGTATGCAGCCCGCATCGCTCAAGCCCGTGGCGGTTCGCCGGCTCGTTCTGCTCGCGGCGGCGGTGCTGTTCGCAGGAGGGCCGGCGGAGGGCGCGGAGGGCAAAAAGCCGCTGCCGGAGGGAAAGCCCAAGGCCGCATCCGTGACCCCCGCGAAGCCCGCAGTCACGTCTAAGGTGGTGGTACAGGAGGTGACGTCGGAGCAACTCCGGCAGGCCGTGCGGACTTACCTCGAACGGCGTTTGAAGGGCAAGGCCGAAGAAGTGGAAGTCCAGATCCTCAATGTGGATGAGCCGGTGACGGTGGCGCCGGGTATCCTCGAAGTCCGGGTGAAGGGGCGGGGCCTGCTGGAAAATTTCGGGCGGCGCCTGTTCGACGTGGCGTTGCTCGTGGACGGCAGGGAAGTGCGGGCGCTCCGCGTGTTGGCGGAGATCACCGTGTTGGCCGACGTCGTGACCGTGACCCGGACGGTTCAGCCGCAGGAAACCCTGGAGGCGGAGGATCTGACCATCGCCAGGCTCCCGCTTCCGGGAGAGAGCCATGATTTTCTGACCGAGGCGGAACAGGCGGTCGGCAAGCGCGTGACGCGGCCGATACGGGCCGAAACCCCCGTGCGGATGTCTTCGCTGGCCATTCCGGAAGTCGTCCACAAAGGCGAAGACGTGACGATTGAGTTCAAGCACGGTGGCTTGCTGATCCAGGCCAGCGGGACCAGCAAGATGAGCGGTCATGTGGGCCAGCCCGTCACGGTCTTGAATCAGGACAGCAAGCGGGAAGTGCGCGGGATTGTGGTGGGGCCGGGCGTGGTCCGGGTCGAATTTTAGAAGGCGTGCAACGTGAAAGGTGAGGCGTGAGGGATAGGGGCATGACCAGGCGAACGGTGCGTCCCCGTACGTCTCACGCCGTACGCCTTATGAAGCGGGATGGTATGGGCCAAGACTCACGGTTAAGACGTTGGGGTGGGGTGGGCACGGTGTGCGTGGCAATGGGCTTATTGGCCGGCTGCTTCAGTCCGCCGCCGATCAGCTCGCAGATTATGATCCCGCCGTTGCCGCCGCCGAAGACGCTCGGGTCTCTGTGGCAGGAGGAGAACGGACGGGCGTACTTATATGAAGACTTGCGGGCGATGCGGGTGGGAGACATCCTGACGATCAAGATTCAGGAAAGCCACAAGGGGTCCAAGAGCGCCGACACCAACGCCGAACGGGACTCGGCGGTGGAAAACTCTTTGACGGGCAATACGATCGGGCTCCCCTCCATGGTCTTGAACAAATTTCAGGCCAACTCGTTGGGCATCGATGCCAGTTCGAAGCACAAGTTCTCGGGGAAGGGCGCGACCAATCGAGCCGACACCTTGACCGGCACCATGTCCGCCCACGTCACCGAACTCATGCCGAACGGGGACTTGCGGATCGAAGGCCGTCGGGAAGTGACGGTGAACAGCGAGAAGCAGACGCTTAAGATCAGCGGCGTGGTCCGTCGCGTGGACGTGGACACGAGAAATACGGTGCTTTCGTCGTCGATCGCAGACGCCAGGATCGAATATACGGGGCTCGGCGTCGTGGACGAAGTGCAGCGGCCCGGCTGGTTCACGCGCGTCCTTGATTATATCTATCCGTTTTGAAGGCGGAGCGCGGAAGGCAGAAGGCGGAAAGCAGAACGCAGCCGGCAGGGAGACGCGGGAGACAACATGAACATGCGTGTCATCGTCAGCATCATGATGATCGTCGCGGCCCTGACCGCCGGTTCCGCGGAGGCGGCGCGGGTCAAGGACATCGCGACGATCGACGGGGTGCGGGAGAACCAGCTGTTGGGGTATGGCCTCGTGGTCGGCTTGGGCCAGACCGGCGATCAGGTGATCGGCGGCCAGTTCACGATCCAGGCCATGATGTCCATGTTGAACAAGATGGGGATCAACCTAATCATCGACCCCATCCAGTTGCTGACCAGGAACATTGCCTCCGTGATGGTCACGGCCAAGCTTCCGCCGTTTGCCAAACCGGGCATGACCTTGGATGCCGTCGTGTCCTCCATGGCCAATGCCAAGAGCTTGCAAGGGGGCACCTTGTTGCTGACGCCGCTCAAGGCGCCGAACCAGGAAGTCTTCGCGGTGGCGCAGGGGCCGATTTCCATCGGCGGGTTTCTGGGCGGAGGGGGCGGGGGCGGCGGGTCCAACAGCGGAAGTTCGACGGTGACCAAGAACCACCAGGCGGCCGGGGTGGTGCCCAGCGGGGCCATCGTGGAGAGGGAGTTGGCGCTCAACATCGACAGCTGGGACTCGGTTGCGATCATGCTGCGACAGGCGGACTTTACGACCTCGATCCGGCTGGCGGATGCGATCGACAGCATGCTGGGACCGGGGACGGCCCTGCCAATCAACTCCACCCAGGTGCGTGCCGCCGTGCCCGCCAGTTTTCAGGGGCGGGTCGTGCAGTACATCGCCATGCTGGAAGCGCTGGACGTGACCGTGGATGTTCCGGCCAAGGTGGTGGTGAACGAGCGCACCGGGACGGTCGTGCTGGGCGAATATGTCCGGCTCTCCACCTGCGCGATCGCGCACGGCAACCTGACCATCTCGGTCAAGGATACGGTCTCCGTATCGCAGCCGAACGGGTCCATCTTGGGGAACAGCACGGGGCAGACGGAGGTCATCAAGAACCAGGAGACCCAGGTTCAGGAAGACCCGGCTCGGCTGATGCAAGTGGATGAGACGGTCACGCTGGGCGAAGTGGTCCGGGCTCTCAACGCCGTAGGGGTGACCCCGAGGGACCTGGTCGCCATTTTGGCGGCCTTGAAGGCGGCTGGTGCGCTCCAGGCAAACTTAGAAATAATATAGAGTTAAACGCAATAGTTCATCTATAAATATCAGGATATTGACCATGCAAATCGCCCCCCTGCCGATCGCATTCGACAAGAATCTGATGGATGCCGGGCTTGCCCAGGAGGCGGGCGGGCTGCCCTCGGGACTCCAAAAGGCCCTGAACAAATCCAAGCGTAATGGGGCTGAAATCAAGCAGGCCGCCAAGGAGCTGGACGCCTATTTCATTTCTTATTTAATGAAGACGATGCGGGACACCGTGCCGAAGGGATTCCTGCCGAATAAGGCGGGAGAGAACTTTTATTACTTTTACGACATGGAAATCGGGCGGTTAGCGGCTGAGCGGGGAGGGCTAGGCTTCGGCGCTATGGTCCTCGAGGACGCAGCCGGGCAGCAACCTGTGGATAATCAAAAAAACCTCTCAAGTCTTGGATCGGCCCGGCCGATATCAGGAATGAGCCGGTGAAGAGGCATGGAGGCGATGGTCTGTCACGATCTAAGGAAGGCCTCACCGGTGGAGAGGGGTTAAGTGATGGAAATTTCAGGACATGGGCGCGCGCAGGATCTGGCGGCTCTCTTGCTGGGAACGCAGGATGTCGACCGATCGGCCACCAAGCCGTCGGCGGGACCGGCACCTCGGCAGGATCAGGTGCAAATCTCCGAGTATGCCAAGGAACTCCAGCGGATCACCTCGCTGGTCAACGTCTCGGAAGACACCAAGGCTGAGCAGATCGCCGGGATCAGGCAGGCGCTGGACGCCGGAACGTACGATGTCAGCGGCCGAAAGGTCGGGGACGCGTTGATCCGACAGGTCTTGACCGACGCGGTGCTGTAACCGTTTTCTCCCTTATCCGGGCTGATCCTTGGGGGTGCGGTCGGCACGCGCGTCGGCGAGAGCCGATCCGCACCCAAGGGATATTCAACGGACCCGGAGAGGGAGAGCACGATGCCGGATATCTCGATCGCCATCCAACGCCTCAGCGAGATTCTTGATCACGAACAACGGTGCGTAGACGGCCTTGTGGCCCTGTTCCGCCAGGAACAGGAGGCCATCAGACTGTTGGCGAGTGACGAACTGGCCGCTTCCAATCAGCGCAAGCTGGCCTTGCTGACGGAATTGCGTCAGCTGGAAGAACAGCGAGCCACCCTGGTGGCGCAACTCGCAGCCGACTGGGGCCTGCCCTCCGAATCGGTCACCCTCACCATGATTGCCGGCCGAATCGGCGCCGAAGCGGCCGGGCGGCTGCTGCGGCAGCAGGATCGGCTCAACCGATCTATCCTGGATGCGCGCGATGCCAACGACATCAGTCGCCTGTTGGTGGCCGGCTCTTTGGCCTTGGTCGAAGATACCCTGGCGATCCGACAAGGGGCGCCGCTGGGGCCCCCGCTGTACTCCGACGCCGGGATGCTGCAAGCCAAGCCCGTCGGCGGGGCCCTGCTGGCGAGGAGAGGGTAGGCGATGGCCGGGATCAGCACGCTCTTCGAGATCGGCAGAAACGCCTTACAGGCTTCTCAACAGTCCTTGACGGTCATCGGTCAAAACGTCGCGAACGTCAATACGCCCGGCTATTCCAAGCAGGATGCGGTGTTGACCGAAACGGTTCCCCAGGACGGCAATCCGGGCCAGGTGGGAACCGGCGTGCGCGTGGCCGAGATCCGGCGCACCGTCGACCAGCTGTTGGATGGACAGTTAAATACCTCCCATCAGAAGCTCGGCCGGTACCAGGCGTACCGGAGCGCGTTGTTCCGCGTCCAAAGCCTGTACGGCGATTCCAACGACCAGGGGATCGGAGCCGCGCTGAACGGTTTCTTCTCCTCACTGCAGGATGTCGCCACCAACCCGTCGGATGTCACGGCCCGGAGTGTCTTGTTGTCCAAGGCGGCGACGCTCACGGGACAGATGGCGCAGACCGCGTCGAATCTCAACGAGCAGCGCAAGTCGCTGGATACCCAGATCAGCCAGACCATCACGGAAGTGAACGGACTGGCCACGCAGATTGCAGACCTGAACGCCAAGATCAACGACGCGACGATCAGGGAGCAAAACGCCAACGACCTGAAAGACCAGCGCGGACGGCTGCTGAACGATCTGGCCGACCGGATCGGATTCTCGTCGATCGAAGATGCCTCCGGGCAGGTGTCGATATTCGTGGGGCGGGGACAGGTTCTGGTGGAGAAGGGCACGACCCGCACCTTGTCCGGGCTGGCTCGGAGCGACAACGGCGGGATGCAGGACGTTCGTTATGCCGTGGGCTCGACGAGCGCCACGCAGGATATCACCAGTCTGATTACGGGGGGGAAGCTCAAGGGACTGCTGGATGCGAGGGACACGATTATCCCGAACCAGTTGCAGGCGCTGGACCGACTGGCCGCCGGGTTGGTGACCGAAGTGAACCAGCAGCATCGGCAGGGATACGGGCTGGACGGATCGACGGGGCAGGATTTCTTCTCCACCCTGTCGGTCAGCTCGACCATTCCCAGCACGAACAGCGGGACGACCTCCGTGTCCGCCTCGTCGATCTCGGCCCCGAGTCTCCTGACCTTGCACGACTACGAGATCCGGTTCACCGCCGGGCCTGTCTATACGCTGGTGGATGCGACGACCGGGACGAACGTCAAGGGCAATTATGCGGGGACGGCCGTGACGGTCCCGCTGACCGTCGTGGCCGCGACGGCCGACAAGTTCAAGGCCACGGTGGACGGCACCACCTCGGGCGATCTTACGTTGACGCCGGGCACCTATACCGGCGCGCAACTGGCCACCGAAGTCCAGACCAGGATCAACGCGGACGCGACGCTGACGGCGGCGGGCAAGAGCGTCACCGTCACCTACGATCCGACGAACAGCCGGCTGATCGTCACCTCGGACTCGACGGCCAGTACCTCCGCCGTGACATTTGCGGCGCCGGGGGCCGGGAGCGATGCGCGGGCCTCGCTGGGCCTGTCAGCCGGCACGGCGACCGCCACCAGCGGAGCCTTCGTCGCCGGCTCGACCTTTACGCTGGACGGGATCCAGGTGACGGTGGCCGGCACGCCGACCGCAGGCGACAAGCTGAAGATCAACGCCTACACGGGGGCCGCCGAGGACGCCTCCGTTTCGCTGACGAGCGCGGATAAGGTGGCGGCCGCCTCGAGTCTGGGCGGCATCCCGGGCGACAATACCAACGCGCTGGCCCTGAGCGCCTTGCAAAGCAAATCCATGGCGGGCTTGGGGAACGTCACATTCAGCGGCGCGTACCAGGCGGCGGCCACCTCCATCGGCACGTCCGCCCAAGGAGCGGATCGGGACTTGAACGCGCAACAAGGCCTGCAGGATCAGCTGCAAGTGTTCCGCGGCGAAGTGTCCGGCGTGTCGATGGATGAAGAGCTGATCAATATGCTCAAGTATCAACGCATGTTCGAGATGGCATCCCGCATGATCAAGATGACCGACGAACTGCTGCAAACCCTGGTCACCATCAAACAGTGAGCGACTATGCGTGTCTCTGAGCTGCAAGTCTTCGATGTGGTCATGAGCAATCTCCAACGGATTCGAGCCAAAACGTTGGCGGTGCAGGACCAGGTGTCTTCACAAAAGAAGGTCACGCAGCCCTCCGATGATCCCGCTCCCTTCGGACAGATTATCGCGGACAAGGCCGGCCTGGCAGCGGCCGACCAGCGGATTCGCAATGTCCAGTACGGGACTTCACGTCTGGGCGCTGCGGATACGACGCTCGGCAGCGTCACGTCATCGCTTGCTCGGATCAAAGAATTGGCCATCCAGCTCAGCGATGACACCAATTCTGCCTCCGACCGGGCCACCGGGGCGCAGGAGGCGCGGCAAATCTTCGAGCAGCTCCGGCAGACGGCCAACACCGAAGTCGGGGGCCAGGCGCTCTTCGCGGGGACGGGCTCCCACGGACGGGCGACCGGGGTGGCGATCACGGTGCCGTTGACCGTGACGGGAGGAAGCAACGATACGCTGACGGTCTCGGTGGACGGAACCGCCTCGGGGACGATCACCTTGACGGCGGGGGCGTACGCCACCGGCGCGGCCCTGGCCACGCAGGTGCAGACCAAGATCAACGCCGACGCCACGTTGACGGCGGCGGGCAAGAGCGTGACGGTCACTTTCGATACGGATCATCTGGTCATTACGTCCAACAGCGCCGGCTCGGCATCCACGGCCCTGGTAACCGGCGGGTTGGGGCAGCGCGCGCTCGGGTTCAACGGGGGGAGTACGACGACCGGCGCGGCCCCCTTCGCGCTGCGGGCCCTGACGAGTGCGGCGACCGGCAACACGGGCGGCGCGCTGATCGGACAAGGAGTCGTGCGCGACGCCAATGCGGTCACGCTCGACGATTACGTGATCAAGTTCACGTCGGCCACGGCCTTCGATGTCTACAATGTGTCCGCGCCGATCGCCGTGTCGGCCAACAGCGCGAACACCGGCGGCGCGGTCAAGGCCGATGCCGGTGTCGTGGATTCCTCGGCCGTCACCCCGGACTCCTTCGAGATCGAGTTCACCTCCGACACCCAGTATAAGATCACGGACACGACGACGAGTGTCGTCCTGTCCGCCGGCAACACCTACACGAGCGGGGCCAATATCGACTTCAAAGGACTGCGCGTGGTGCTGAAGGACGGGTCCGGCGGGGTCCCCAAGAGCGGCGACAAGTTCACCGTTGCGCCGAATTTCGAGACCGTCTTGGCGAGCCAGACCTATACCTCGGGCAGTGCCATCACGTTCGACGGATTGCAGCTTAAAATCACGGACGGTTCGGCGGCGCCGGCCGCCGGCGACCTCTTCCGCATCCAGACCGGGGTCCAGTACCAGGGGACATCCGGGCTGCAGGCGATCGAGGTCGGGGACAACCAGACGGTCAAGACCAACCTGCCGGGGAATCAGGTCTTTACGGGAGCCTCGATCGATCTGTTTGCCTCCATCAAGAATCTGGTCTCGGCGTTGAACGGGAGCTATAGGGGCGGCATCGAGCAGGGTAATGCCGACGCGGAGACCGCGACATCCCAAGTGGTGAAGGCGCAAGGGGAGATCGGTGCGCTGACGAATCGGCTGGACGCGACCAACGCGAGCCTGGGGCAGTTCAAAGATTTGCTCACCAAGTCTCTGTCCGACAAGCAGGACACCGACTTGGTGCAAGCGCTCTCCGAGTTGCAGCAGCAGCAACTGTCGCTGCAGGCGACGTCGCAAATCGCCAGTCTGATTTTCCAGAATTCACTGCTCAAATTTCTTCAATAGCGAGGCGACAAGGGGGTCAAGTTTGGCGCCGATCGACCGATAACGCTGGTGTACCGTAGACCGGGGAGCCAAGGAGGGCGACCATGCTGGTCCTGACACGGAAGTTAGGGGAAGGCATCACCATCGGGTCCGATATCCGGGTGGTGGTGCTGGAAGTGAAGGCCGGCCAGGTTCGGCTGGGGATCGAGGCGCCCAGCGCCGTCCAAGTCCATCGCGACGAAATCTACGCGAAGATTCTCGAAGAGAACAAACAGGCCGCCCGGGCGCAGCCGGTCTTGACCGAGGCCTTGAAGCGGCTCAACGTTCCCGCCCGAGCGGAGACAAACCATGTGTGAACCCTTGTGCCGGCCCCTGAGGTCCACACCGCCTCAACTGGACATCGCATGAAGATCACGACCAGTCGGTTCGGCGAGCTTGAATGCCGGGAGGACGTGCTCATTCGGTTCCCGTCCGGCATCATCGGATTTCCCCGGTCCACCCGCTACATCATTCTGGACCACGACCGGGAGGCGCCGTTCAAGTGGCTGCAGTCGGTGGACGAAGGCGACCTGGCCTTCGTGATTATGGATCCGCGCTTGTTCAAGCCGGACTACCAGGCGACGATGGAACCGGCCGCTCTGGCCGACCTGGGGACGCCGGCCGACGAGGACTTGATCTTGTTCGTGTTGTTGACGGTCCCGCCGGGCGATCCGGACCACATTACGGCCAACCTGAGGGCGCCGGTCGTCGTTCATGAGCCGACGCGGAAGGCCAAACAAGTCATCCTGCACGACGAACTGCCAACCCGTTACCCGCTCTTTGCCCAACCGGTGGCCTGCCCCTAAGCGTAAGAGTCGCAAAGTTGGAAAGTCTGAAAGTCCAAAAGTTCTTTGACCCAAGACTTGATAGACTTTCCGACTTTATAGACTTTTTAACTCGCGACAACGTGTCAGCTTATTGATTCGCCAAGGGACTGTCGGTGAGTTCCGGCAGAAACAGCTCGACTCGGTTGCGTCTGTCGGTCCCCTTCAGCCGGTAGAGGGCGGAATCGGCTTCGTAGATCAAGGCGTCCGAATCGGCAGGCCGGTGCGACGGGGCCGAGACTGCCAGGCCGAGACTCATGGTGACGCGGATCGTTTGACTTCGGCCGGGTCTCGCTTCGATCACGATCGGCAGGTCTTCGATGCAGGCTCTGAGCCGCTCCGCGGCCAGGCGGGCATTTGAAAGATCGCAGCCGGGCAGCAGGACGAGGAACTCCTCCCCCCCGTAACGTCCCACCGCGTCGTACCCGCGCATGGACTGTTGCAACGCGGCGGCCACCTGCCGCAACACGGTGTCTCCGGCCAGGTGCCCGTAGGTATCGTTGACTTGCTTGAACAGATCCAGGTCGCCCAGTACGAGCCCCAGCGGCGCCTCCGTGCGTTGCGCGCGGTCGAACTCCTGCTCCAGGATGCGCTGGATGGCGCCTCGGTTCCAGAGGCCCGTGAGGGCATCATGAGAGGCTTGGACGCGGAGGGTCTCCCGCGAGGCGATTAGTTCCCGTTGCAAATTCAGAATCCGTTGGCCGGTCCGAAGACGCGCCTTCAGTTCCTGCGGGTCGAATGGTTTGCGCAGGTATTCGTCCGCGCCGGCTTCCAGGGCGGCGATCAGATCTTCTTTCTCGTCCTTCGCCGTCAGTATAATGAGATAAAGATAGGGTTCCTGTTGTCGCTTCCGAACTTCCCGGCAGACATCCGGCCCGCTCAAGCCGGGCATGTCCCAGTCCAGGATCGCCAGTTCCGGGGCAGACGGTCCCTGGAGGGCGCGGACGGCCTCCTCGCCGTCGGCGCAGCCGACCACCTGATAGCCCCACTGCGTGAGCTTGGTGTCGAGCGCCAGGCGCGAGATCGGATCGTCTTCGGCGATCAGGACTTGCAGGGGACGGCCTCCTGAAGAAACGCGGTGAGGGCTCGGGCAAGCGCGATCAGTTCATCGGCCAGCTCCCGGCAGGCCAGTACGGCCGCCTCTTGGTCCTGTTGTCGTCCCCGGTCCTCGACCTGCGCCGCCTGGCCGGACGCGCGCCAGGCGCAAAAGTTGCCGACCATGCCTTTTACCCGGTGCGCGATCCTGGCCACCTGCTCGTAATCCGGCTTGGCCAGCGCGGCTTGGAGATCGGTGATCGTCCGGGGATAATGTCGCAAGAACAAGCGGGCCATTTCCTGGAGCAACACGGCGTCATTGCCCAGTCGTGCCAGCGCTTCGTCCCGATCGAAGACCGGCCCCTCAGGCGCGCGGCTTTCGTGACGCGTATTGTGTGAAACGTCCGAAGATGCAGGCCCAGTGTTCTGCGCGTCACGAGAGACGAGGTGCGCATCGGATGCGTCGTGCGCCGGGGCTTCCGGCGGGAGCCATCGCGCGAGGAGGGTGCGCAGGCCGTCGAGGGTCACGGGTTTGGCCATGTACTCGTCCATGCCTGCGTCCAGGCACCGTTCCCGGTCTCCCGGCAGGCTGTTGGCGGTCATGGCGATGATCGGAATCCGTGAACGGTGAACGGTGAACGGTGAGCCGGACCGGTTCGCAGAGTCCGAACCGGCTTGCGCTTCGCGATTCGCCATTTCCCATTCACATGTTTCACGT